>DATLME010000080.1:0-19223 GCA_035537395.1 Sphingomonas sp. | reverse complement strand
TGCCGTGGCGGACGGTATTGCCGAGATCGATCGCGAAGGCGCGGTTGTAGCTGTCGAGGATGACGGTGCCGAGGGTCCCCTGACGCGCGTCGCCCATCGGTGCGGACAGCGTGGCGTTGCTGGTCGTCGACACCGCCAGCGCCGAGCCCGCCAGCGTCGTCGCGCCGACCGGCTGGAATGCCGCGGTCAGATCGAGCACGCCGACCCCGTAGGTCGCATCGGTCCCTGCAGCGCCGGCATCGCGAGCGGTGCGGAACAACAGGTCGACGATCTGCGCGCCGGAGAGGTTGGGGAACGCTTGGGCCAGCAGTGCGACCGCCGCGGTAATCTGCGGGGTCGCGAACGACGTGCCGGACCAAAGATAGGCGGTATTAGTCTCGTCGGGCGCGCGGACGCGCTCGCCGACCGCGGTGAGATAATGCGCTGCGCTGCTCCCCGCGCGATCGCTGAAGCTGGAGATCGCGTCCGCGCCAGCAGTACGCGCGTCGTTGGCGCCGACCGAACCCGCGATGATCACCTGATTGCGCGCTACCGCTGCCTGGTTGGCGAAGGCCGAGGAGGCGCTCGGGTTGGCAGTGCCATCATTGCCGGCGGCAACGACGATGACGATACCGGCGGCGGTCGCGCGGTTGACCGCCGCGAGCAATGTCGGCGAGGCGGCATCGTCGCCACCGAGCGAGATGTTGATTACCTTGGCACCGCTGGTCCGCGCCACGTCGATCCCGCGTGCGATGTTGTCGTCGTTGAACGAACATCCCGTCGCGTCCGGGGTCGAGCCGGTCGCGCAGCTGCCGGGGGTGTCGCCGCGCAGCACGATCAACGTCGAATCGAACGCGACGCCGTGGGTGCCCGTGCCGTTGCGCCGGCCCGCGATCGTGAAGGCCACGGCGGTGCCATGGCCGCCCTCGTCGTCGATGCTCGCATTGCCGGCGACACTTTGCGAGGCGGCGGAAATGCGGCTGCCGAACTCGGGGCTGTCGAGATCGATCCCGGTATCGATGACGGCGACGCTGACGCCCAGTCCGGTCGCGCCACGCTGATAGGCCGCGAGTGCGTTCATCGACACTGCGCCGACGGTGGCGCGATATTCCGTCGTGTCGACGCTGCTGCCCGGGGTCGGGGTCGGCGCGGGCGTCGCGGTCGGGGCGGGCGTCGGCGAGGGGGTGACCGGCGGGGTCTGGATCGGCGTCGGTGTCGGGGTCGGCGCGGGTGCGGTAGTCGGTGGTGCCGGTGTGCTGCCGACTCCGCCACCGCCGCCGCCGCCGCAGGCGCCAACCAGCGCGACGCCGAGGATCGCGGTCGAGCGCAGCAGCCAGGGTCGTGCCGTCGTCATCTCACCCACCGTTCCGATCCGAGACCGATGCATTGCCGCACTTTCACTTTCGAAGACGCTAACGATGTGCGCCCGACGTTGCGATATCGAGGTACGATCCGTAGAGCCCGCGCGATGCACCCGCGTCTCGCCTCGATCCGCACCTGGATCTTCGATCTCGATAACACGCTCTATCCGGCGCAGGCGAACCTGTTTGCGCGAATCGACGCCAGGATGACGGCTTTTATCGCCGAATTTCTGAAGGTTGATGCAGCCGAGGCACACCGCATCCAGAAGGCCTACTTCCTCGGTCACGGCACCACGCTCTCCGGGCTGATGACCGAGCACGAGGTCGATCCGCATGAATTCCTCGCGTACGTCCATGACGTCGAGATGGACGTGCTCGACCATGACGCCCCGCTGGTTGCGGCGATCGCGCGACTGCCCGGGCGCAAGCTGGTCTTCACCAATGGCGACACACCCTATGCGCTGAAGGTGCTCGAGCGTCTCGGCCTGGGCGGCAGCTTCGAGGCGGTGCACGACATCCACGCGATGGGACTGGTGCCCAAGCCGCACCCGGCCGCCTATGCCGGGCTCTGCGCAGCGTTCGATCTCGATCCGACGACGGCGTTGTTCGTCGAGGACATGGCGCGCAACCTCGCACCCGCCAAGGCAATCGGCATGACGACCGTCTGGGTCGACAACGGCTCCGAACAGGCCAGCGACAGCGACCGCAGCTATATCGATTTCACCGTCCGCGATCTCGCATCGTGGCTCGAGAGCATCTTGGAGGAATCATGACCGACCAACTCGCCACCACGATCGATGCCGCATGGGAAGATCGCGCCGCGATCGGGTTCGACACCGCAGGCGCGACCCGTGACGCGGTCGATCAGGCGCTGTCGCTGCTCGACTCGGGCGAGGCGCGTGTCGCCGAGCCCGACGGTGCAGGCGGCTGGCGCGTCAACCAGTGGCTGAAGAAGGCGGTGCTGCTGTCCTTTCGCCTCAACGACAACCGGCTGATCGACAATGGCCCAGGCGCGGGCCACTGGTTCGACAAGGTGCCCTCGAAATTCTCGGGCTGGAGCGAGGCCGAGTTCCGGTCCGCCGGCTTCCGCGCGGTGCCGGGCAGCATCGTCCGCCGCGGTGCCTATGTCGCGCCGGGCGCCATCCTGATGCCCAGCTTCGTGAATATCGGTGCGCATGTCGGCGAGGGGACGATGGTCGACACCTGGGCGACCGTCGGGTCGTGCGCGCAGATCGGCAAGAACGTCCACCTGTCGGGCGGGGCCGGGATCGGCGGGGTCCTCGAGCCGCTGCAGGCCGATCCGGTGATCATCGGCGACGGCGCGTTCATCGGTGCGCGATCCGAAGTCGCCGAGGGCGTGCGCGTCGGCGAGGGCGCGGTGCTGTCGATGGGCGTGTATCTCGGCGCCTCGACCAAGATCATCGATCGCGCGACCGGCGAGGTCTTCAAGGGCGAGGTGCCGCCCTATGCAGTGGTGGTGCCCGGATCGACCGGCGGCAATCTCGGCCTGTACTGCGCCGTGATCGTCAAGCGGGTCGATGCGCAGACCCGCTCGAAGACCAGCATAAACGAACTGCTGCGCGACTAGATTGGGCGAGCGCTTCCTCTCTCACCGTCATCCCGGCGAACGCCGGCACCCAGAGACAAGCAGCGCATCGCATGTGATCCTGGGTCCCGGCCTGCGCCGGGATGACGAAAGTGAACGGCGGTCCTTCGGTTGACCATCGCGATCGCCGGATGACTGCCAAGGAGTGCGATGTCCTCGACAGCGCCACCTGCGCTGCCTATCCCCGCGCAAACATCTGAGAGGGATTCCATGACCGCGACCGCCAGCCAGGTTCTCGACCGAGTGCTCGTATTGGAGATGGTCCGCGTGACCGAGGCGGCCGCGATCGCGGCCTCGACCTTGGTCGGGCGCGGCGACGAGAAGGCAGCCGACGCTGCGGCGGTAGAGGCGATGCGCGAGGCGCTGAACTCGCTCTACATGGACGGCACCGTCGTGATCGGCGAGGGTGAACGCGACGAGGCACCGATGCTGTTCATCGGCGAGAAGGTCGGATCCGCGATCGGCACCGGGCCGAAGATCGACATCGCGCTCGATCCGCTCGAGGGCACGACGATCTGCGCGACCGCAGGCCCGAATTCGCTGGCGGTGCTGGCGATCGCCGAGGAGGGCGGGCTGCTCAACGCCCCCGACGTCTATATGGACAAGATCGCGGTGGGGCCGGGCTATCCAGAGGGGATCATCGATCTCGATCGCACGCCGACCGAAAACGTCACCGCGGTCGCTGCCGCCAAGGGGGTGAGCCCGCGCGACATCATCGCGTGCGTGCTCGATCGCCCGCGCCATCAGGCGCTCATCGCCGAACTGCGCGCGCTGGGGTGTGGGATCATGCTGATCGGCGACGGCGACGTCGCGGGGGTGATCGCGACGACCAATCCCGACACGACGATCGACATCTATATGGGTTCGGGCGGCGCGCCCGAGGGTGTGTTGGCGGCGGCGGCACTGCGGTGCGTGGGCGGGCAGTTCAAGGGCCGGCTCCTGTTCCGTAACGACGACGAGCGGGCCCGTGCGGCGAAATGGGGCGTGACCGATCTGGACAAGCAGTACGACCTGACCGAGCTGGCGCGCGGCGACTGCATCTTCGCTGCGACCGGCGTGACCGACGGGTCGCTGCTGCAGGGGGTCAAGCGCAAGGGCAAGGTGATGACCACCGAGAGCGTGGTGATGCGCGCGTCGTCGGGCACGGTACGCTGGGTGAAGGGCGAACACCGCCTCTGATGCTCGCAGCGCTGCTGGTCGCGATCGCGCTGGCGGTCGTCGCGTGGTTTGCGGCGGGCGCGCGGCGCGGGTTGCGGCCGCTCGCGGCGCTCGACGGCGCGCAGGCGCGGCGGCGATATCGACGGACCGTGGTGCGGTCCTGGATCGCGTTCGGTGTGCTGCCCGCCGTCGGATTGCTGCTGATCGGACGGGTCGATGCGATCGGCCGCTTTCCGCAAGAACTCGCGACGCTGCGACTGCCGCTGCTGACGATGAGCAACCCTGCGAGCTTCGTGCGCGGCGCGGCGATCGGGTTGACTGCAGGCGAGGTGCTGCTGATCACGACACTGTTGGTCAAGCGGCGGCGGGGCATGGCGGCGAAGGTGCCGATCGGTGGCGCCGGGCTGATGCCGCGCAATCGAGGCGAACTGGCTTGGGCCGGGCTGCTGGCGGTGTCGGCAGGGATCGTGGAGGAGTTGTTCTTCCGCCTGTTCCTGCCGCTTGTCGTGGTGCTGGCGACCGGGAGTGCGGTCGCCGGGCTGTTCGTGGGTGCCGCTGCATTCGGTGCGGTGCATCGGTATCAGGGCTGGCTCGGGATGCTGGCAACCTTCGCGATAGGGCTGGTGCTGTCGGGCTTCTACTTCGGAAGCGGATCCTTGTGGCTCGCGATGGCGGTGCACGCGGCGATCAACCTCAATGCACTGGTGGTCCGGCCGCTGGCTGGCGGCGTCTTGAGCGGGCCGACACACGCTTCCTGCTCGAAGCGTGTCGTGGACAGCGATTAGCCGCCGCATGCGCGGAGGCGGGATGAGCAGCCCACCCGATCCGGATCTTGGTTTCCCTGGCGTTCGCCCGTCATGCGGCCTGGTCCAAACCGCCGCGATGCGATCTCAGCTTTTCAGGCGCCAGCCGGTCTTGAAGATCCACGCGATGACAACGAGGCACAGCGCGAGGAAGCCCGCGGTGACCGCGAGGCTGACGCCGACCGCGACGTCACCGGTGCCGAAGAAGCTCCAGCGGAAGCCGCTGACGAGATACACGACCGGGTTGAACAGGCTGACGGTGCGCCACGGCTGGGGGAGCATGTCGATCGAGTAGAAGGCGCCGCCCAGGAAGGTGAGCGGGGTGATCAGCAGTGCTGGGACGAACGATAGCTGTTCGAAGCCCTTTGCCCAGACCCCGATGATGAACCCGAAGAGGCTGAACGCGATCGAGGTGAGGATCAGGAAGGCGATCATCGCCAGCGGGTGTTCGATGCGCAGCGGCACGAACAGCGCGGCCGTCGCGAGAATGATCAGCCCCAGGATTACCGACTTGGTGGTGGCGGCGCCGACATAGCCGAGCACCATCTCCATCGCCGAGACGGGGGCGGACAGGAGCTCGTAGATCGTGCCGGTGAATTTCGGAAAGTAGATCCCGATCGACGCGTTCGAGATGCTCTGGGTGAGCAGCGACAGCATGATCAGCCCCGGCACGATGAAGCTGCCATAGCCGACCCCGCCGACCTCCTGCATCCGGCTGCCGATCGCCCCGCCGAAGACGATGAAGTACAGCGACGTGGTGAGCACGGGGGTGACGAGGCTCTGCCACAGCGTGCGTAGCGCACGCGCCATTTCGAAGCGGTAGATCGCCCAGATGCCGTGATGGTTCATGGTGTTGGCTCCGGGGCTTCTTCCTTCGTCACCCCGGACATGTGCCGGGGTCCACGGTCCCGCGCACCAATGGGGGATTGATCGAGCGGAGGGGTGGATGCCGGAACAGGTCCGGCATGACGGAGAAGGGTAGGTCGGCGCTGCATCATCACTTATGCCCTACCAGATCGACGAAGATGTCCTCGAGGCTCGATTTCGACGTCTCGAGATCCTTGAAGGCGATACCGCGTTCGGCGAGATGGGTGAGGAGCGACGGGATGCCGGTGCGTTCCTCGGTGGCGTCGAAGACGTAGCGGAGGACGTGGCCGTCATGTTCCAGCGTCGGCGCCAAGCGATCGAGATCGGCGGGCACGGCCGTAAGGGGCTCGACCAGCGCGAGATCGAGGGTGCGCTTGCCGAGCTTGTGCATCAGCGCGGTCTTTTCCTCGACCAGCAGCAGCTTGCCCTTGTCGATCACGCCGACGCGGTCGGCCATCTCCTCGGCCTCCTCGATATAATGCGTCGTAAGGATGATCGTGGTGCCCTTCGCGCGCAGCCGGTGGACCAGCGCCCACATGTCGCGGCGCAGCGCGACGTCGACCCCGGCGGTCGGTTCGTCGAGGAACAGGACGTCGGGCTCGTGCGACAGCGCCTTCGCGATCAGCACGCGGCGCTTCATTCCGCCCGACAGTTCCATGATCTTGGCGTTGCGCTTGTCCCAGAGCGAGAGGTCACGGAGCACCTCCTCGATATAGGCGCTGTGCCCCGAGCGCCCGAACAGCCGGCGGCTGAAGGTGACGGTGGCGAGCACGGTCTCGAACATGTCGACCGACAGTTCCTGCGGGACGAGCCCGATCATCCGGCGGGCGTGGCGCGCGTCGCGGACGACGTCGTGGCCGCCAACGGTGACGGTGCCCGACGATGGCGTGACGATCCCGCAGATGATGCTGATGAGGGTGGTCTTGCCCGCGCCGTTGGGGCCGAGCAGCGCGAAGATCTCGCCCTTGTTGATGGTGAGGTCGACCGGGGAGAGCGCGGTGGTGCCGCCGGCATAGGTCTTGGAGACGCCGGCGATGGTGAGGATCGGTTCGATGTCGGGTGCCCCTTCGGGTGCGTAGATGGGGCCGGGATGGAGGGTTGGAAAGGGGGTTCCGATTGCCGGTCGTAGCCCGTCACGCCAAACTAGTTCAGGGGTGACGAATGTGGTGAACTTAACGCGCCCGCGCCGCTGCGATCGCCTTCTCCAGTTCGTCGACCGGCAGCGCGCCCGACAGCACACGATCGCCGATTACCCAGCTCGGGGTCCCCGTCACGCCGAGCTTGGCGGCGGTCTCCAGATTGCGTGCGATCTCGGCGTCGATCGGCGCGGGAGCGGTGGGGGCGAGGCCCGCCTTCCGCGCCGCGGTGCCGATCGTCGCATCGCTGACCGGCCCGGCGGCATAGAGCGCGTCGTGAAATGCCTGGAACTTTCCCTGCTGCGCGGCGGTGAGACTCGCCCGGGCGGCCGTCCGGCTGCTCTCCGTCAGGATCGGCAGGTCGCGGTAGACGATTCGGATATTGGGGTCGCGTTTCAGCAGGTCCGCGACCATCGGCAGGCTCGCGCGGCAATAGCCGCAATTATAATCGAAATATTCGACGACCGTAACGTCGCCGTCCGGGTTTCCCGCCCAGGCACTGCCGAACGGTGTGGTGATCGCGGCGCGGTTCGCAGCGACCAGCTTGCCGGATTCGCGGTCCTGAAGCACCTGCATCGCTTTCGGGATGATCTCGGGGTTGGCGAGGACATAGTCGTGAACCACGCGTTCGATCCTGACGCGGTCGGCACCGCCGGGTGCTGCATACCGGTCCAAACCCCAGATCGTAGCCGCGCCGACCGCCGCACCGAGCAGCGCCACCAGCGGCATCGTCCACCGGCTCATCGGCGCTTATACTTCTTGGGGTTGTCGTCCATGTCGTTCTGCGCCGCCATCGCGATGTCCTGTGCGCGGATCCAGTCGGTGGTATTCGCGGGAATGTTGGCGAGAGCGTAGCGGGCGCTCTGGGCGGCGGTGCGATGGTCGCCGGTCATGCTCGCCCGCTCTGCGGTGGCGAGCGCGGCGCGTGCCGTATCGCCGGTGAGTTCGTAGACCGTGCCGAGCTGGTACCAGGCGAACGGGTTCTCGCTGTCGCGATTGACCGCGATACGCAGGATGCGGACAGCTTCGGCATAGTTCGCCTTGTCCTCGGTCGCGATCAGCGCATGGCCGAATGTGGTCGCGATCAGCGGGTTGTTGTTCGATCCTGCGGTGGCGGCACGAAGCGGCGCTAACGCCTCGCGCGGCCGCCCTGCCTCAAGCAGGATCTGGCCCTGGATCTCCTGGAAGTAGGGATCGTCCGGCTTGGTCGCGATCAACGCCGTCGTTTCCGCATCGGCTTTGTCGGGATAGCCGGCCTTGTGATAGGCATAGGCGCGGGCGTAGCGCGCATAGATCGAGTTGTTGCCGGCGGGGTACTCGGCGAGCGTCCGTGGCGCCGGCGCGACATAGCCCTGCAGCTTTGCGCGCACCCGCTTGAACCGCTCCTCGAGCGCAGCGTCGGGCTTGGCGTTCCACGCCGGTCCGGTTTGCAGGTCGTTGGTCAGGCTCGCGATGCGTTCGCCCGACAGGGGGTGGCTCTGCATGAACGGATCGATGTTCGCGAGGCCATAGGCATATTCCTGCTGTTGCAGCTTCTTGAAGAACGAGATCATCCCCCTGCCGCTGACCCCGGCGGTGTTGAGGTAGCGCGCGCCCGCCGCGTCGGCGCTCGATTCCTGGGTGCGCGTATAGGAAAGATATTTGGCGAGCCCGGCCTGCTGGCCGGCCGCCATGATCCCGGCGCCCGCGTCGCCGCTGCCCGCCGCCATCGCAGCGATGCCGAGAACCATCGACAACAGGGTGATGCCCATCGCCGGCTTGGATCCGGCATCCGCGAGAATGACGTGGCCATCGGCGATGTGGCCGATCTCGTGGGCGATCACGCCTTGCACTTCGTTCGCGTTGTTCGCGGCCTGGATCAGCCCCGAATGGACGTAGACCGTTTGCCCGCCGACCACGAAGGCGTTGATCGACTCGTCGTTGATCAGGACCACCCGGACATCGCGGGTCGACAGGCCGGCGGCCTTGATGATGCCCGCCGACATGTCGTTGAACATCGCCTCGGTCTCGGCATCGCGCAGGATCGACTGGGCGGTTGCGGGCTGGGCGAGGAGCAGGATCGCGGCGGTCGCGGCGGCGATGAAACGCTTCATGGGTGCGTTATCGCTGGTTTTCGCGGCGGGGACAACGGCTTGTGGCGGTTTGCGACGCTCCCCTCCCCGGCACGGCCGGGGAGGGGGCGCACGGGCATCAGGCGCCGAAGGTGCGCTGCCACCAGCCGCGACGCGGCGGGCCGCCTTCCTCATCATCGGTATCCGCGGTGTCGTTCGCTGCCGCGCCGGATGCATCGGGCGACGGCGAGACCGGCGATCCGGCGACGTCCGCAGCATCGGCCTCGGGCGTCGATCCCGGCGCGTCGGTGCCCGCGGCCGGGCGCTTGCGCGCTGCCCGGCGCTTCGGCTTCTCGGCCGGAGCCGGTGGGGCCTCGGCCTCGGGCTCGGCCTCAGGCTCGGGCGCGACGTCGGCCGGAGCCGGTTCGACCGCTGCTGCGGTCTTGCGCCGCGGCCGGCGCGGCTTCTTGGCCGGCTCGGCAGGTGCTTCGGCTTCCGGGGCTTCCGACGCCGGAGCATCGGCGACCTGGGCTGCGACCGGGGCAGGGGTTTCCGCGACCGGTGCATTGGCGCGGGCGCGGGGACGGCGACGAGTCTTCGGTGCCTCGACCGCAGCCTGGGGCGGCGCGGCTGCGGGCACTTCGACCTCGGCCTCTGCCGCTACCACGACATCGTCGGTCGGCTCGGCGTCGAGGTCGGATGCGGGCTCGATCGAGTCGGCGGTAGCTTCACCACCGGCCTCCGCCTGACCGCCACGACCACCGCGACCGCCGCGGCGACCACGACGGCCGCGCCGCCGACGGCCTTCGCCGTCCTCGCCGGCAGGCTGTTCACCGACGAACTCTGCGGCGTCGCTCGCCACCGTCTCGTCGATCTCGCCTTCGGCTTCCGCGTCGCCTGCCTCGGCATCCAGTTCGACGCTCTCGCCGCCTTCGGCGCCATTCTCGCCCTGTTCGTCGCGACGACCGCGTCCGCGACCACGACGACGACGACGGCGCTTGCCGCGACCTTCGCCATCCTCGCCGGCGGCACGTTCCTCGCGGGGCGCGCGCTCGCGACGCGGCTCCCCTTCCTCCTCCTCGGCGCCGTCTGCGACGATCTCTTCCTCGTCCTCGTCGGCGTCGATCTCCTCGACGTAATCGTCCTCCTCTTCCTCGACGAGAAGTTCGAACTTGGGCGCGTGCGCGGGTGGCGGACCGGCGGCCTCGACCGACATGCGCGCGCCTTCCTCTTCGCGATCGGCGAGGATCTCGACATGGACGCCATAGCGATCCTCGATCTCGGCGATGTCGGCGCGTTTCTGATTGAGGACGTAGAAGGCGGCTTCCTGGCTCGCGCGGAGCGTCAGGATCGAGCCGCGACCGCGCGCGGCCTCGTCCTCGATCAGGCGCAGCGCGGAGAGGCCGGCGGACGAGGCGGTGCGAACCAGCCCGGTGCCCTCGCAATGCGGGCAGGCGCGGGTCGATGCCTCGAGCACGCCGGTGCGCAAACGCTGGCGGCTCATTTCCATGAGGCCGAACGACGAGATGCGGCCGACCTGGATGCGGGCGCGATCGTTCTTCAGCGCTTCCTTCATCGCCTTCTCGACCTTGCGGACGTTGGAGCCGTTGTCCATGTCGATGAAGTCGATGACGACCAGCCCGGCCATGTCGCGCAGCCGCAGCTGGCGCGCGATTTCCTGCGCGGCCTCGAGGTTGGTCTGGGTCGCGGTCTGCTCGATATTGTGCTCGCGGGTCGAGCGGCCCGAGTTGATGTCGATCGAGACCAGCGCCTCGGTCGGGTTGATGACCAGATAGCCGCCCGACTTCAGCTGCACGACCGGGTGGTACATCGCGGCGAGCTGATCCTCGACGCCGGCGCGCTGATAGAGCGGCACGGCATCGGCATATTGCTTCACGCGACGCGCATGGCTCGGCATCAGGAGCTTCATGAACTCCTTGGCCTGGCGATAGCCGTCGTCGCCCTCGACGATCACCTCGTCGATGTCCTTGTTGTAGATGTCGCGGATCGCGCGCTTGATCAGGTCGCTGTCGCCATAGACCAGGGCCGGCGCCGACGAGCCAAGGGTGGTCTCGCGGATCCCGTCCCACAGCCGGGCGAGATAATCGAAGTCGCGCTTGATCTCGACCTTGGTGCGCTGCAGCCCCGCGGTGCGGACGATGCAGCCCATCGACGGCGGCAGCTTCATGTCCGCCATGATCGACTTCAGGCGCTTGCGATCGCCCGCGTTGCTGATCTTGCGGCTGATCCCACCGCCATGCGACGTGTTGGGCATCAGCACGCAATAGCGGCCGGCAAGCGAGAGATAGGTGGTGAGCGCCGCGCCCTTGTTGCCGCGTTCTTCCTTCACGACCTGGACGAGCAGCACCTGGCGCCGGTGGATCACGTCCTGGATCTTGTAGCGGCGGCGCAGGTTCATGCGACGCTGGCGCAGCGCCTCGACCTGATCCTCGTTGGCGCTGCGGCCGCGCTTGGGCGCGCGGGGCCCTTCGCCCTCCTCGGCTTCGTCGTCCTCGGCGTGATCGTCCTCGTCGAGATCGTCGCCCGACGACGTACCCTCGTCCTCGCCGCGCTCGACCTCTTCGATGCCGTCATCGAGATCGTCGTCATCGTCATGCTCGGCGCGCAGCGCAGCCTCTTCGGCGGCGTGCTCGGCCTCTTCGCGCAACAACGCGTCGCGATCCTCCTTGGGGATCTGGTAATAATCGGGATGGATCTCGCTGAAGGCGAGGAAGCCGTGGCGGTTGCCGCCGTAGTCGATGAACGCCGCCTGGAGCGACGGTTCGACCCGCGTGACCTTGGCTAGATAGATGTTTCCCTTGAGCTGCTTGCGCTCGGCGGATTCGAAATCAAATTCCTCGATCCGGTTTCCCTTGACCACGGCCACCCGGGTTTCTTCCCGGTGGCGTGCGTCGATCAGCATACGCGTTGTCATTGAATGATCTCCACGCGCGCCCCGTGAACACGGTCGGCGCGCGACGATATGCGCGCCGATGCGGCGCGCGGATGGATGGCGAAGATGCGTCTGCTCGCGATGCACGCCGGGGGGCAGGGCCCTGCGGCGCCGGCACGGCCGCGTAGCCGCCGGCAACTGCCGGGCGGGTACTGGCGTGGGGCAAATGCATCATGCGAACGTCAACCTGTTGAAGCCGTCCCCAGGAAGGGGCGGGGACCGGCGAGTCACGCTGCCAAAGCTCGTGACGCACGGGTACGCGAGGACAGGTAGCATCGCGTCACGCGCATCGCAACCGGCGCACTTCTTGTGCGGAAAACCGGGAAAAAGCCACGGATCAACGACGTAAACGACTCGTTAACCATGATGTGCTACGGTTCGATGAGCGCCGGCACGACATGATCGGCGCACGTGATCGGGCAATTGCCCCGCGGGCGGAAAAGAGGGACGATTGATGGCCATATTCCGGGCCGGCAGGTTTGCGGCAATGGCGCTGATCGTTGCATTGACGGCGGCAATGCCGTCGCACGCCGCGTCGACATCGATCCAGAGCGTCGCGGTGCGTGGCGACCGCGTCGTGATCCGCTTCGCAGGGCGGGTCGACGACGCCACCGGGCATGTCTTCAGCAGCCGCCGCCAGATCGCCGTCGATATCGCAACGGCGTCGCCGGGATACAGTTCGACGATCGGCGGCGCGGTGCGCCAGATCCGCCAGATCCGTCGCGCGAGCGGCGCGCGCGTGCTGTTCGATCTTTCGGTGCCGACGATCATCGGCGACGGCGGGTTCGATGCCGACGGTCGTGAACTGACGCTGTCGCTCCAGCCGGTCGATGCGGCGCGGTTCAAGGCTGCCGGCGCGGCGGCGCCGGTGACGTTCTTCCCGTTCAACATCGCGTCGCTGTCGGGACGGCCGAAATACAAGGTGTCCGTCGCGGTACCGCCCCGCGCCAAGTCCGCCGGGTTGCCGCGGGTGCAGGGCGACGACGATCGCCCGCTCGTCGTGATCGATGCGGGTCATGGCGGCGTCGATCCCGGGGCGATCAACACCGCGACGGGGTTGCGCGAGAAGGACGTGACGCTGCGGATCGCTCGCGCCATGCGCGACGAACTGCTCGCAAGCGGCCGCGTCCGCGTCGCATTGACCCGCGATCGCGACCGTTACCTGATCCTGCGCGAACGCTACGGCATCGCGCGGCGGCTGAAAGGCGATCTGTTCATCTCGGTCCATTGCGACAGCGTCGGCTCTGGCGATGCCAGCGGCGCATCGGTCTATACCTTGTCGGAGGTCGCGTCGGACAAGGAAGCCGCACGGCTCGCCGCGCGCGAGAACAAGGCGGACGTCATCGCCGGGGTCAATCTCGGTGACGCCGGCGCGGACGTGTCGTCGATCCTGATCGACCTGACCCAGCGCGAGACGATGAACGCCTCTGCGGGTTTCGCCCGCTTGCTTGCCCGCGAGGCCAAGCCGCTGATCCCGACTAAGGCCAATTTTCACCGCATGGCTTCGCTGATGGTGCTGAAGGCCCCCGATATGCCCTCGATCCTCTTCGAAACGGGATATATCTCGAACCCGGTCGATGCGGCGTTCATCGACAGCCCGGAAGGCCGCAAGCGGATCGCCGAAAGCGTTCGTCGCGCGGTGGAGGTGTATTTCGCCAGGCGGATGGTGGCGCGCTGAACCAGTCGTCGCCCGGCCCGAAACCGCGCGACGATACGGAAGCAAAGGACCGGCTGGCGCGCGGTTGCCAATCTGCTAAACGACGCGGCTCAAGTATATGGCGTCCGAACCCCCCACCACCCGCTTCAGGCTGACCCGCGACGCAGGCGGCGTGCGCGCCGTCGCGGCGCGGCTGTGGGCACGCTGGTGGGTGAAGGCGTTGGCGATCCTCGCCGGGCTCGCCCTGCTGGCTTATGCGATCCTGTGGCTGCTGATCATCCGCGACCTGCCTTCGGTCGACAAGCTGCGCGCCTACGAACCGCCGCTGCCGACCAACGTCCGCGGGATCGATGGCACTCCGATCCAATCCTATGCGCGCGAGCGCCGGGTCGAACTGTCCTACGCCGAATACCCGCCGATGCTGGTGCGTGCGTTTCTCGCCGCCGAGGACAAGACCTTCTTCGAGCACCACGGCGTCGATTACCCGGGCCTCGCCGGCGCGGTGGTCGATTACGTCACCAAGATCGGCAGCGGGCGCCGCGCCAAGGGCGGATCGACGATCACCCAGCAGGTCGCCAAGAACCTGTTGATCGGCAATGCCTATTCGCCGACGCGCAAACTGAAGGAGGCGATCCTCGCCTACCGGATCGAGGACACGCTGACCAAGCCGCAGATCCTGGAACTGTATCTCAACCAGATCGCGCTCGGGCGTAACGCGTTCGGGGTCGAAGCGGCCAGCCATGCATATTTCGACAAGGAGCTGACCGAGCTGACACTCGAACAGCTCGCCTATCTCGCGATCCTGCCGAAGGGCCCGGCGAATTACGATCCCGTCCGCCATCCCGAACGCGCGATCCAGCGGCGCGACTATGTGCTGTCGGAGATGCTGCGCAACGGATTCATCACGCGCGCGCAGCGCGACGCCGCGGTGGGTGAACCGCTCGGCACGGTGCTCCGACGCACACCGAAATACGAGTCGGTCGGCGGCTATTTCGTTGAGGAGGTCCGTCGCCAGTTGATCCGCAAATTCGGCGAGACGGCGCGCGACGGCACTACCAGCGTCTACGAGGGTGGGTTGTGGGTGCGCACCTCGCTCGACCGGCGGTTGCAGGATCTCGCCGCGCAGGCGCTTCGAAACGGCCTGCTGCGGTACGAGCGCGGTCGTGGCTGGGCGGGGGCGATCCGGCATGTCGACATCGTCGACGACAATTGGCTGCAGCCGCTGCTCAACACCAACATCGCGCTGGACTATAATGACTGGCGCGCGGCGATCGCGATTGCGCGTGACGGCGATGCATGGCGGATCGGGTTCGCCACGGGCAAGACCGCGACGTTGCCGCGCTACGCCGCCGAGATGCCCGTGCGCGGGCAGGGGGGCACCGCATTCGCGGCGATCAAGCCGGGGGACATCGTCGCGGTCGCGCCGTCGGGGGCTGATTTCGCGCTCCGCTCGGTGCCGAAGATCTCGGGCGGGTTCGTGGTCGAGGAGCCTGCGACAGGGCGGGTGCTCGCAATGCAGGGCGGGTTCGACAGCCGCATCCAATCGTTCAACCGCGCGACCCAGGCGCAGCGGCAACCGGGCTCGACGATCAAGCCGATCGTGTATTCGGCGGCGCTGGAGAACGGAATGACGCCTGCGTCGATCATCGTCGACGGTCCGTTCTGCGTCTATCAGGGTGCGCGGCTGGGGCAGAAATGCTTCCGCAACTTCGCCAACATGCGCGCTGCGGGGCCGCACACGATGCGCTGGGGGATCGAGCAGTCGCGCAACCTGATGACGGTACGCGTCGCCGCGCAGACCGGTATGCCGCGGGTGATCGACACGATGAAGCGCCTGGGCGTGGGCTCCTACCAGCCGTATCTGGCCTTCGCGCTCGGCGCCGGCGAAACGACGGTGAGCCGGATGGTCAACGCCTATGCGACGCTGGCGAACCAGGGCCGAGCGCACGAACCGTCGCTGATCGACTTCGTGCAGGATCGCCACGGCAAGGTGATCTGGCCCGAGAACTGGCGCGCCTGCGACGGCTGCAACGCACGCGACTGGAACGGCCAGTCGATGCCGCGGCCGGCCGCCACCGGCAAGCAGGTGATCGATGCGCAGACCGCGTTCCAGATGGTTCACATCACCGAAGGCGTGATCCAGCGCGGCACCGCCACCGTGCTGCGCGATCTCGACCGGCCGATGTTCGGCAAGACCGGCACCACCTCCGGCCCGACCGACGTGTGGTTCGTCGGCGGCACTCCGCAATTCGTCGGCGGTCTGTATGTCGGCTATGACGCGCCTTCCAATCTCGGCGGCTATGCACAAGGCGGCACGTTCGCGGCACCGATCTTCAAGGAGTTCGCGGTGAAGGCGTATGAAGGGCTGCCCAAGCTGCCGTTCCGCGCGCCGCCCGGGATCCGCATGGTACGGATCGACCGCGGCAGCGGCCGGCCGGTCTACGGCGCCTGGCCCACCGGCGGCGATCCGAAGGCGGGAGTGATCTGGGAAGCGTTCAAGCCGGAGAGCGAACCGCGCCGTCGCTCGCGCCGGTCCGATCCCGTCCCGACGGCGACCGCGACGGTCGCGGCGAAGAAGGCCGCGGCACCGCGCGACAGCGATTTCTTGCAAAGAGAAGGCGGAATCTACTAGCCGCATCGAGAATAGTCGCGGGACGAGCCCGCGCCCTGGAGAAGTATCATGCGCGCCGAAGCGCAGGCTCATGTCGACACGATCAACGAGGCGCTGGCGCTGCTGCGCCGCTTCCTCGACTGGGATCGCGCGTTGCGTCGCCTGGACGAGCTCAACGCCCGCGTCGAGGACCAGGCGCTGTGGAACGATCCCAAGGCCGCGCAGGACGTTATGCGCGAGCGTCGCCGGCTCGACGAGGCGATCGCCGCGACGCGCGCGATCGAGAGCGAGCTGTCCGATACGGTCGAGCTCATCGAGATGGCCGAAGCCGAGGGCGATACGCTGATGGAGGCGGACGGGGTTGAAAGCCTCGCCGCGCTCGCCAAGCGTGCCGACCACGACAAGGTCCAGGCCCTGCTCGCCGGCGAGGCCGACGGCAACGACACCTATGTCGAGGTCAATGCCGGAGCGGGCGGTACCGAGAGCCAGGATTGGGCGGGCATGCTCCAGCGGATGTACACCCGCTGGGCTGAACGCCGCGGCATGAAGGTGGAGCTGATCGACCAGCATTCGGGCGAGCAGGCCGGGATCAAGTCGGCGACTCTCCTGCTGAAGGGCGAGAACGCCTACGGGTTCGCCAAGACCGAGAGCGGGGTTCACCGCTTGGTCCGGATCAGCCCGTACGACAGTGCGGCGCGGCGGCACACCTCGTTCGCCAGCGTCTGGGTCTATCCGGTGGTCGACGACAATATCGACGTCCAGTATAATGAAAGCGACCTGCGGATCGACACCTACCGTGCGTCGGGCGCCGGCGGGCAGCACATCAACACCACCGATTCGGCGGTGCGGATCACGCATATCCCGACGGGCATCGTCGTGCAGTGCCAGAACCAGCGATCGCAGCACAAGAACAAGGCCGAGGCCTATAACCAGCTTCGTGCCCGGCTCTACGAACGCGAACTCGCCATCCGCGAACAGGCCGCCAACGCCGAGAATGCCGCCAAGACCGATATCGGCTGGGGACACCAGATCCGCAGCTATGTTCTCCAGCCCTACCAGATGGTGAAGGACCTGCGCACGGGCGTGGTCTCGACCGCACCGAGCGACGTGCTCGACGGCGATCTCGATCCGTTCATGGCGGCGGCATTGTCCCAGCGGGTGACCGGCGAGGCGGTCGACGTGGAGGACGTTGATTGATCGCCGAGCGTACCCCGTTTCCGATCGTGATCGGCGCCCTGCTGGTCGCCGGCTTGATGCTCGTGGCGTGCGACGGATCCAAGCCGCTGATCAAGCGCGACAACGAGGGGCCCGGTCCGTTCCCGGCCGCCGATCGCCCGGTCGCGCATATCGTGTCGTCGCGCTGGTCGAACGAGGAAGCCCGCGACCGGCTCAACGAAGCCGGCGAGGTGATGGACAAGGCCGGCATCAAGGCCGGCATGACGGTCGCGGATATCGGCGCTGGCGAGGGCTATTATACGATCCGGACCGCGGCACGGGTCGGCAAGCAGGGCCGCGTCCTTGCCGAGGACATCGTGGCGCAAGTCCGCGACGCGCTGGCGGAACGGGTCGCGCGCGAACGGCTCGACAATGTCAGCGTGCGGCTCGGCGAGCCTAACGACCCCAAGCTGCCGCCCGCCAGCTTCGATCGGATCCTGATGGTCCATATGTACCATGAGATCGCGCAGCCTTACGAGTTCCTGTGGCGAATGCGGCCTTCGCTCAAACCCGACGGGCTGGTCGTCGTCGTCGATGCCAATCGCACGACGCGCAATCACGGGACTCCGCCGCCATTGCTCAAATGCGAATTCGCCGCGGTGGGCTACACGCAGGTCGCGATCACCGATATGCCGTCGGCGGGTGGCTATCTCGCGACCTTCCGTGCCGCCGGGCCTCGGCCGGTGCCGAAGGCGATCAAGCCGTGTCGAGTCGACCAGTCTAAAGCAGACCCTCGTCGCGCAGGCTGACCATCCGGTCACCCGCGAAGATCAGGTGATCGACCAGGTCCATGTCGATCGTGCGCAGCGTCCGCGCCAGCTGGCGAGTAAAGGCCAGGTCGGACGCGCTCGGCGACGGATCGTCGCCGGGATGGCCGTGCGCGAGCACCAGCGCGACTGCATCGAATGCGAGCGCGTCGCGCACGATCGTCCGGATGGAGGGTGCGACGTCGCGTTGTCGGCCGCTGAACCGCAGCGTTCCGAGAAGCCGCCATTCCGGATCCAGAAAGGCGACGATCGCGGTCTCGGCGGGCGTACGGGCGAGCTCGGCGAACAGCGATGCCGCGGAGCGGGCGTCGTTGATCAATCGCGGCGGGGGCAGGACTTCCATGATCTGCCCTGCTGCGTCGGGCGCTCGGGCGCCGCTGCAACCTGATCCGTTTCCGATGCTGGCACCAGCGCGATTGTCTTCCCCGTGCACCCGCGGCACAGCGGCCTTCAGCTGAACCGAGGAATCGCCCATCATGGCAACCGAGCCGCATTTCGAGCAGCAATATCTGGATCTGCTGCGCGAGACCTGGGAACATGGCGACGAGCGCCGCGATCGGACCGGCGTCGGTACCCGATCCCTGTTCGGGCGGACGTTGCGCTTTTCCCTAGCGGATTCCGCAATTCCGCTACTGACGACCAAGCGCGTGGCCTGGAAGACCGCTGCGCGCGAGATGCTGTGGTTTCTTACCGGCGACACCAACATCCGGGCCTTGGTCTCGCAAAAGGTACATATCTGGACCGACTGGCCTCTGGCTCGCTACCGGGCAGAAACCGGTGATCCGATCGACCGCGACACCTTCGAGCAGCGCATCATCGAGGACGACGCATTCGCGGCGCAGTGGGGCGATCTCGGCCCCGTCTACGGCAAGCAGTGGGTCGACTGGCCGCTTTACGAACCGGTGTCCGGGAGCGACGGCTTGTTCCGCAAGGCCGATCGCGGGATCGACCAGATCAGCCGCCTGATCGACGGCTTGCGTCGGGACCCGGGGTCGCGGCGACACCTGTTTACGGGCTGGAACGTGGCCGAGCTCGACGGAATGGCACTGCCGCCCTGCC
>DATLME010000079.1:0-7365 GCA_035537395.1 Sphingomonas sp. | reverse complement strand
CTCGTCGATCGCGATCCAGATGGCGGTGACCGGCAGCCTCGCTCCCAATCAGCGCCCGACGATCGCCAAGCTCGGCCTGCGCGCGCTGGCGGCCGGAAGCCTCGCGAACCTGATGTCGGCGGCGCTGGCGGGGCTGCTGATCGCGTAAGGGCTAACTTGCGCAAGCGGCGCCGCGGTCTCCGAACTCAAATCCGTCAACCCGGCGAAAGCCGGGATGACGGTATAAACATCGCCACCCCGGCTTTCGCCGCGATGACGAAGACGTAACCTCCCCTTACGGCATCATCACGGTGTCGACGACGTGGATCACGCCGTTCGACTGCCGGACATCGGCAATGGTGATCATGCCCATGTTGTTCTTGCCATCCATGATCGAATAGCCGCCGCCGGCCTTGTGGAACGACAGTGTTCCGCCCTGCACCGTGGTGTAGGTCGCGGTGCCGTTACCAGCCTTCGCCTTGGCGGCGATGTCGGCGGCCATCACCTTGCCCGGGAGGACGTGATAGGTCAGCACGCTCGTCAGCGTCGCCTTGTTCTCGGGCTTGACGAGGGTCTCGACGGTGCCCGCGGGCAGCTTGGCGAACGCCGCGTCGGTGGGCGCGAATACCGTGAACGGCCCCGCCCCCGACAGCGTCTCGACCAGGCCCGCCGCCTTCACCGCCGCCACCAGCGTGGTGTGGTCCTTCGAATTCACCGCGTTCTCGACGATGGTCTTCGTCGGGTACATTGCCGCGCCACCTACCATCGGGTTCTTCTGCGCAGCGATGGCACCGCCCGCGGCGATCAAGGCCATGGCCGCGACCGAGCTCTTCATGAATCGTGTCATTGTTCGCGATCTCCTGAATGCATGCACACCGTCACGGTGCGCGTCGGAGATACGGAGCTTCGGCGGTTTCGACGCAGCGCCCGGCGATTAATTCTCGTCGGTCCGCAGTTTCACCTTGTTGGGCAGCTTCTTCCCCTTCGTCCGCCGCGACGGCAGCTGGACGGGGTTCTTCTTCTTCCACTGCGCGTAGGTCATCGGCCCTTCCGGGGTGTCGATGATCGTGTCGTCGATGCTCATCGCCGCCTCCTAGCGCGTCGGCTCGGGAACCTCTCCGGTGTAGTCGTAGAAACCGCGCTTGGTCTTCCGGCCATACCAGCCCGCTTCGACATATTTGACGAGCAGCGGCGCGGGCCGGAACTTGGGATCGCCGGTACCCTCGAACAACACGCGGGTGATTTCGAGACATGTGTCGAGGCCGATGAAATCGGCGAGCGTCAGCGGCCCCATCGGGTGGTTGAGCCCCAATTGGCAGGCGAGATCGATATCGCGGATCGTCGCGACGCCCTCGCCGAGCGCAAAGCACGCTTCGTTGATCATCGGCATCAGCACGCGATTGACGATGAAGCCGGGGGCATCGTTGGCCTTTACGACCTGCTTGCCGAGTGCCGCGTCATAGGCCTCGATCGTCGCCACCGTAGCGTCGGTGGTGGCGAGCCCGCGGATCACCTCGATCAGCCCCATCACGGGCACCGGATTGAAGAAATGCACCCCGATGAACCGTGCCGGATCGGGCGCCGCCTGTGCGAGCCGCGTGATCGGAATCGACGAGGTGTTCGACGCGAGCACCGCGTCCGCGCCGAGCACGGCACCGACGTCCTTGAAGATCGCGCGCTTGATCTCCTCGCGCTCGGTCGCCGCCTCGATCACCAGCGCGCACGGCGCCATCGCGGCGACGCCGTCGACCGGCTCGATCCGTTCGAGCGTCCGATCGCGGGTGGCGGCGTCGATCTTCTCCTTGTCGACGAGCCGGGTCATCGCCTTGGCGATCCCCGCCTTGCCGGCCTCGGCGCGCTCGCGCGTCACATCGGCGAGCAGCACCCGGTACCCCGCCTGCGCGGACACCTGTGCGATGCCGGCGCCCATCTGCCCCGCCCCGATCACGCCGATTACCTGCACTGTCCGTCCCCGCCCCGTTGTTGCCGCGCCGGCCCGTATCAGAACGTGTAGGCGAGGCCTACCACGCCGAGCCACTGGGTGCGCGATCCCGCGATCGCCACCACTGGGCTGCCGGCGAAGCGGTCGAACTGGCGGCTATAGGTGCCGCCTGCCACGATCTTGGCACCATGCAGCAGGTCGCCGGTCAGCGCATAGGTGCCGAGCGCCCCGAGCGACCAGTTCTTCCAGCCGCCGCGCGCGTTGTAGACCGGCAGGCCGCTGGCGACGCTCTGCAGCGGCGAAACGCCGAAATAGGTGCGGGCATAGCCGCGCCCGGTGTGTTCGGCCGAGGCGAACAGGCCGACCGCCGCCTTGCGGCTGAGCGGGGTGAGATAGTTGATCGTCGGCTGCAGGATGCCGCTGCGATGGACCCCGTTGACGTCGTATCGGTAGCTGAGCGACGCCGACAGGCGGTCATAGGGGCTGGTAATCACGCCGGTCTTGCCGATCCCGACAAAGCCGCCGAGCTCGATCGCGGTGCCAGTCTCGCCGAGCGCGCGAACCCGCCGGTCGTCGATGTTGTCGGCGTTGGAACGATTGAAATTGAGCACCCCGATCGGGCCCGCCTGAAGATCCAGGCCAGGTCCGGGCGCGTTGCGGATCAGGTCGAGCGACGCACGGTTCCCCGCCACCGTGAAGCTGTAGCCGCCGATCGAGCCGATCGCGCCGGGCGCGGGGGTGAGCCGGTAATCGTTCGAGCCCTCGTAGTCGGGAAGATACGCGATCCCGGCGCCGAGCGTGATCGAGTCGCCGTCGAAATCGGGCGCCGCGACTACCGCACCGGTATCGGGCGGCGCCACGGTGGTGTCCTGCGCTGTGGCCGGGACCGCTGCTCCGACGAGCGATAGCGCAGCAGTGAATTGGGTGATGATCTTGCGATGCAAGGAAGGGCTCCGACCTGTTACGTTTGCGAAACGCCCGCCTGCGTGATTCTATCCGCGCACTTGGGTCAGAAGATGTACCGCATCCGCACCTGTTGCCGTTCGGCATCACCGGCAACCGTGAAGCGGGCGGCGGCAAAGCGCGGCGGACCGAAGCCGAGCGCCGGATTGCGCGAGAACCCGAAGCCTTCGCGCGGGATCCCGGCGAGCGTGTCGAGCCGTGAATTGCCGTTCTCGTCGTGGATCACCGCGATCGCGTAGGTGCCGTAGGGCAGCCCGTCGAAGCGCAGGCCGCGCGTGCCGGCCGGAACCGTGCGCGTGATCGCCCCGGCATCGTCGACACAGGCGGGGAAATTGCCCGGATCCGCAGTCAGGCAGACCCGCAACAGTCCCTTGGCCGAGCGGAGCTTGTCGACCCCGACGTCAAGCCGCGCCGTCGGCGTGGCGCCCATCAACGCCGCCGCCGCCAGCGGCAACGCCAGGCAGCCCGCGCGCCGGACGCTGCCGTGCCTTGGCGTGCGCGCGGGCGAAATCGCCGACGCCGCCGTCGGTGCCGCAGAGCCGATCCCAGAACCGGAAATAAAGGCCATAGTTGCAACCATATTGTTCGTGGTGACGCTGGTGATGGCTCGCCGTGATCAGCCAGCCCCCCAGCCGGCCGCCCCACATGAACCTGGGAAACATCTCCCATCCCATGTGGTTGGTAACACCCATAACCGTCATCACGGTGAGCACGAAGCACAGACCGGCCACGTGGATCGGAATCACGAACACCAGTAGCGGAATTACAACAGCGCCGGTGAGCGCCTCGATCGGGTGGAACGCCATCGCCGCCCAGGCGGTCGGCGGGCGGCTGGCGTGATGCACCGCATGCGCCACGCGAAACGGCGCCGGGCGGTGCATCCAGCGGTGTGTCCAGTAAAACCAGGTATCGTGCGCAAAGAGGTAGAGCAGCACCGAAACCGGCAGGTACCAGAGCGGAAAGGCGGCAAGATCGTCGTAGATCCGGGTCCAGCCGCGGTTCTGCCAACCCCAGGCGACGACCCCCGCCGGAATCCCGTAGATCGCCGCCGACGACAGGCTCCAGACGATCTCGAGCCGCATCTGCCGGTCGAGCCCGCGATACAGGCCGGGATGCCGCAGCCGGGTCGCCGCGGCGAAACCGCCCGACACGATCAGGTAGCGGACGCCGACGATCACCGTCATCGCGGTTGCGGACAGGGCGATGGCGAGCAACGCGTTCATGACCGGCGCGTCTACCCGCTTCGGGGCGCGAGGGCCATCGCTTACGTGCCGGCGTGCGCGCTCGCCGCTCGCGCGAAGATCAGGATCGGCGCGTCGTGATAGCGGCCGGTGACGGCTTCGCGATAGCCGTGGCGCTCCGCCAGCCTGATCGAGACGTGGTTGGCCGGATCGATGATGCACCGAGTGAGCGCGATCCCGTTCGCGTCGGTCCAGCCGAGCACCGCCGCCAATGCCTCGCCGGCGAACCCGCGGCCGTGTGCGTCGCCGGCAAGCGCCCAGCCGTTCTCGGGCGCATCGTCGATCGACGGCTCGATCGCGCGTCGCGCCTCGATCAACCCGATCTCGCCGACGAACCGGCCGCCGTCGCGCTCACGGATCAGCCAGGCGCCGTAGCCGAACGCCGCCCACTGGCCGATCGAACGCAGCAGCCGAATCCAGACCTCCTCGCGTGCGCGTGGCTGGCCGCCGATCATCGCGTAGACGCGCGGATCGGCCCACATCGCCGCACAATCATCGAGGTCGTCCGGCCGGTGCGCGGACAGCGTCAGTCGCTGAGTAGTGAGCATCGGTACCATCGTCGTATCCTAGTTCACGACACGTGGGTCGGGAGGGTTCTCGCCAGCACCGCTTTAGGCTAGTCGCGCTGCGATGGCAGCGACGATCACTTGCGACGTAGCGATCCTCGGCGGCGGGCTCGCGGGGGGCTTGATCGCGCTCGCGCTCGCGCGGCGCCACCCGACTCTCGACGTGCGCGTGATCGACGCCGCCGCGACGCTCGGCGGCAACCATCTCTGGTCGTTCTTCGGCAGCGACGTCGCGCCCGCCAACCGCTGGATCGTCGAGTCGCTCGTCGTCCACCGCTGGCAGGGCTACGACATCGCCTTCCCCGCCCACGGCCGCACCATCGACGCGAGCTACCAGTCGATCACGAGCGAGCGGCTCGACGCGGCGGTGCGCGAGGCGCTGCCGGCGGCCGCGATCATGCTCGGCCGCGAAGTGGTGGACGCCTCCGCGACGACCGTGCGGTTCGCCGATGGCGGTCGCGTCGAGGCGACCGGCGTGATCGACGCGCGCGGGCCGGGCGACCTCGCAACGCTCGATCTCGGCTGGCAGAAGTTCGTCGGCCGCGCGCTGACGCTGGCCGCGCCACACGGCCTCCAACGCCCGGTGGTGATGGACGCGACGGTGCCGCAGATCGACGGCTACCGATTCGTCTATTGCCTGCCATTCGACGCCAGGACGGTGTTCGTCGAGGATACCTATTACAGCGACACCCCGACACTGCCGCGC
Organism: Sphingomonas sp.; assembly: GCA_035537395.1. Taxonomy (GTDB): domain Bacteria; phylum Pseudomonadota; class Alphaproteobacteria; order Sphingomonadales; family Sphingomonadaceae; genus Sphingomonas. The sequence goes on along the minus strand of DATLME010000079.1, from coordinate 1,968 downwards.
GCCGAGATCTCGGCCCGGATCGACGACTATGCCGGCGCGCGCGGCTGGCACGTCGTCGCGTCCGACCGCGAGGAGGCGGGCGTGCTGCCGGTCGCGATGGGCGGCGACTTCGCGGCCTATTGGCGATCGAGCGGCGCCGGGGTGGCAAAGGCGGGGATGCGCGCGGGCCTGTTCCACCCGACCACCGGCTATTCGCTTCCCGATGCGGTCCGCACCGCCGCGCTGCTTGCCGAGCGCACGAGTTTCGCCGGCGCCGACCTCCACGCCGCAACGCATGATTTCGCGCGCGATTGCTGGAACCGGCGCGGCTTCTACCGAATGCTCGACACCATGTTGTTCAAGGCGGCGGGCCCTCCGGAACGCTACCGGATACTCGAACGCTTCTACCGGCTCGATCCGAGGCTGATCGGGCGCTTCTATGCAGGGACATCTACGATGACGGACAAGGCTCGCGTGTTGATCGGTAAGCCGCCGATTCCGATCGGCCGCGCGGTCCGCGCGATCATGGGGCTGTCATGACCGCCGCGGTCGTCGTCGGCGCAGGGTTCGGCGGGCTGGCGCTCGCGATCCGGCTGCAATCCGCGGGCGTCGCCACGACCATCGTCGAGGCGCGGGACAAGCCCGGCGGGCGCGGCTATTACTGGGAGCGCGACGGCTTCACCTTCGATGCCGGGCCGACCGTGATCACCGATCCGGATTGTCTGCAGGAACTGTGGGCACTCACCGGGCGCGACATGACCGAGGACGTGACGCTCGCGCCGGTGAGCCCGTTCTACCGGCTCAACTGGCCCGACGGCACCAATTTCGACTACACCAACGACGAACCGCTGCTCCGCTCGGAGATCGCCAAGCTCGATCCCGCCGATGTCGACGGCTATGCCCGCTTCCTCGACTATGCCGCCGGCGTCTACGAGGAAGGCTATCTCAAGCTCGGCCACGTCGCGTTCCTCGATTTCGCGTCGATGATCAAGGCGGCGCCCGCGCTCGCCAAATATCAGGCGTGGCGCTCGGTTTATTCGATCGTCTCCAAATACATCCGCAATGAGAAGCTGCGCGAGGCGCTGTCCTTCCACACGCTGCTGGTCGGCGGCAATCCGATGACGACCAGCGCGATCTATGCGCTGATCCACAAGCTCGAGCGCGACGGCGGGGTCTGGTTCGCGATGGGCGGTACCAACCGGCTGATCGCGGGCATGGTCACGCACTTCCAGCGGATCGGCGGCACGTTGCGGCTCGGCGACCCGGTCGCACGCATCGACACGCTGGGCGACCGGGCGACCGGGGTCACCACCGAAAGCGGCTGGCACGCCGATGCCGACATGGTCGCCGCCAATGCCGACATCGTCCACACCTACCGCACGTTGCTGTCGGGATCGCGCAGCGCGCAGCGCACCGCGGGCAAGCTCGAGAACAAGAAATACTCGCCGTCGCTGTTCGTCGTCCATTTCGGCGTGAAGGGGACGTGGCCGGGCATTCCGCACCACATGATCCTGTTCGGCCCGCGCTATAAGGGGCTGCTCGCCGACATCTACGATCACGGCGTGCTGAGCCAGGATTTCTCGCTCTACCTCCACCACCCGACCGTGACCGATCCGTCGCTCGCGCCCGAGGGTCACTCGACCTTCTACGCGCTGGCGCCGGTGCCGCACATGGGCAAGTTCCCGGTCGATTGGGACGAGATCGGCCCGATCCTGGAAAAACGCATCCTCGACGAGATCGGGCGGCGCCTGATCCCCGACATCCACGAACGCATCGTGACCAAGTTCTCGTACGCGCCGAACGACTTCGCGCGCGATCTGAACGCGCATCTCGGCAGCGCGTTCAGCCTGGAGCCGACGCTGACCCAGAGCGCATGGTTCCGCGTCCACAATCGCGACGACCATATCCCGAACCTCTATTTCGTCGGCGCTGGCACGCATCCGGGCGCGGGCATCCCGGGGGTGGTCGGCAGCGCGAAGGCGACCGCGG
>DATLME010000078.1:0-2594 GCA_035537395.1 Sphingomonas sp. | reverse complement strand
GCCAGCGGCACGATCCTGCCCGGCTGGACGGTGTTCGGCGGCTATACGCACCTTGATCCCACCGTCATCGACGGCGGCAATTCGGCGCTGACCGCCCCTGCGTTAGGGACCCGCGCCGCGCAGGTGGTGTATGTTTCGTCGGTCAACAACGGCAAGCAGGTGCCGCAGACCGCGCGCAACAGCTTCACTGCGACGACCAATGTCGAGCTGGTGAAGGGCCTGCAGATCGGCGGCACTGCGATCTACATGGACGAGCAGTTCGGCGGCTATGCCGACAACCGCGCCGCAACCCAGGATGCTGCTGGCGTCGTCACCGTTACCCCGGCGACCAGGGTGCTGTACCGCGCGATCCCCGGCTATTGGCGGTTCGATGCGCGCGCCAGCTACCAGCTCACGCCGCGGGTGCAACTCAGCGTCAACGCGCAGAACCTCACCGACAAGACCTATTACAGCCAGGCCTTCTCGTCGCATTATGCGACGATGGCACCGGGCCGCACGGTGTTCGGCACGGTGGGCGTGACCTTCTGATCGCGGCACTCGCCTCGCCCGGACCAGCCCGCGCGGCGTTCCTCCACGATGCTGCGGCGTCGGGGAATGCCGACGCGCAGGCGCTCTATGCGCAAATGCTGCTCGACGGCGTCGAGGTGGAAGCCGATCCGCGCGCGGCGCTCGGCTGGTTCACGAGGGCCGCGGCGCAGCATCATGCAATGGCGCTCAACATGGTCGGCCGCTGTTACGACCTCGGCTGGGGCACCGCGCCCGACAAGAGCCGCGCCGCGCAATGCTACCGCGTCGCCGCCGAACGCGGGCTCGACTGGGCGATGTACAATTACGCGACCCTGCTCGCGCTCGGCGAGGGAGTCGACGAGGACAAGACGGCGGCGCTGGCCTGGCTCGAACGCGCCGCGGCGCTCGGCAATGCCAAGGCGATCAACTTCGTCGGCAGCTTCGCGGAGGATGGCTGGGCGGGCCCGCGCGACATGGCCAGGGCGGCGGACTGCTACGCCCGCGCCGCCGAGGGCGGCGACTTTCGCGGCGCGTTCAACCATGCGCGCATGCTCGGCGCGACGGGCGAGATCGACGCCGCGATCCCGTGGCTGCGCCGCGCGGGCGTGCTCGGCAATGCGCGCTTCGTCGAGCAGGCGGCGGCGTGGCTGGCGGCGTGCGACGTTCCTGCATTCCGCAGCCGTGGCGTCGCCGCCCTGCGCGAGGGCGCGGCATGCTGATCGCGATCCCCGACCTGCTCGACGCCGCGACGGTGGCACGGATCCGCGCGATCGTCGACGCCGCCGACTGGATCGACGGCAACGCGACCTCGGGCGCACAGTCCGCGCTCGCCAAGCACAATGCGCAGCTACCCGAGGACTCCGCCGCCGCGCGCGAGGCCGGCGCGCTGGTGCTCGACGCGCTCGCCGCCTCGCCGCTGTTCGTCGCGGCGGCGCTGCCGCTGAAGGTTTTCCCGCCCTTGTTCAACCGCTATGCCGGCGGCCAGGCGTTCGGCCTGCATGTCGACAATGCGATCCGCATCCGCCGCGGCAGCGACTTCCGGATCCGCAGCGACCTGTCGGCGACGCTCTTCCTCGACGATCCCGCGAGCTATGACGGCGGCGAGCTGGTGATCGAGGATCAGTTCGGGCCGCAGACCGTCAAGCTGCCGGCCGGGCACATGATCCTCTATCCCGCGTCGAGCCTCCACCGCGTTAGCCCGGTGACCCGCGGGACCCGCACCGCGTCGTTCTTCTGGATCCAGTCGATGGTGCGCGACGACGCCGCCCGTCGCACCCTGTTCGAACTGGATCAGGCGGTGCAGGAGGTAGCGACGGCCATGGGGCAGGGCGATGCGGCGGTGGTGAAGCTCACCGGGGTGTACCATAATTTGCTGCGACGCTGGGCGGACGCATGACGGCGAAGCGAGGAAAATGCGAATGACCAGGCAGGCGTGGCGGCGAACATGGTTCCAGGTCCACAAATGGATCGGGCTGATCCTGGCGATCGCGGTCATCCCCATATCGCTGTCGGGCGCGGCGCTGGTCTGGGACGAGGCGCTCGACCGCGTCGTCAACCCGGCCCGGTTCGCGGTGTCCGGCGAGACCTTGCTCGCCCCCGACGCCTATGTCGCGGCGGCCCGCGGCGTGCTGAAGCCCGGCGACCGGATCGCGCAGCTGACCCTGCCCGGCGAGGAGGGCCCGGTGGTCGTCGCGGCATTGCCGGGTGGCGCCGCGCCGCCGCGCGCCGGGCCGCCGCAGCGGACCATGGTCTATCTCGATCCGCCGACCGCGCGGGTGCTGGAGGTCGCGTCGAGCGGGGGCGGGCTGCTGCGTTTCCTTCACGTGCTCCACGGCAGCCTGCAGATCCCTGGCGTGGGCCGGTCGATCGTCGGCTGGATCGGCGTCGCGCTGATGGTGTCGAGCTTCACCGGACTGTGGCTGTGGTGGCCGATGGTCGGGCGAACCTTGCGCGGGCTGCGCTGGAAACGGCACCGCAACACCGACACCAATCTCCATTACCTGATGGGGTTCTGGATCGCGCTGCCGCTGTTCGTGTTGTCGCTGACCGGGGCGTGGATCTCCTTCCCTGCCTTCTTCGCCGCGGTC
>DATLME010000077.1:0-6180 GCA_035537395.1 Sphingomonas sp. | reverse complement strand
GATCGTCGCGTTCCTGGGATGGCTGCTGGTGGCATGGCTGTTGTACCAGGTCACCGTCGGCAGGCTCGAACCCGTCGGCATCTCGGCTTTCGTCGATGCCCTGTTCAACACGTCGGAGGGCTGGACCCTGATCATCGCGGGCAACCTCGCGGGTGGCATGTTCGCGGCCTTGACGCTGGTGCTGACCGTGGTTTCGGTCCCGATGGTCGTCGACCAGGCGGTCGATCCGATGCTGGCGGTGCGCACGTCGATCCGGGCAGTAAGCGCGAACTGGCTGATGATGTTGCGGTGGGGCGCGACGGTTGCGGCCTTGTTGCTGCTGGGAACGATCCCGTTGTTCATCGGCCTCGCGGTCGTGCTGCCGGTATTGGGCTATGCGACCTGGCACTTGTACACCCGCCTCGTTAGTCGCTGACGGCGGTCGGGCAACGCGAGCGCTAGGCTACCGCGGCATAGCGGGAGATCGGCATGCTGACGTCGGGCAGGCTCTTGAAGCCGGGGCGCGCAAGCAGATACCCCTGAATGTAGCGGATCCCGATGGCGCGGAGAGCATCGAACTCGGCGACCGTCTCGATCCCCTCCGCGACGACCGTGATGCCGAGCGCCTCGGCCATCCGCGTCACGCCCTCCACGATCAGGCGGCGCGGCAGGCTGGTGTCGATATTGCGGACAAGCTCCATATCGAGCTTGATGATGTCGGTTTGGAACCGCGCGAGCAGGGCCAGCCCGGCATGGCCGGCACCGAAGTCGTCGATCGCCGTCGCAAATCCCATCTTGCGATAGGTCTCGACGATGTTTGCGACATGATTGGTATCGGCGATTTCCTCGTTCTCGGTGAACTCGAATATCAGCCGGTCGGCAGGAAACCCCGTCGCCCGCGCGGTCTTCAGCGTCAACTGGATGCACGCGGCGGGTGAGTAGACCGCGTTCGGAAGGAAGTTGATCGAAAGCCGCGCACCGGTGTCCAGGATGCCGGCTGCGACCGCCCCTTCGATTGCCGCCACGCGGCATTGCTGATCGAAGGCGTAGCGGCTCTCCGGCGTAACCCCGGCAAGCACGTCGCCGGCGCCCTCGCCACGGATCCCGCGCACCAGCGCTTCGAACGCGAACGGGCGCCCGGTGGTGACGTCGACGATCGGCTGGAAGGCCATCGCGATCTCGAATGGATGGCGATCCGATCTGCAACCCTGGCACCCTGCTGACATTCGCTCACCTCGTCATCTCGATGACGGGCTACAAGCGAGGTGCTAATTGCCGGTGAACCAAGCAGGAAATCTTGTTAACGCACATCATGCGCGCGGCGCGAGGCTCGTCTGGATCTTGGGTGAGGAGCTTCGTCCGAGGCTTGTGCACCGTTCGACATAAGCACCGTCGGCCTCTCGCCGTGCCCGTTCATCGTGAACGCGGCGGCATGCAAAACGTCAATCGAATGGAGGCCCGACCGGGAATCGAACCCGGGTGCAAGGATTTGCAGTCCTCTGCGTCACCACTCCGCCATCGGGCCAAGGCGGCGGCAGATGAGGGGTTTTCGCTTTGCGGTCAACACCTGTCGAGCACGCACAAGGAATCGCCATTGCGGGCGCCTGCGCGGCTTGGCGGGAACGGCGGCGCGCGATACAAGCCGACAGGCGGAATTAGTGTATTGCACGGCTAAGACAGCTGTGCGACAGGGATGGGCATGACAACGAGCATCGACAGCAGCAGCGCCGGCGCGGATCATCGCGCGATGCGCATCGCCATGGTGGCGAGCCAGCTTCGCCCCAACGCGGTCAGCGATCAGCGGATCGTGGCGGCGATGGCACGGGTTCCCCGCGAGGCGTTCGTGCCCGCGGCGCTGCGCACGATCGCGTATCGCGACACCGCGCTGCCGCTCGGCAACGGTCGCGCGATCAACACGCCCATCGCGACCGGGCGGTTGCTGACCGAGGCCTATCTGCTCGCCAGCGATCGCGTGCTGCTGATCGGCGCGGCCGGCGGCTATACCGCCGCGGTGCTGGCGGAGATCGTCGCCAGCGTTGTCGCGGTCGAGGAGGATCCGGCGCTGGTCGCGAGTGCGCGCGCGGCGCTCGCCGATCTCGGCAATGTCGACATCGTTCAGGCGCCACTTACGAACGGCCATCCCGAAGGGGGGCCATACGACGTGCTGATCATCGACGGTGCGATCGAGAGCGTGCCCGACGGACTAGTCGGCCAAGTCCGCTCCGGCGGGCGGGTGGTGTCGGGCCTGGTCGATCACGGCGTGATCCGGCTTGCCGCGGGCCGCAAGACCGACGGCGGCTTCGGCCTCGCACCGTTCGTCGACAGCGACTGCGTGATGTTGCCCGGCTTCGCCCGTCCGCAGGGTTTCACCTTTTGATGAAGACACTCACCGGGACGCTGTTGATGGCGGGGGCGATCGCGTCGCCCGCCGGGGCCGAGACGCTGCGCGAGGCGCTGTTGAAAGCCTATGCCACCAACCCGACGATCACCGCGCAGCGCGCCGCGCAGCGCGCGACCGACGAGAACGTGCCGATCGCGCGGGCCGACGGCCTGCCGTCGGTGAATGCGAGCGGCGGCTATACCGAGAACGTCGTCAAGAGTTCGAACAGCTTCGTCTCGCCGGATCGCGAAGGTACCGCAGGCACCCAGCTCTCGGTGCCGATCTTCCAGGGTGGCGCGGTGCGCAATTCGGTGCGCGCGGCGGAGACGCGGGTCGATGCCGGGCTCGCCACGCTGCGCGGCACCGAGAGCGATCTGTTCACGAATACCGTCGGCGCGTACATGGACGTGATCCGCGACGAGGCGATCGTCAGCCTCAATCGCCAGAATGTCCGCGTGCTGGAGATCAATCTCCAGGCAAGTCGCGACCGCTTCCAGGTCGGCGACCTGACCCGGACCGACGTGGCGCAATCGGAGGCCCGGCTGGCCCGCGCGCGCGGCGATCTCCAGACCGTCGAGGCCCGGCTGATCGCGAGCCGCGAAAATTACATCCGGTTGGTCGGCACGCCGCCCGCGGAGCTGGAACAGCCGCCGGTGCTGCCCAACCTGCCGGCGTCGCCGACCGCAGCGACCGATGTCGCCTTGCGCGAAAATCCCGTGCTGCTCGCCTCGCAGCGCCAGCGCGACGCGACCCGCTTCGATGTCGGCGTCGCGCGCGCCAATCGCCTGCCCCGGCTGAATGCGGTCGTCGGTGGCAATTACTTCAATTATTTTGGTTCGCTTGGGTCGGGCACCGGCACCCGCGTCGGCCAGACCGGAACGGCGAGCACGGTCGGCCTTCAGCTGACGGTGCCGATCTTTCAGGGCGGACGCCCCGGCGCGCTGGTCCGCCGGGCCGAGGCGCTGCAATCGCAATCGATCGAGAACACCACCGCCACCGAGCGCAGCGTGATCGCGAATACCCGGTCGAACTACGCGTCATGGCGCTCCGCGCTGGAGGTGATCGCGTCGTCGGAGGTCGCGGTCAACGCGAACAAATTGTCGCTTGAAGGCGTGCGTGCCGAGAACAGCGTCGGGACGCGCACGATCCTCGATATCCTGAATGCCGAGCAGGAGCTGCTCAACAGCCAGGTGACGCTCGTCACTGCGCGGCGCGATGCCTATGTCGCCGGCTTTGCGCTGCTCGCGTCGATGGGCAATGCCGAGGCGCGCGACCTCGGGCTCGATGGCGGCGCGCTTTATGATCCGCTGATCAACTACAAGCGCGTCCGCAACAAGATCAACGACTTCTCCGACGACGGAATGGCGACGCCTGTGGCCGTGTCGACGGCGTCGACGCCGGCGCAGAACGCCACGGTGACGCGTCCGCTCGATCCGATGCTCGACACGCCGGTTGACAGAAGCCCGGGACTGACGACAGGTGCTGCTACGCCAAACCGCCAATAAAGGCGGTGTCGCGCCAGTACGGGATGCGTCGCATGGGGGACATTAGCGCCGAACCTTCGATGGAGGATATCCTCTCGTCGATTAAACGGATCATCGCCGAAGAGGGCGATCCGGGCCAGTCGCGTCCCCGCCGCACGTCGCGCCCGACGGCTGCGGCCCCTGCGCCCGACCCGGTGCTGGAGCCCGAGCCTGCTGAGGAAGTGCTCGAACTGAGCCATCCGATCGCCGGCGCCGCGGTGTCGGCACCCCTGGATGAGATCGGCGAGCCCGCGCCTGCTGCGCGTCCTGCCGCTCCGCCCGTCACCGCCGCCGCGCCTCCCGTCACTGCCACGGCGCCGCCCGCATCCGCCGATTCGATCGTCTCGCAACAGGCGGTCGCCGCGAGCCGCGGGTCGCTGGAGGCGTTGAGCAAGATGCTGGTCAGGCCCGAGCCCGATGGCGACGGCACGCTCGAGGGGCTCGTTCGCGAACTGCTGCGGCCGATGCTGCGCGAGTGGCTCGATGCCAATCTCCCGCCGCTGGTCGAGACCATGGTCGCCCGCGAGATCGAGAAGATTACCGCCCAACAATAAGCGCGGTGGGCGATTGCCGGTCGTCTGCGGGTCTGCTCTATTCGTGGGCATGAAGCACTTCCTTGCCGTCAGCCTCGTCGCGCTTGCCGCCGCGACGCCCGCCTCCGCCCGCCAACTCACCATCGACGACGTCACGATGCTCAGCCGGGTCGCCGCGCCGACCGTATCGGCCGACGGCCGCTGGCTGGTCTGGCAGCAACGCGAGACCGATCTCGCCGCGGACCGCGGCCGCACCGACCTGTGGCGGCTCGATCTGTCGCGCCGCGGCACCAAGCCGATGCGGCTGGTCGCCGAGGCCGACGTCAACGAAGCCGCGCCGCAATTCTCCGCCGACGGCACGACGATTTATTTTCAGTCGGACAAGGGCGGCGATGACGCGATCTGGTCGGTGCCGGTCGCGGGCGGTGCGCCGCGCAAGTTGACCGGCTTCCAGGGCGGGTTCGGTGGGTTCAAAGTCGCTCCGACCGGCGACAAGATCCTGGTTTGGGCCGATCGCAAGCCGGGCGCGCCGAGCCTAGCGCCCGCGCTGGCGAAGAAGGATCCCGCGGCGGGGTCGGCGCGGGTCTATGACCAGCTGTTCGTACGCCATTGGGACAGCTGGGCCGACGGCACCCGCTCACAGCTTTTCGTGCTGCCGCTGACGGCGGACGGGGCACCGGGCGACGGCGTCGCGATCGGCGGCGCGCTGATCGGCGACGCGCCGTCCAAGCCGTTCGGCGGCGGCGAAGAGGTCGCGTGGAGCGCGGACGGCCGCACCGTTTATTTCGCGTTGCGCGAGGCCGGGCGGATCGAATCGCTGTCGACCAATCTCGATATCTTCGCGGCACCCGCGGACGGGGCGGGTCCGGCAGTGAACCTGACCGCAGCAAATGACGCGACCGACAATCTCCCGACGGTTTCTCCGGACGGCCGCACGCTCGCCTGGTTCGCGATGAAGCGCCCGGGCTACGAGGCCGACCGGCAGGTATTGATGGTGCGCGATCTCGCCTCGGGCCAGGTGCGCGCGCTGACCGAAAGCTGGGATCGTTCGGTCGGGTCGATCGCCTGGGCGCCCGATTCGAAGAAGATCTACGTCACCGCCGAGGACACCCAGGAAAACCCGATCTGGTCGGTCGACCCTGCGACCGGCAAGGTCGCGCGGCTCACCACCACCGGGAACGTCTCGGCGGTGGTGCCGACCGCCAAGGGCGCGGTGTTCGCGATGAACAGCCTGGTCGCGCCCGACGACTTCTACCTGTTGTCGGGCAAGCGCGTCACCCGGCTGACCTCGGTCAATGCCGAGAAGCTCGCCGGCATCGACATGCCGACAGTGACGCGGTTCAGCTTCAAGGGCGCGAACGACGATCTCGTCTGGGGCTATGCAGTCAAGCCATATGGCAGCACCGGCAAGGTGCCGGTCGCGTTCATGGTGCATGGCGGCCCGCAGGGATCGAGCAACAACAGCTGGTCGTACCGCTGGAACCCCGCGGTCTTCGCGGGCGCGGGCTACGGTTTGGTCGCGGTCGATTTCCACGGCTCGACCGGCTATGGCCAAGCCTTCACCGACGCGATCCGCGATAACTGGGGCGGCTGGCCGCTCGACGACCTGAAGGCGGGGCTGAAATCCGCGACCGACCGGTTCGGCTGGCTCGATGCTGGCAACGCATGCGCGCTCGGCGCCTCGTATGGCGGCTACATGATGAACTGGATCGAGAGCCAATGGGCCGATCGCTTCAAGTGCATCGTCCAGCACGACGGCGTCTTC
>DATLME010000076.1:0-3373 GCA_035537395.1 Sphingomonas sp. | reverse complement strand
TTGACCAGATCGATCGAACGCTCGTTCGAACGGAGCAGGACTTCGGCCCATTTCTCCTCGCGGCGCTCCTTGAAACGCGAGTACAGCGCATCGATCGAGACCTTGGTGGCATCGGACGGCGACCATTGCACGCTGCCGGTGACCCCGAGCCGCTCGCGGCCGTGGAACACCTCGCCGTAGCGGGGAATGCGCGGGTGGAAGGCGAGTGCAGCCTGGTCGCACGCCGCATTCGGGCGGTAGAAGCCGCCGACGTTCGATGCCCGCGTCGTGCCGGTCGCGGTGGTCGTGAAGCACGGCGTGCCGTTGACCGAATCGAACCGCGCCTGCGCCCAGCGCACCGTGTTGTTGCCGAGCTCCAGATTGTCGGTCTTGGTATAGGCGGCCGAGACCGCCGCGCCGAAGCTGCCGTCCGGCGACTTGTACGACAACAGCCCGGCGAGCCGCGGCCGGGTGTTCTCGCTGAGATCGTTGTACGATGCCTGCGCAGCGGCCACGAAGGTCAGCCCGGTCTTGCCGCCGAGCGGGTTGCCGGTGTTAAGATCGACCACCGCGCCGAGCGAGCCTTCGTCGAGCGATGCCTCGGCGGTCTTGTGGACGACGATCGAGTTGAACAGCTCGGATGCGAACACGTTGAAATCGAACGCGCGATCGCGATTGGCGCTGGCGCCGTCGGTCGAGGTGGCGACGGTCTCCAGCCCGTTGAGGCGAATCCGGGTGAATTGCGCGCCGAGCCCGCGAACCGTGATCGCGCGGCCCTCGCCGCCGTCGCGCTGGATCGAAATACCGGGAATGCGCTGGAGCGACTCGGCGAGGTTCTGGTCCGGAAACTTGGCGATGTCTTCGGCGACGATCGCATCGACCGCGGATACCGACTCGCGCTTGACGTTGAGCGCGGCGTCGAGAGAGCGGCGGAAGCCGGTGATGACGATGTCGGGGCCGTCGGGCTGGTCGGTATCCTGAGCTACCGTCGTCGCCGCCGGGTCGGCCGCTTGGCCATCGGGAACGATCGCGGTCTGCGCGGGCGCCGGATCGGTCTGCGCCGGGGTACCCGGCTGGGTGGGACTGGCGGGGATCGCCGCTGCCTGCGCCTGCGCCGCCGATGGCAGCAACATCGCGAGCGCGAGCGTCGTCGCCGACACGCCGGTCAAACGCCCGGTACGCGCGCTGATCGCCGATGCACGATAAACCATTGCCTTCACTCCCCTACGGCCCATGGCCGATGACACCGGTTGCGGGGGTTTTGCCCGCGACCACACGAAAATGGTGGAGGAAGTTGGTCCCGCGCGGGCGCGGGCGCATGCCGTCCTCTCCCGGAGCGCCAGTCGTTACTGGTCGTGCCCACCGGACCTTGCTTGCTTAGGTAACCGGTGTCACACCAATGATGACGATTCCCGAGTGTGTCAATATGTTGCGTTCCCCTGGGTCGAGAGGAGAAGGACGGATGAGAAATCTTCTGGGTGCCGCGATTGCCGCGCTGATCGTCACCGGCACGGCGACTGCGCAACCGCAGCCCGCCGCGCGATCGATGGTGGTCGTCGACGAGCGTACGGTGATGCGCGAGGAGCCGACACCGCACGGTGCGATCGGCATCAGTACCGCCTACCGGATCAGCGATGCGGTGCCGGGCCGATCGATGGAGTTCCGCAAGCGTGTGATACGCCGGGGCGGCGCGATCGGCGCGCATCCGATCGCGCATGACGAGGTCTATTATGTACTGGACGGCACCGGGATCGTCTCGTCCGGCGCGCGTTCGGTGGCCTTGCGCGCGGGGATGGCGGCGTATCTCTTCACCGGCGAGACCGTGGGGATCCGCCAGACCGGGCGGAGGCCGCTGACGCTGATCGTGGCCTACCCGCTCGCGAACGGCGGACGCGCACCCTAGCGCGTCTCGAAGCCTCTCACGTCCCCGGCTGGATATACGGCACCCGCGCGAACAGCTCGCGCTGCCAGCGGCGGGGGTCGCGTTCGAGGCGGCTCCGGGCATCGAAGATCATCGTCGCGCGGGTCTTCAGGTCGTAGCGGGGCCAGTTCGGGCGGCCACTGCCATTGGGATCGCCACGGCTGGCGAAGGCGACGAAGCTCTCCTGCATCGCCGCGCTCGCGGCGCGTGCGTCGGCGGCGGTGCCGGTCTGCGATCCGGTGGCGCCAAGCGTGCCGAACACCAGCGGGATGTCGAGCGTATGGAAGGCACCACGGCGCGGATCGGTGCGCGAGGCGAAATCGACCTGATAGACCCAGGCCGGCGCGCCTGCCCGCGCCCGCTCCTCGGCCTCGATGACCTGGCCGCGCCAGCTCCGGCCAGCGGTGGTGGCGGCGTAGAAGACGTCGGTCGCCGACCAGGTCGGAAACTGCGCGCGATATTGCGCGATGACCCATTCGGGATGGATGTCGATGCGCAGTTCGGGCGCCATCCGCTCGGCGACGTTCGACCAGTCGATGTCCCGAACCTTGGCCGAGTCAGGCGCCAGAAAGGCGCGGGTCTCGTCGCGCATGTTGCCGAGCATCATCGGGATGCGCAGCCCCTGCGGGTGCGCATCGGGCCAGAACGGGTGCCGGTTGAGCGACCGCATGTCGAGTACCGGCCCGACATAGACGCCCCCCCCGAGGATCGGATCGGTTGCGTCGAGCGCGTCGACCAGCCGCGCGACCGGCATCGTCACGAGCGTGTCGATATTGGTCGGCGACACCTTCAGCCGGGCAAGATAGGCGCGCGCCCGCGCCGTGGCGTTGAGCGGCCCCGAGGCGGTGACCTGCTGCCCGCTCATCGTCGCGGCGCAGTGAAACAGCCCTGCCGCGGCGGGCATCGCCATCATCGTCGCGATCTTGGCGCCGCCGCCCGACTGGCCGAACACCATCACCCGCGACGGATCGCCGCCGAATGCGGCGATATTGTCGCGCACCCAGCGCAGCGCCAGGATCAGGTCGAGCTGCCCGGCATTGCCGCTGTCGGGAAAACGCGGGTCGAGCCGCGCGAGGTAGAGATAGCCGAGCGCGTTGAGCCGGTGGTTGACGGTAACGACAACGACGTCGCCCCGCGCCGCCAGCGCCTGCCCGTCGTTCAGCGGATCGGTGACGCTGCCATTCGAATCGGCGCCGCCATGGATATAGAGCATCACCGGCTTCTTCGCGGCGGCGCGCGGGTCGGCGGTCCAGACGTTGAGGAACAGGCAATCCTCGGACTGATCGGGATAGCGGGTGTCGCCTTGCGGGCACACCGGTCCGAACTCGGCGGCGCGGATCGTCTCGCCGGGGCGCGAAACCGCGATCGGCGCCTGGAAGCGCCGGGCGGTGCCGTAGCGGATGCCGCGGCAGGCGAGCACGCCCGCGTCGATCGTACCCGTGAAGGTTCCCGACCGCGTGACCACAGCGGTCG
>DATLME010000075.1:0-2110 GCA_035537395.1 Sphingomonas sp. | reverse complement strand
TGGAGGATCATCGCCACGGGTGCGCGGGGACGGGGAGCCGGGGCGAAACGCCCTTCGAGACGGCCTTCGGGGCCGGGGAAAATCACTTCGGGCATAGGTCTCGCGGATCAAGTTTGGGCACACCGGTGGAGCGCGCACGGTTGCGCGCTATATAGGCGCGACACGATCCGACGCAATTGGAACCACCCGCTGACCCACCGTATCTATCTCGACCATGCCGCGACCACCCCGATGACACCGGCCGCCCGCGAGGCGATGGCCGCGGGCGCGGCGAACTGGGCCAACCCTTCGTCGCCGCACGCCGAAGGTCGCGCGGCGCGGCGGGCGCTCGAGGACGCGCGGGCCGTGATCGCGCGTGCCTATGGCTGGAGTGGCGCCACGATCCTGACCAGCGGTGCCAGCGAATCGCTCCTGATCGCGCTCGGGCGTTCGGTTGCGGACCGCCGCCTGGTGAGTGCGGTCGAGCATGATGCGGTGTTCCGCGCCGCCGGTAGAGCCGAAGTCGCTCCGGTCGGTCCAGGCGGCGTGGTCGATGCCGCCGCGCTCGCCGCCTTGCTGGCGGAGTCGGGTGAAGGCCGCGCGATCGTCGCCGTACAATGGGCGAACAGCGAAACCGGCGTGCGCCAGCCGATCGCCGAAATCGCGCAGGCGGTGCACACCGCCGGCGGGCTGCTGCTTGTCGACGCGGCACAGATGCCGGCCGGGATCGACGATGACGTCATGACGCACGCGGATCTCGTCGCGGTCTCGGCACACAAGCGGGGCGGCCCGCCCGGGATGGGCGCGCTGCTGGTCCGCGACCTCGCGATGCTGCATCCGAGCGGCGGGCAGGAGCGCGGTTATCGCGCGGGTACCGAAAACTTGCCGGCCGCGCTCGGCTATGCCGCCGCACTCGGCGAGCCCGAGGATCTCGCGCTGTTGGCGAGGCTGCGCGCCAGGCTCGACGACGCGATCGTCCGCTCGGGAGGCACCGTCGTCGGCGCGGGCGCGGCTCGCCACCCTGCGATCGGATCCTATCGGCTGCCCGGGGTCGCCGCGACGGCGCAACTGATCCGACTCGACATGGCCGGCTTTGCGGTCTCGGCCGGGAGCGCGTGCAGTTCGGGCAGCATGAAGCCGAGTCACGTGCTCGCGGCGATGGGCTGGAACGAGTCGTCCTCGCGCGAGGTGATTCGGATCAGCTTCGGACGGACGACGACGGACGCGGACATCGACGCGATGATCGCGGCGTGGCGCGACCTCGCCCGTGCCACCCGGACCTTCGCGGCATGACCTATCTCGACTATCAGGCGAGCACGCCGCTCGCGCCCGAAGCGCTCGCGGCGATGCTGCCCTGGCTCGAACATCAGCACGCCAACCCCCATTCGGCGCATCGTGCGGGCCGTGCCGCCCGCGCTGCGGTGGAAGTCGCGCGCGCGCAGATCGCCGCGCTGCTCCCCGAGGACGGGCAAGTGTCGTTCACCGGCGGCGCGACCGAGGCGCTGAACTGGGCGATCAAGGGCATAGGCGGGCCGATCGTCACCCTCGCGACCGAGCACGCCGCGGTGCTCGACACCGTTGCCGCGAGCGGCCGTCCGGTGACCATCCTTCCGGTCGGGGGCGACGGGATCGTCGATCTTGCGGCGGCGAGCGAGGCGATCTTGCCGGGTACCGGGCTTGTCGCGGCGATGCTGGTCAACAACGAGATCGGCGTGATCCAGCCGATCGCCGAGCTTGCCGAGATCGCCCACCGTGCGGGCGCACTGTTCCTGTGCGACGCAGTGCAGGGCTATGGCCGCGTCGCAATCCCCGAGACCTGCGACATGGTGGCGATATCCGCGCACAAGATCCACGGACCCAAGGGCATCGGTGCGCTCTGGACCGCGGCCTCGGCGCGCCCGGCGCCACTGCTGCACGGCGGCATGCAGGAACCGGCTGGCCGGTCCGGGACGCTGTCGCCCGCCTTGTGCGCAGGCTTCGGTGCCGCGGCGACGCTGATGGCGGAACGTCATGACGCCGATGCCGCGCATGTCGCCTCGCTGTGGCATCTGGCCGTGGCCCGGTTCGGGCCCGACTGGAAAATCAACGGTTCGTGCACCCAGCGCTACCGCGGCAACCTCAACATCCGTCG
>DATLME010000074.1:0-3827 GCA_035537395.1 Sphingomonas sp. | reverse complement strand
GCGATCGGGATCATGATCACGCTACCGAGAAGGGCAGTCGCGGTAAGGAGCTGGCGGGCCATCGAACATCCTGAAAACGGCGTAGCGTTCCACTGTAACGCCAATAGGCTACGGATCAAAGCAAACCGCTGCTGAACCGGGGCTGAGCGTATGTGGGAGTGACCTGTGTCAGCCCATCAACATCGCGATGTCCACCGGTCGCCCGCGGCGGCGCAGTTCCACCGTCACCCGCGGATCCTCGCCGGCTGCTGCCCGCCCGACCGCCGCACCCATCGCCACCGCTTGCCCCGCCGCGACCGACGCGTCGCCGAGCCCCGTGACCAGGCTGGTCCAGCCGTCGCCATGATCGATGATCACGACCACACCATAGCCGCGAAAACGTCCCGCATACCGGATCGTACCTCCTGCGGGCGCGACTACCGGTGCGCGCGCGGCGACCGCGAAGGTCAGCCCGCGCGACCGCACCCCCGTCGGCGAAAGCTCGTCGAGCCCGGTGACCAGCCGCCCCGTCACCGCCAGCCGGTAGACGCCGGCGCGCCGAGCGCTCGTGCCGCCGCCGGCGATCGGCCGCGGGTGTGGTCCGGGCAGTGTCGCGAGATCGGTAGCGGTGGCTGCCGCGGTGCCTTCCTCGGTCATCCGGTCGACCAGGTCGCGCGCCTGTTCGCCGAGCGCAAGCGCGCGATCCGATTCGCCCATCGCACCGCGCCCGAACGCACGGCTCCGGCGGCGGTGGTCGGCCGCGAGCGTCGCCAGCGCCACCCGGTCCGCCTCGAGCTTGCCGCGAGCCGCGCGCAACGCCCCCGCGGCGAGCACCGCGCTCGCCTCCAGCGCGCGGCTGCGCACCACATCCGCGCGGACGGCGGCGGTCCGCGCACGCACTACCGGCAAGGTGCTGCCGAGTACCGCGCGGACATGGACCAGATCGTCGACCGATCCGGGCTGTGCGATCGCGACCACCGTCGGGCGCCGCGCGAGCGACTGCAGCGCCGCGAGCAACCGCGCGACCGGCTGCTGTTCGCCGCCCAGTCGCGTGCGCTGCGCCGCGACCATCTGGGCGATGAGCGCGGCGCGGGCTTGCGCCGCCGCCAGCTCTGCGGCGGTCGAAGTGACTCGTGCGGCGAGCGATGCTTCCTCGACGCGGGCACGGTCGGCCGCGTCGCGTTCGCTGGCGGCCTGGCGAGCGAGTGCATCGGCGCGCGTCGTCGCGATTTGCGCGGCGCGCTTGGCGGCGGTCAGCCGCGCGCGCTGGTCCGCGATCGTCGGCGCCTGCGCTCCCGCGCCGGTCGCCAGCATCATCGCCGCCCCGATCACCCATCCCCGCCTCACGGCGTCAACCTTCGCGATGATAGGGGTGGTTGGCAAGGATGCTGACGCTGCGGAACAGCTGTTCGGCCAGCATCGCGCGCGCCAGCAGGTGCGGCCAGGTCGCGCGTCCGAAGCTCAGCAGCAGGTCGGAATCGGCGCGCGCGGCATCGTCGAAGCCGTCCGCCGCGCCGATCAGGAACCGCGCCTCGCGGACGCCGTCGTCGCGCCACCGTCCGAGCTGGGTCGCCAGTTCGACCGAGCCGAGCACCGCACCCTTCTCGTCGAGCAGCACCCGCTTGGTCTGGAGTTCGAGCGCGGGCAGCTTGCCGCCGGTATCGGGCAGCTCGGTCACCCGGGTCGGCCAGCTGATCCGCTTCAGATACCGGTCGACGAGCTCGGCCTCGGGCGATCGCCCGATGCGGCCGCGCGCGACGATATGGAGGAGGATCAGGCCTGCCCTACGGCCACGTCGCCGGGGGGTGGCGGCGCGTCGCCGAACGCCCACATCCGCTCGAGATTGTAGAAGGAGCGGACCTCGGGACGGAACAGGTGGATGATGATGTCGCCCGCATCGACGAGCACCCAGTCCGCGGTCGGCAATCCTTCGATACGCACGATCCGGCCGAACTCGGCCTTGATCTTTTCTGCAAGCTTGCCCGCCATCGACGCGACCTGGCGGGTCGAGCGACCCGAGGTCACGATCATGAAGTCGGCGATCGAGGATTTCCCCGCGAGCGGGATCGAGACGGTCTCGACCGCCTGATCGTCGTCGAGCGAGGCGAGCACGAGCTTGTGCAACGCCTCCACCTCTTGCGGGTCGGATGCGCGGATTACGGGGGTAGGTGTCGCCAAGTTAGCTCCTGGGTTGCTGGGCCGGGTGGCTGAAGCGCCGGTGCCAGTCGGGATCGGCCGCACGGGCCTGCGTTGCCGAAGTCGGGTCGGGGCGAAAGCGCAGCAGCACGAGGGCCGGCAAGCTCCACGTCGTCCAGTTCTTCGCATGGTCTACGGGTCGTTGGAAGCGCCGCAGCCAACCCATCGCGGGGGCCGCGAGGGCGTCGTCGTCATAGCCGGGACGTGCGACGACCGCAATCGGGATCGAACGCGCGATCCGGCGCCAGTCCCGCCAGCGGTGGAACTGAGCCAGATTGTCCGCCCCCATCAGCCAGATGAAGCGCCGCCGCGGGTAGCGCCGCTTGAGCGCGAGGATCGTGTCGAGCGTGTAGCGCGTGCCGAGCCGCGCCTCGATATCGGTCGCGCGGATCGGCGCGCGCCGTGCCATCCGCTTGGCCGATGCGAGCCGGACGGCAAGCGGCGCCATGTCGCGCGCGCCCGTCTTCAGCGGATTGCCCGGCGACACCAGCCACCACGCTTCGTCGAGATCGAGCGCGCGGATCGCCGCCAGCGTGATCCGCCGATGACCTCGATGCGCCGGATTGAACGAGCCGCCAAGCAGGCCGATGCGGGTCATCTCAGCGGGTTCCTGGCAGTGTGACGCACTCGCAAGATGCGCACATGATCGCTGCAGACGCGGTAGAAGACGACATAGGCGTACCCGCCACGCGCCAGCGGCGACGGTCGCGGTCGTCCGCCTGACCGCCATGAGGTACGTCGCCGACGAACGCAGCGGCACGGACGATCTGCCCGCCGATCCGGTCCGCGAGGCCGCTATCGAGGCGGCGATAATGAAGGTCGATGGCGTCCAGGTCGGCAAGCGCCATCGCCGCCCAGCGAATCTCCGTCACCCTGTGGCGGTGCTTCCGGAACGAGCCCGGAACCAGGCCTCAACCTCTTCCTGGGTGTGGAATTCACCGCGCGCGATCGCGCGATCTGCCTCGTCAAGCGAATCGAGAAAGTCGTTCTGCTCTGCAATGAAGGTCGTCACGGCTTCGGCAACGATACTGTCCGCCGCGCGATCGAGCCGCGTCGCCAGACGGTCGAGCGATTCGATGACGCTGTCGTCGACCAGGACGGGGTTGAGCGCTGCCTTCGCCATTTCCGGTACGCTACGCCTCCCGCTGTACCCCATCAACCCCGGATCTGCCCGGAGCCCCGCCCGAGCCATTTGTACGTGGTCAGCCCTTCGAGCGCGACCGGGCCGCGCGCGTGGAGGCGGCCCGTGGCAATCCCGATCTCGGCGCCGAGCCCGAACTCGCCACCGGCGGCGAACTGCGTCGAGGCGTGCCACAGCACGATCGCGCTGTCGACGTCGGCGAGGAAGCGCTCAGCCACGGTCGCATCCTCGGCGACGATCGCGTCGGTATGGTGCGAGCCGTGCCGCGCGATATGCGCAATGGCGTCGTCGACGTCGTCGACGAGCCGCGCCGACGCGATCGCGTCGAGATATTCGGTATCCCAGTCCGCGTCGCTCGCCGGGGCAAGCGCCGGCCTGAGCGTCCGCAGCCCGACATCGGCACGAACCTCGCACTCGGCGCCGACCAGCGCCGCGACCAGCGCGTCGGGATCGGCGAAGTCGCGGTGGATCAGCAGCGTTTCCATCGCGCCGCAGACTCCGGTCCGCCGCA
>DATLME010000073.1:0-5951 GCA_035537395.1 Sphingomonas sp. | reverse complement strand
CCTCGAGCAGCACGTTCAATGCGCCGGACTCAAAAGTGGCGCGATCACCTAACGCGCTGTCGACTGAATGCGTCATCGAAGCTCCTCCCGGCTGGGATAGACTCTGTGCGGGTGTCGAACAATGGGGAGAGGCTGCGATCGTCCCCTAGCAACAAGCCGGCCGACATCCGATGCGCTCACCGATTTCGGTTTACGACCACTGCCTAAGCGGTTGGAACCAAAGAGAGCAGTTTTGAACCAGTTTACACGAAAAGCGGCGGGAATGACGGGTTTGAAGTGGCTTGGAAGGCTTCTGCTCTACCATGGAGCTACACCCGCGTCGTTGCCGAGGTAGCGGGGCCGGGTTCGCGTGCACGTCGCGATGCTTCACCGCTTGCTTACCAAGTCCCGGTAGATGCACGTCCATGTACCACGATCCCGCGCTCGCGAATTCCCTTGCCGGATCGTCCCGGCCGCGATCCGCGGTCAGCCCCGGCGTCGGGCTTGCGGGCCTTGCGGGAACGCTCGCGTGGATTGCGATCGCGCGAACGGTGGGGATGGACGGGCCCTATGCGGCGCTGGTCAATCTGCTCTGCTGCGGCGTGCCGATGGTGCTGTGGTCGCTGCTCGTCGACAAGGTCCATCGTCGCCCGAGCACCGGCATCGATTGGTCGCTGCGACGGCCGGTGCGCGAAAGCCGCGGGGTCAGCGCGACCAAGCTTGTCGGGCTGTGGGCCACCTGGCTCGGGATTGCGATGATCTACGCGACCGGGCGGTTTTACTGGGAAGGGCATTTCACCTTCGCGATGTGGTGCTTCGGCTATGCGGCGCCGGTGCTGGTCGTCGCGTCGGTGCCCTATGTGCTGTGGCTCGACCGGTTTCTCGTCGAGCCGCGCGACGGTGCGTGGCATGTCGGCGCTTGGCTCTCGGGGCAGCCGGAAGTCGACCGCAACGCGATCCACGCGCACCTGCGCAGCTGGGGCGTGAAGGCGTTCTTCCTCGCATTCATGCTGGCGATCGTGCCGCCGGGCTTCGGCGAATTCATCCGCACGGATACCACGGCGTTGCTGCACGATCCGGTCGCGCTCGCGCAGTGGCTGATCACGCTGATGTTCACGCTGGACGTCGCGTTCGCGACGGTCGGCTATGTGCTGACGATGCGGCCGCTCGACGCGCACATCCGCAGCGCCAACCCGCACGCCGCGGCGTGGATGGCGGCGCTGATCTGCTATCCGCCGTTCATCCTCATGGAGGCGGGTGGCCCGCTCGATTATCATCCAGGAACCGCCGACTGGACGCACTGGTTCGCCGGCCATCCGGTCGTGCTCGCCGCCTGGGGAGCGGTGCTGGTCGCGCTGACCGCGGTGTACGCGTCGGCGACGGTCGCGTTCGGCCTGCGCTTCTCCAATCTCACCCACCGGGGCATCCTGACCCACGGACCCTATGCGATCTCGCGGCACCCGGCCTATCTGTCGAAGAACCTGTTCTGGTGGCTCGCGACCCTGCCGGTGCTGACGCTCGGCAGTGCCGCGGATGCGATGCGTGCGACCTTGCTGCTCGGCGTCGTCAGCGGCGTCTACTACTGGCGCGCACGCACCGAGGAGCGTCACCTCGGCGCGGACCCCGACTATCGCGCTTATAGCGGCTGGATCGAACGCCACGGCGCGGTGCCGCGGCTCTTCGCCCGCCTCCGGGGCTAGAAGCTCGCCTCGGCATAGACCTTCGTCACGTCGCCCTGCCACGCGCCATGATAGCGTTCGAGCAACAGCTCGGCGGGCACCTTGCCCGAGCGCACGATCTCGCGCAGCGGATCGAGATAGCCGGTCTCGTTGTCGCCCGCGAAGTTGCCGCGGCCACGTGCGGCAAGCCCCGCATTGGCGATTTCCAGCACCGCGCCCGCAATGTCGCGCAGCTTGCCGCCGCCGGGCAGCGGCGCGTCGAGCGCCAGCTTCGGCACCGCATCGCGCAGCGCCTGGCGCTCGTCGATGCTCCAGCCCTTGACCAGGTCCCATGCCGCGTCGAGCGCACCCTGATCGTAGAGCAGCCCGACCCAGAAGGCCGGGAGCGCGCAGATCCGGTTCCACGGCCCGCCATCGGCGCCGCGCATCTCGAGAAAGGTCTTCAGACGCACTTCGGGAAAGGCGGTCGACAGATGGTCGTTCCAGTCGTCCAGAGTCGGCTTCTCGCCGGGCAGGATCGACAGTTCGCCGCGCAGGAAATCCCGAAAGCTCAGCCCCGACGCGTCCAGATACACGCCGTCGCGGTAGACGAAGTACATCGGTACATCGAGCATATAGTCCGCGTAACGCTCGTACCCGAAGCCGTCCTCGAAGACGAACGGCAGCATCCCGGTGCGCTGCGGATCGGTGTCCGACCAGATATGGCTGCGATAGGACAGGAACCCGTTCGGGCGCCCCTCGGTGAAGGGTGAATTTGCGAACAGCGCGGTGGCGAGCGGTTGCAACGCCAGCCCGACGCGGAACTTCTTCACCATGTCGGCCTCGGACGCGTAGTCGAGGTTCACCTGGATGGTGCAGGTGCGCAGCATCATGTCGAGGCCCATCGTCCCGACCCGCGGCATGTGGCGAAGCATGATCGCGTAGCGGCCTTTGGGCATGATCGGCAGTTCGGCGCGGGTCTTGTCGGGCCACATGCCGAGCCCGAGAAAGCCGATCCCCAGCTTCTCGCCGGCGGCCTTTACCTGTTCGAGATGGCGCCCGGTCTCGGCGCAGGTCTCGTGAAGGCTGTCGAGCGGCGCGCCCGACAGCTCGAACTGGCCGGCCGGCTCCAGGCTGATGCTGCCGTCGGCGCCCGCCATCGCGATGACCTTGCCCTGCTCCTCGACCGGCTTCCAGCCATGTTGCTCGAGTTCGCCGAGCAGCGCGCGGATGCCATGGTCCTCGTCGTAGGAGGGCGCATGATGATCGCCGAGCGCATAGACGAACTTCTCGTGCTCGGTCCCGATCCGCCACCGGTCCTTCGGCTTCTCGCCGCGCGCGAAGCTCCCGATCAACTGCTCGCGCGACTCGATGATGGGCGCGTTGCTGATCGAAACGGTCTTGGTCGTCATTGCGCGCCCTTACGTTGCGATGAACGACACCGCTAGCGCCAATCCCCTGCCGCCGCCATCCACAGTGCGACCGCGGCGGCGGCCGCCGTATCCGCGCGCAGGATCCGCGGGCCCAGCGTGATCGCCACCGCGTCGGGCAGCGCGCGGATCGCGGCGCGCTCGTCGTCGTCGAAGCCGCCTTCCGGGCCGATCAGGATCGCCGCGGGTCCGGACCGTGCGCGCATCGATTCGAGTGCCGGCGCGCCGCCATTTTCGTCGGCGAAGAACAACGCACGCCCGGCCGGCCAGTCGCGCAGCAGCGCGGCGAGCTTCACCGGCTCGACAAGGGCGGGCAGCGCCGTGCGGTCGCACTGCTCCGCGGCCTCGACGAGGTGCGCGCGCAGCCGGTCGAGATTGAGCCGGTCGACGACGGTGCGGCGGGTGAGCACCGGGACGAGGCGATCGACCCCGAGTTCGCATGCCTTTTCCACCAGCCAGTCGATCCGTCCCTTCTTCAACGGCGCCGCGCAGAGCCACAGGTCGGGCACCGCGTCGCGCGCGCGCAAGTGCGTCGTGACGTCGAGCGTGACCGACCGTTTGCCGACGTCGCTCGCGATCGCGAGCCATTCTCCGGTCGCGTCGTCGAACAGCTTGAGCGGATCGCCCGGCTTCATCCGCATCACCTGGGCAAGGTAATGCGCCTGCGCGCCGTCGATCGTGAGCGGGCCGGGGGCGAGCGGCGCGGGAACGTAGAGCCGCGGCGTCGATTGCGGCGGCCAGGCGGGGGTCGCGGTCATTTGCCCCGCCGCCGCCGGTCGCGCGCCCAGAGCTTGCGCAAAACGATCCACCCCACCAGCCCCCCGATCGCAAGCGCCACAACGGCGACGGTGACCACGCCCGCGACCTTCAGGATCGCCCAGAACAGCGCCTCGACGAAACGGCCGACCGCGACCGACAGGCCGATCATGCGAGTGGTTGCGGGAGCATCCGGGTTGCGTAGCGGCGTTGATGGAGGAGAGCCAGCCACAACGCAGGGCGTGAGACGACCAAGCCGTCGGCAGCGTGTCGAAGTGTCGGGGCGATCGGGCTCGTGCAAAGCCAACCAGGACGAGCCACTTGCGCCCGCCGCTGCCGCTCCATACGCCCCGTCGGCATGAACACCGAGATCGTTCCCGACAGCGAGCACCGCGGGCTGGTCGGCAGGCTGCCGCCGACACTGCGCGGGCTGGCCATGCTGGCGCGCTTCGACCGGCCGATCGGGTGGTGGCTGTTGTTCTGGCCGGGCGCCTGGGCGCTCGCACTCGCCGGCGGCGCGGTGTCGCGGTGGAGCCTGTTGTTGTGGCTGCTGCTCGGCGCGATCGCGATGCGCGGGGCGGGATGCGTCTACAACGACATCATCGATCGCGATCTCGACGCGAAGGTCGCGCGAACCCGCACCCGGCCGATACCGGCCGGGCTAGTGTCGATCAGGCTCGCCTGGGCATGGCTGGCGGTCCTTTGCTGCGTCGGGCTGGTGGTTCTGGTGCAGCTCCGCCTGTCCGCCGCGATCGTTGCAGTGGCGAGCCTTGCGCTGGTCGCAGCCTATCCCTTCATGAAGCGGATTACCTGGTGGCCGCAGGCGTGGCTCGGGCTGGTGTTTTCCTGGGCCGCGCTGGTGGCATGGCTCGAAGCCACGGGCACATTCGATGCCGCGATGTGGCTGCTCTACGCCGGGTCGGTCGCATGGGTGATCGGCTATGACACGATCTACGCGCTGCAGGACCGTGAGGACGATGCGATGATCGGGGTGCGCTCCTCGGCATTGCGGATGGGCGCGCACGTCCGCCTCGGCGTGGCGATCGCCTATGGGGCCGCGGTGCTGCTCTGGGGCGCTGCGATCTGGCGGGTCCATCCCGATCCCCTGGCGCTGCTCGCGCTGCTGCCCGTCGCGCTGCATCTTGGGTGGCAGGTCGCGACACTGGTACCTGCCGACGGCGCGAACGCCCTGCGACGGTTCCGCAGCAATCGGTTCGCCGGGCTGTTGATGTTCCTGGCTTGCGTGGTGAGCGGTGGGAGCGTGTAGCGCCCTTGCGGATGGTTGCGCGTCCAGCCCGCCCCACCTAAGTCCGCGCGATGCTTACACCTGACCAGGCGCGCGACCGCGCCGCAGATATCGTCCGCCGCGCCGCCGCTGCGGGCGCCGACGCCGCCGACGCCGTCTTCGCCGCCGACGCTTCGCTCGAAGTGTCAGTCAGGCTCGGCCAGCTCGAGGATGTCGGCCGGTCCGAAAGCGAGGAGCTTGGCCTGCGCGTCTTCGTCGGCCGCCGCTCGGCGAGCGTGTCGACCTCTGACCTGTCGAGCGAGGCGATCACCTCCCTGGTCGAGCGCGCGGTGGCGATGGCGCGCGAGGCGCCAGAGGATCGGTGGTCGGGGCTCGCGCCCGAGGAGCGGCTCATGAACGGTGCCCCGCCGTTGCTCGGCCTCGACGACGGTGCGGAGGTGTCGCCCGGCGAATTGCGCGCGGTCGCACTCGCCGCGGAGGAAGCCGCGCGTGCGGTCCCGGGAGTGAGCAACAGCGAGGGCGGCGGCGCAGGCGCGTCCCGCAGCGTATGGGCCTTGGCCACCAGTCACGGCTTTGCGGGCGCCTATGCCGCTACCGGGCACAGTGTCTCCGCGAGCGTGCTCGCTGGAGTCGGCGAGAGCGGGATGGTTCGCGATTACGCGCATCACAGCGCGCGCCTCCGCCAGCACCTCGAAGCGCCCGACGCGATCGGCCGCCGCGCCGGCGAGCGCGCGGTCGCACGGGTGGATCCGGGGCGGATCTCGAGCGGGCCGATGCCGGTCGTGTTCGACCCGCGGGTCGGCGCGTCGCTGCTCGGCCACCTCGCCGGTGCGATCTCTGGACAAGCGATCACCCGTCGCACCAGCTTCTTGCTCGAAGCGC
>DATLME010000072.1:0-5904 GCA_035537395.1 Sphingomonas sp. | reverse complement strand
TCCGTACCGACTTCATCCTGTCCGCCGAGATCATGGCGATCGCGCTTTCGGAGGTCGCGACATCGCCGATCGTCACTCAGGCGGTCGTGCTCGCCGTCGTCGCGATCGCGATCACCGCGGGGGTCTACGGCGTGGTCGCGCTGATCGTGAAGGCCGACGACGTCGGGCTGCACCTTGCAGCGCGGTCTTCGGCAGTCCTGCGCACGATCGGGCGCGGGCTGGTCAAGGGCGTGCCGGTGGTGATGAGCGCATTGTCGGTGATCGGCACCGCCGCGATGATATGGGTCGGCGGCGGCATCCTGCTCCACGGTGCCGAGACGCTCGGGCTCGCGGCGCCCGCCGAGGCGCTGCACCACGCCGCGGAGGCGACCGGCCACGCGCTGTCGGGCATCGCGGGCATCGCGAGCTGGGTCGTCACCGCGATCGGCTCCGGCATCCTCGGCTTGATCGTCGGCGGCATCATCGCGCTATTGGTCCACCAGATCGCGAAGGTGCGCGGGCACCCGGCGCATTGAGCAACCCAAGCTGCCGCGGGCAGCGAAACCTATCCTACCCCCGCACCAAGCATCGCTGCTTTGCGTGATCGCCCGCGGGGGCGCATCTCCCCGCCATGGCAAGCCTCCTCGACCCCACCGCCCGCGGGCGCGTCATCCTCGTCGGCGCTGGGCCCGGCGATCCCGAGCTGTTGACGGTCCGCGCGGTGAAGGCGCTCGCCGATGCCGACGTCGTCGTCCATGACGGGCTGATCGATCCTCGCGTGCTCGATCTCGCGCCGGCGGGCGCGCAGCGTATCTCGGTCGCCAAGAAGCGTGCACGTCACACGCTTTCCCAGGACGCGATCAACGCGCTGATCGTCGCGCATGTAAAGACCGGCAGCGTGGTTGTTCGCCTGAAGGGCGGCGACCCGTTCATCTTCGGTCGCGGCGGCGAGGAGGTCGAGGCGGTGCGCGGCGCCGGGCTGCCGGTGGAGGTCATTCCCGGCGTGTCCGCCGCGCTGGGCTGCGCGGCCGAAGCGATGCTGCCCCTCACCCATCGCGATCACAGCTCGGCCGTCAGCTTCGTCGCCGGCCAGTGCAAGGGCCTGTCCGAACAGGATTGGGCAGGACTTGCGGGCCAGGGCCGTACACTTGTGATCTACATGGGCGTCGCTACCGCGGCCGACATCGCGGACAAGCTGATCGCGGACGGCGTCGCCCCCGACATGCCCGTCGCCGTACTCGAAAAAGGCACGCTCGTCGGCCACCGCGCGATCAAGACGCTGCTTGCGGATCTCGGCGCGATGGTGTCGCGCGAGGCGGTGCAGAGCCCCGCGATCATCGTCGTCGGCGAAGTCGTCGAATTGTCGGACGCCGAGGACAAGCTGGCGCGCTGGGCGCGTGTTGCAGAAAGCATGGACGCATGAAATTGCTGACGGGAAACGATCTCGCGACCGGCGACGTGATCTGGTGGACCGGCGCGGGCTGGTCGCGTCACGTCGAGGATTCGGTGGACGTCGGCGACCAGGGCGAGAGCGTCGCGCATGCCGAGGAAGGCGCACGCCGCGTCAACGGCCCCTATGTGATCGATGCGACTCCGACCTCAGAGGGTCCGCGCCCTGCGCATATCAAGGACCGCATTCGGGCGCTCGGGCCTACCGTGCGCCCCGACCTGACGCTGAAGCCGAGCGATCCGGCGGCGGGAAGCTGGGTGATATGATGGCGCGTCGCGCGATGACGCGGAGGCCCGGAGGTGTGCCGCGCGCCGTGCGGCAGGCCTCACACTCGCGTGCTCCAGCGCGCTTTATGTCCGCGCGCGCGGACGGTTTTCACGAACGCACCACCTCCGCGACTCCGCGCCTCGGGGTGAACAATTCAACGGTCCAGACCCATGTATAAATATGACAGCTACGACCAGGCGATCGTCGATGCCCGCGTGGACGAGTTCCGCGACCAGGTGAGACGCCGCCTCGCCGGCCAGATCACCGAAGACCAGTTCAAGCCGATCCGGCTGATGAACGGCCTCTATCTCCAGCTCCACGCCTATATGCTCCGCGTCGCGGTTCCTTATGGCACGCTCGACAGCCGCCAGATGCGGATGCTCGGGCACATCGCGCGCAAATACGACCGCGGCTACGGGCATTTCACGACCCGTCAGAACATCCAGTACAACTGGATCAAGCTCGAGGACGCGCCCGATATCCTCGCGGAACTGGCGACCGTCGAAATGCATGCGATCCAGACCAGCGGGAATTGCATTCGCAACATCAGTTCCGACCAGTTCGCCGGCGCCGCCGCGGACGAAGTGGCGGATCCGCGCCCCTGGGCCGAGCTAATCCGTCAGTGGAGCACCTTCCACCCGGAATTCAGCTACCTGCCCCGCAAGTTCAAGATCGCGGTGATCGCGGCCGACGAGGACCGCGCGGCGATGCGGCTCCACGACATCGGGATCCAGCTGGTGATGCGCCCCGATGAGACCGGGAATTCCGTGCTCGGCGCGAAGATCTTCGTCGGCGGCGGCATGGGCCGCACCCCGATGATCGGCCCGGAGATCCGCGACTTCGTCACGGCAGACGACCTGATGAGCTATCTCGAAGCGTGCCTGCGCGTCTACAATCGCTATGGCCGCCGCGACAACATCTTCAAGGCACGAATCAAGATCCTGATCCACGAGATCGGCGCCGCGGAATACGCCCGCCAGGTCGAGGAGGAATTCGTCGCGGTGAAGGCGCTCGGCATCGATCCGCCGGCGGCCGAGCTGGCCCGGATCACCGCCTTTTTCGGCGAGCCCGACTATGCCGCCGACGCTCCCGAGGAGATCGACCGCAGCGATCCCGATTTCGCGCTGTGGCTCGACCAGAACGTCAAGCCGCACAAGCGCGCCGGCCACGCGATCGTCAACATTAGCCTCAAGCCGATCGGCGACATCCCCGGCGATGCATCCGCCGACCAGATCGACCTGATGGCCGACCTTGCCGAACGCTTCGGCCATGACGAGCTCCGCGTCACCCATGCGCAGAACATCGTCCTGCCGCACGTCCGCAAGGCCGATCTCTACACGGTATGGCAGGCGCTTGCCGGCGCCGGGCTGGCCGAGGCCAATCTCGACCTGATCAGCGACATCATCGCCTGCCCCGGCCTCGATTATTGCAGCCTGGCCAACGCGCGGTCGATCCCGGTGGCGCAGAAGATCGCGACGCGGTTCGCGGACCCGGCACGCCAGCGCGATCTCGGCGAGCTGAAGCTGAAGATCAGCGGCTGCATCAACGCCTGCGGGCATCATCACGCCGGCCACATCGGGATCCTCGGCGTCGACAAGAAGGGGACCGAAAATTACCAGCTGCTGCTCGGCGGCTCGGGCGCGGAGGATGTCAGCCTCGGCAAGATCACGGGTCCCGGCTTCGACGAAGACGGCATCGTCAATGCGATCGAGCGCGTTACGGACAAATATCTGGTGGTCCGCGAGGAGGGCGAACGTTTCCTCGACACCTATCGCCGGGTCGGCATGGAAACGTTCAAGGAGGCGATCTATGGTTGATCTCGTCGTCGCTCGCGATGCGCAGGACGAGCCTGCGGTCACCCTCGACTCGTTCCTTGCGGGACAGACCAACGCCACCGCGGTCCGCCTCGAGGCGGGCGACGACGCCCGTGCGTTGCTGTCGCATCTCGGCCAGCTGGGGCTCGTCGAGATCAGCTTTCCGTCGTTCCGCGACGGCCGCGGCTATTCCTCGGCCCGGATCCTGCGCGAGGCGGGCTTCACCGGCGAATTGCGCGCCGCGGGGGATGTGCTGGTCGACCAGATCCCGCTGATGCGCCGCTGCGGCTTCGACAGCTTCGCGCCCGACGCGCCGATCGATCCCGTCGTCCTGCAACGCAGTCTCGAGCGCTATCCCGCGCATTATCAGCGCGCCGCGGATCAGGCGGTGCCGGTTTGGAAGCTGCGGCATGGGTGAAGCCGCCCGCCGGCTCGACATGATCGATGTCGCCCCGGCGTTCACGACCTTCGACGCGCTGGCGCTCGAGGCACGGTTCGCCGGGGTCGCCGCCCCGGACATGCTGCGCGTGCTGCTGAGCGAGCTCGGCGGCCGCATCGCCGCGGTGTCGTCCTATGGCGCCGAGTCGGCAGTGCTGCTGCACATGGTATCGACGATCGATCGCGACGTACCGGTGATCTTCACCAACACCCAGAAGATGTTCGGCGAAACCCTCGCCTATCGCGACGAGCTGTCGGAGCGGCTCGGCCTCACCGACCTGCGCGTGTTCCGCCCCGACCCGCGGCTGCTCGCGCTGAAGGACGCTACCGGGCTGCGCTGGTCCTACGATCCCGACGGCTGCTGCGACTTGCGCAAGGTCGAGCCGCTGCGTCGCGCGCTGGCGCCGTTCGATGCGTGGATCTCCGGCCGCAAGGGCTTCCAGTCCGGCACCCGGATCGCGCTGCCGCGGTTCGAGGAGGACGAAGGCCGCCTCAAGATCAATCCGCTGGCGGACTGGAGCAAGGAACGGCTCGACGCCTATTTCGCGGAGCACGACCTGCCGCGCCATCCGCTGGAAGCGCAGGGCTATCTCTCGATCGGCTGCGCTCCCTGCACTTCGCGCGTCCAGCCCGGCGAGGACCCGCGTGCCGGCCGCTGGCGGGGTTGGGACAAGGTAGAATGCGGGATCCATCAGCCGATCCAGCCGGGCGAAGATCCGATTTTCTGATCTGATCGCGCGCGCGAAGCGCCAGGTTTTCCACCCCCCGCCGCATTGCCCCGGCGCCTGGCGGGGCCTAGCGCCGGGCCGCTCCTACTCCGCCAAATCCGAGAACTTCGTGTAGGTCGGGTCGAACCGCATCCGCACCTTGCCGGTCGCGCCGTGACGCTGCTTCGCGACGATCAGCTCGGCAAGGCCGTGGACTCGCTCCATCTCGGCGCCCCAGGCGGCGTAATCCTCATGGGTCTTGGCGCTGTCGCCCTCCACCGGCCGCTTGGGCTCCTTGGACGCGACGTAATAATCCTCGCGATAGACGAACCACACCATGTCGGCGTCCTGCTCGATCGAGCCCGATTCGCGCAGATCGGACAGCATCGGCGTCTTGTCTTCACGACTTTCGACCGCGCGCGACAGCTGCGACAGCGCGAGCACGGGCACGTTGAGGTCCTTGGCGAGCGTCTTCAGCCCGCGGCTGATTTCCGAGATTTCCTGGACGCGGTTGCCGTCCTTGTTCTTGCCCGATCCGCTCAGCAGCTGGAGATAGTCGACCACCACCAGCCCGATCTCGTTGTTGTGCCGCCGCTGGAGCCGTCGGACACGGGTATGAAGCCCCCCGATCGTCAGACCGCCGGTGTCGTCGATGAACAAAGGCAGGTTCTCGAGCTCGGCCGCGGCCGCGGCGAGCTGGCCGAATTCGCTGCGGCTGATCTTGCCCATGCGCAGGCTTTCCGAGCTGATCCGCGACTGTTCGGCGAGAATACGCGTCGCAAGCTGGTCCGCCGACATCTCGAGGCTGAAGAACGCAACCTTGGCGCCGACCGAATCCGCGGGCGCGATCCCGTCGGCCATGTCGCGCATCCAGCGACGCGCGGCATTGAACGCGATGTTGGTCGCCAGCGAGGTCTTGCCCATGCCCGGACGGCCGGCGAGGATCATCAGATCCGAATGGTGCATGCCGCCGATCTTGGCGTTGATGCTGTCGATCCCGGTAGTGACGCCGGACAGGTTGCCGCCAGAATTCAGCGCGCGTTCGGCCATCTTGACCGCCATCGTGGTCGCCTGTGCGAAGGTCTTGACGCTGCTTTCCGAACCGCCATCCGCCGCGACCTTGAACAGCTCCTCCTCGGCAAGCTCGATCTGCCCGCGCGGATTGACCTCCTCCGACGTGTCCATCGCGCGATCGACCAGCGTCCGCCCGACCGAGACGAGCGCGCGCAGCATCGCGAGATCGTAGATC
>DATLME010000071.1:0-6812 GCA_035537395.1 Sphingomonas sp. | reverse complement strand
TCGGGCGCGGTTGCGATCGTCGCACGGCCCGGGCTGACCGTCACCGGCGCCACCTATATCGAGGACCAGAACCCGCGCGAGCGGCTGGCGCGGCTGGCGGCCGCCTATTTCGCGCCCTTCCCGCCGGTCGCGGTCGCGGTGACCGGGACCAACGGCAAGACCTCGTGCGTCGAGATGACACGCCCGCTGTGGCGGATGGCGGGGCATCACGCGGCGTCAATCGGCACGCTCGGGGTGACCACCGGGGACGATCGCGTCACGACCGGGTTGACCACGCCAGACGTCGTCACCTTCCTGTCCAACGTCGCGGGGCTGGCGCGCGAGGGCGTCACCCATCTGGCGTTCGAGGCATCGAGCCACGGGCTGACGCAGTATCGCACCGAGGGGCTGCCGGTGACCGCGGCGGCGTTCACCAATCTCAGCCGCGACCATCTCGACTATCATGGCGACATGGCGGCGTATCTGACCGCGAAGATGCGGCTGTTCTCCGAAGTGCTGAGCGCCGACGGCACTGCGGTGGTCTGGGCCGACGACCGCGAGGCGGCGCGCGTCATCGACATGGCGCATGCTCGCGGTAACCGGCTGGTCACGGTCGGCGAGCGCGGCGAGACGCTGCGGCTCGTGGGGCGCACGCCGACGCTGCTTGGGCAGGGGCTGCGGATCGAGGCGGCAGGCAAGACCTACCAAATCCAGCTGCCGTTGATCGGGGCATATCAGGCCGCCAACGCGCTGGTGTCGGCTGGGCTGGTGATCGCGACCGGGGGCGACGTCGCGGCGACGCTGGCGGCGCTGGCGCGGCTGCAACCGGTGCGCGGGCGGCTCGAGCGCGCGGTGATCACCAAGTCCGGGGCGCCGGTCTATGTCGACTATGCGCACACGCCCGACGCGCTCGAGGCGGCGATCGCGGCGTTGAAGCCGCATGCGGGCGGGCGGCTGATCGTGGTGTTCGGCGCAGGCGGCGACCGCGATCGCGGCAAGCGCGAGGCGATGGGGCAGGTCGCAACGACGCAGGCCGACCGGGTGATCGTTACCGACGACAATCCCCGCAGCGAGGATCCCGCGCAGATCCGCGCCGAGGTGCTGAAGGGCGCCAGGACCGCAAGCGAGATCGGCGACCGTCGCCAGGCGATCGGTGCCGCGATCCGCGAGGCGGGACCCGAGGACATCGTGCTGATCGCGGGCAAGGGGCACGAGCAGGGCCAGATCGTGCGCGACCTGGTGCTGCCGTTCGACGATGTGAGCGTGGCGCGGGAGTGCGCGGCGTGAGCCTGCCGTTCGCGAGCGATCCGCTCTGGACCTCCGCCGAGATCGCCGCGGCCACCGGGGGAACGGCATCCGCGGACTTCGCGGTCACGGGCGTGGCGTTCGACAGCCGCGAGGTGGGGACGGGGGACCTGTTCGTCGCGCTGACCGGCGAGGCGACGGACGGGCATCGCTTCGTCGACCAGGCGTTCGCGCAGGGCGCGGCGGGGGCGATCGTGTCGCGGCCGATCGTGCAGCCGCACGTGCTGGTCGCTGATACGGCGCGCGCACTCGACGCGCTCGGCGCCGCGAGCCGGGCGCGCTCGACGGCGACGATCATCGGGGTGACCGGTTCGGTCGGCAAGACCAGCGCGAAGGAAGCGCTCTACGCCGCGCTCGACCGGGGCGCGCCGGGCCGGGTCCACCGCTCGGTCAAGAGCTACAACAATCATGTCGGGGTGCCGCTGAGCCTCGCGCGGATGCCGCGGGACGCGCGCTTCGGCGTGTTCGAGATGGGGATGAACCATGCCGGCGAGCTGGCGGCGCTGACCCGGCTGGTCCGCCCGCACCACGCGGTGGTGACGACGATCGCGCCGGTGCACATCGAGTTCTTCGCGGACGAGGCCGCGATCGCCGACGCCAAGGCCGAGATCTTCGGCGGGATCGAGCCGGGTGGTGCGGCGATCGTCCCGTACGACAACCCGCATCGCGACCGGTTGAGCGCCGCGGCGGCCGCGCACGGCGCGCGCGTCGTGACCTTCGGGCTCGACAAGGGTGCGCAGGTGCGCGCGGTCGAGGTGATGCGGGTCCAGACCGGCGGCAGCTACGTGACCGCGCAGGTCGGCGAGCGCGAGCTTTCGTTCACGCTGTCGCAACCGGGCGCGCACTGGGTGTCGAACGCGCTCGCGGTGCTGGCTGCGGTGGATGCCGCGGGCGCCGACCTCGGGCTTGCCGGGCTGGCGCTCGGCGAACTCGGCGGCATGGCGGGGCGTGGTGCGCGGTTCATGGCGCGGGTGCCCGGTGGCGAGGCGCTGGTGATCGACGAAAGCTACAATGCGAGCCCGGTCGCAATGCGCGCGACGCTCGGCGTGCTGGCCGAGGAAAAGGGACGCAAGGTCGCGGTGCTCGGCGACATGCTCGAACTCGGCGCGTCGTCCGCGGCCTATCATGCCGAACTCGCCCAGCCGATCCTGGCCGCGCGCGTCGATACGGTGCTTCTCGTCGGTGAAGCGATGGGCGCACTGGCGGAAGCCCTTGAGGGCAAAGTGAATGTCGTCCATGTCCGCGACGCCGCGACGGCGCTCGACCGGCTCGATACGGTTGTTGCGCCGGGGGATGCGGTGCTCGTCAAGGGATCGAACGGAATCGGCCTGTCGCGGGTGATCACGCGACTGGCGGGCGGGAAGACGTAGATGCTGTACTGGATCGCCGAGCATCTTGGTTTCGAGGGGCCGCTCAACCTCATCCGCTATCAGTCGTTCCGGACCGGCGCCGCTGTCGCCACCGCGCTGTTCATCGGGCTGATCATCGGCCCCAAGTTCATCGGCTGGTTGCGCGTCCGCCAGGGCAAGGGTCAGCCGATCCGCGCCGACGGGCCGCAGACCCATCTCGCCAAGCGCGGTACCCCGACGATGGGCGGGCTGATGATCCTGGCGAGCATGAGCTTCGCGATCTTCGTGTGGATGGACCTGTCCAACCCCTATGTCTGGGCATGCCTGTTCGTGACGCTGGGGTTCGGCGCGATCGGCTTCATGGATGACTATGACAAGGTCCGGAAGGCGAGCAGCGCAGGGGTTTCGGGGCGGACGCGGCTGTTGCTGGAGTTTGCGGTGGCAGGGATCGCGGCGACGCTGATCATGTCGCAGAACGGCCCTCACCTGTATCTGCCGTTCACCCAGCGGATGTATTTCGACCTGGGCTGGTTCTACCCGCTGTTCGCGGCGTTCACGATCGTCGCGTTCGGCAATGCGGTGAACCTCACCGACGGCCTGGACGGGTTGGCGACGATGCCGGTGATCATCGCCAGCGTGGCGTTCATGGTGATCGTCTATCTCGCGGGGAACGTGAAGTTCGCGGAGTATCTCGGCATTCCGCACGTCCCGCGCGCGGGCGAACTGGCGATCTTCTGCGGGGCGGTGGTGGGCGCCGGGCTCGCGTTCCTGTGGTTCAACGCGCCCCCGGCGGCGGTGTTCATGGGCGACACCGGCAGCCTTGCGCTCGGCGGCGCGCTGGGCACGATCGCGGTCGTCGCACATCACGAGATCGTGCTGGGGATCATCGGCGGGCTGTTCGTGGCCGAGGCGATGTCGGTGATCATCCAGGTGTTCTTCTACAAGCGCACCGGCAAGCGCGTGTTCCGGATGGCGCCGATCCATCACCATTTCGAGCAGCTCGGCTGGAGCGAGCCGACCGTCGTGATCCGGTTCTGGATCATCGCGTTCGTGCTGGCGCTGGCGGGGCTGTCGACGTTGAAGCTGCGGTGATCACCGCGCGCGCCTGGGCGGGGCAGCGCTATGCCGTGCTGGGGCTGGCGCGATCGGGCGCGGCGACGGTGCGTGCATTGCTTGCCGCGGGTGCGCGGGTGGTGGCGTGGGACGCGGATGAGGCGCGCAGAGAGCCATTCCTTGCTGAGCAGAGCTCGGGGAGAGGGAGCGTTCGCGAAGCGAATGGTGGAGGGGCCGACGGCGTAGCCGCCGGGCCTCGAATGCCGCCCCTCCACCACGCCTACGGCGCGGTCCCCCTCTCCAGCGAAGCCGGGGGGGAGCTGATTGTCGCGCCGCTCGATGACCTCAGTGGTTTTGACGCGCTGATCGTGTCGCCGGGGGTGCCGCTCAACACGCATCCGATCGCCGGGCTCGCAGCGTCCGCGGGCGTACCCGTAATCGGCGACATCGAGCTGTTCGCGCAGGCGCGGAGCGAGTTGCCGGTACACAAGGTAGTCGGCATCACCGGGACCAACGGCAAGTCGACGACCACCGCGCTGGTGCACCACCTGCTCGTCACCGCGGGTATACCCGCGCAGATGGGCGGCAATATCGGGCTGCCGATCCTCGAACAGCCGCCACTTCCCGCGGGGGGCGTCTACGTGCTCGAACTGTCGAGCTACCAGCTCGACCTGACTCGGACGCTCGACTGCGACGTTGCCGTGCTGCTGAACCTGACGCCCGATCATCTCGATCGCTATGCAGGCTTCGAAGCCTATGCGGCATCCAAGGCGCGGCTGTTCGCGATGCAGTCGCCCACGCAGGACGCCGTCGTCGCGATCGGGGACGCACCGTCGGCGGCGATCGCGCGGAGCCTGTCCGCACGCGCGGAACACCTCACCAAGATCGCGCCGGGCCAATGCATGGACCAGTCGCGCTGGCCATCGCTCCAAGGCCCGCACAATGCCCAGAACGCGCTCGCCGCGGTCGCGGTCGCGAAGGCGCTGGGCGTCGGCGACGCCGAGATCGATCGCGGGCTCGAGAGCTTCGCAGGCTTGCCGCACCGGATGGAGCTGGTCGCGACGATCGGCGGCGTCGCCTAGGTCCACGACAGCAAGGCGACCAACCCCGACAGCACCGCGCCCGCGCTCGCCGCCTATCCGCGGATCCACTGGATCCTTGGCGGCCGCGCCAAGGGCGACGATCTCGATGCCTGCGCGCCGCATTTCGGGCACGTGGTACGCGCTTATGCGATCGGCGAAGCCGCGGCGCGGTTCGCGGCTGTGCTCGACGGCAAAGTGGCGGTCGAGCAGGCCGGGACGCTCGAGAAGGCGGTGACGCGCGCGGCAGCAACCGCCCAGCCGGGAGATGTCGTGCTGCTGTCGCCGGCTTGTGCTAGCTTCGATCAATTCCGCGACTATGAGGAGCGGGGGGCCGCGTTTCGCGCGGCAGTGGGGGCGTTGGCATGACCGACACACAATCGGCACCATCGGGCGACAACAGCCTGATGGCGAAGGTGAAACGACGCGGCGGGCGGGGCGATCGATCGCCGCTGGGTACGTGGTTCTGGGACATCGACCGGATGCTGTTGCTGCTGACGATGTTCCTGATCGCCATCGGGCTGATCGCGGTCGCGGCGGCGTCGCCGGCCAGCGCGGTCCGGTACTCGGGCGAGCAGCACAAGATCGCCCCGCTCTATTATTTCTGGCGGCAGCTGATGTGGGTGGGCGTGTCGCTGCCGGTGATGTTCGGGATATCGATGATGCCGGTGGCGACCGCACGTCGCTTCGCGCTGGTCGGCGCGGCGGTGTTCGCGGTGCTGCTGGCGCTCACCCCGATCGTTGGCGCGGAACATAACGGCGCGCGGCGCTGGATCTGGATCGGCGTTTCCGAGTTCCAGCCCTCCGAGTTCCTGAAGCCGTTGTTCATCGTCACGGTGGCCTGGCTGTTGTCGTTGAAGGCCAAGGAAGAGGAACTGCCCACGGTGCTGATTACCGGTGGCATGACTGCCGGGGTCGGCGTGTTGCTGATGCTGCAGCCCGATTTCGGCCAGACCATCATCTTCTGCGCGGTGTGGATGGCGTTGCTGATGATCGCGGGAACCCCGACGAGGATCCTCGTCGGGCTCATCGCGACGGTGCCCGTCGGGCTGGTCGCGGCCTATATGTTCTACGGCACCGCTCGGCGACGGATCGACGCCTTCCTGTTTCCGGGCGTCGAAGGCGAGGGCGCCGCCGACCATTTCCAGACCAACGCGGCGCATTCAACGCTGACCGCGGGCGGCTGGACGGGCACCGGCCCGGGCGGCGGCGCGGCGAAGTTCGGGCTGCCCGAGGCGCATACCGACTATATCTTCTCCGTGATCGGTGAAGAGTTCGGATTGATCGCCTGTTCGGTGATCGCGCTGGTATTCCTGGCGATCGTGGTGCGCGTGTTCGTCAAGCTGCTCGACGAACAGGACGAGTTCAAGCTGCTAGCGGCGTCGGGGCTCGCGGTGCAGTTCGGTGCGCAGGCGCTGATCTCGATGGCGGTCAATACCGGGCTGGCGCCGTCGAAGGGCATGACGCTGCCGTTCATCAGCTATGGCGGCTCGTCGATGATCGCGCTGTCGATCGGCATGGGTCTGCTGCTCGCCTTTACCCGGCGCAATCCGTTCCTGACGCGGTCCCCCTATGTCGTGAAATGGGTCGGCTGATGGTGAAGCATTATGTCCTCGCGGCCGGTGGCACCGGCGGCCACATGGTTCCTGCCGCCGCGCTTGCGGAGGAACTGATGCGGCGCGGCCACCGGGTTGCGCTGATCAGCGACGCGCGCGGGGTGCGGTTTCCGGGGCTGTTCGATGGCGTGCAGACGCATGTCCTGCCGGCGGGACGGTTCCAGCTCAAGCGCCCGCTCGGCTGGGCGAGCGCGGTACGCGAGATGGCGCGCGGCCGCGCAATGGCCCGCGAGCTGTACCGGACGTTCAAGCCCGCGGCGGTGATCGGCTTCGGCGGCTATCCCGCATTGCCGGCGCTGCTCGGCGCGTTCGCCAACCGGGTGCCGACCGCGGTGCACGAACAGAATGCGGTGTTGGGGCGGGTCAACCGCCTGGTCGCCCGCCGGGTCGATGCGATCGCAACCTCGTACGACCGTACCGAGCGGCTGCCC
>DATLME010000070.1:0-5986 GCA_035537395.1 Sphingomonas sp. | reverse complement strand
TCGGACCTGTTCCTCGAGAAGGAGCAGGACGGCTTCTTCGTGATGAACGCCCGCATCGGCCTGCGCGGCTCGGACAAGAGCTGGAGCATCGAAGCGTTCGCGCAGAACCTGCTGAACCAGGACTATCAGCAGGTCGCGTTCAATGCGCCGTTCCAGGGTGCGGGCAGCCTCGCCCAGACGCTGAAGTTCGGCACCAGCCCGGCGAACCAGATCTTCACCTCGTATCTGGCCGAGCCACGTACCTATGGCCTGACGCTGCGCACGCGCTTTTGATCCGATCGACAAGAGACTGGAGAGGGCCGGTCCGCGGAAGCGGGCTGGCCCTTTTTGCGTCGCGACGGATGAATGCTCAGGAGTGGCCGGCGCCCGATCAGGCGGCCAGATCGATCTCTTCCCCGGCGGCTGCCGACAGCAAACGCTTCTCGAGCGTCCGCAGCCGCCCCGGATTGGTGATCCGGTCGCCCGTCAGGTCGGTGACGTAGAAGGTGTCGACCGCGCGCTCGCCATAGGTGGCGACATGCGCCGAGTGCAGCGTGACCTTGGACTGGAACAGCGCCTGGGCGAGCTGGTTGAGCAGCGCGGGACGATCGCGGGCGTTGACCTCGACGACGGTGAAGCGGTTGGACGCGCGATTGTCGATCAGGACGTTGGGCGCGATCTCGAACGCGTCGGCGCGGGTCCGGGGCGCCGGCTTGGCGACGAGCCGGTCGGCGAGCTTGCCGCGGTTGGCGAGCGCGTCCTCGATCGAGATCCGCAATCGGCGAAGCTGCTGGCGATCGTCGAACGGCCGCCCGAAGGGATCCTGGACCAGGAAATTGTCGATCGCCATGCCGTCCCGCGTCGTGTGGATGCGCGCATCGATGATGTTGCCACCGGCGACGTGGATCGCGCCCGCGATCCGGTAGAACAGCCCGGGGTGGTCGGCGGCGTAGATCGTTACCAGCGTCGCGCCGCGTCCGGGATAGACCTGCGCGTCGATCGACAGCTGCGCGTCGCCCGCATCCGCGATCAAGCGCGCATTGTGTGCGATCACGTCGTCGGGCTCGGCAATCCAATAGGCCTCGGGAAAGCGCCGGACGAACGTCGCGAACCGGGGCTCATCCCAGCCGAGCGTGGCCGCCAGCGTCGCCTGGCGCGCCGCGATCCGCTCGTTCCGTCCCTTTTGCTTGTGGCCGAGCCGCAGCACCTCTTCGGAGGCCTCGTAGAGATCGGCGAGCAGCTGCCGCTTCCAGCCGTTCCAGGTGCCCGGCCCGACCGCGCGGATATCGACGATCGTCAGCACGAGCAGCAGGCGCAGCCGTTCGGGGCTCTGCACCGTTTCGCAGAAATCGAGGATGGTCTTGAAGTCCGACAGGTCGCGCTTGAACGCGGTCGCCGACATCAGGAGGTGGTAGCGCACCAGCCACGCGACGGTCTCGGTCTCGGCGGGGGACAGGCCGAAGCGCGGGCAGAGCCGCTCCGCCACATGCGCCCCGAGGATCGAATGATCGCCGCCGCGGCCCTTGGCGATGTCGTGGAGCAGCACCGCGACGAACAAGGCGCGCCGCGACACGATCTGGTGCGTCACCGCGGTGCCGAGCGGATGATCCTCGCCGAGCGAGCCGCGCTCGATCTTGGACAGGAGCCCGATCGCGCGGATGGTGTGCTCGTCGACGGTATAGTGGTGGTACATGTCGAACTGCATCTGCGCGACGACGCGGCCGAAATCGGGCACGAAGCGGCCGAACACCCCGGCCTCGTTCATCCAGCGAAGCACCAGCTCGGGGTCGCGCGGCGACGCGAGCACGTCCAGGAAGGCGGCATTGGCGCGGGGATCGGCGCGATAATCGTCGATCAGCTTGGCGTCGCGCGCAGCCGCACGCATCGCCAGCGGATGGATCTCCAGCGCGTGAAGATCCGCGAGCTGGAACAGCTCGATCAGCCGCACCGGATCGGCCGCGAAGAAGCCGTCGTCGGGAAGCGCCAGCCGGCCGCGGTCGAGCACGAAGCCGTTGAGCTTGCCGGGGCGGCGGCGAAGATGCGGCAGCCCGAAGCGTCGGCCACGCGCGGCGAACTGTTCGTCCAGATGCGCGAGAAACACCCCGGTGAGGTCGCCGACCGCCTTCGCCTGCAGGAAGTAATATTGCATGAAGCGTTCGACCGCCGACTTGCCTGGCCGATCGGAAAACCGCATCCGCTCGGCGATCTCGCGCTGGACGTCGAAGGTGAGCCGGTCCTCGGGCCGCTGCGCGATGGTATGGAGGTGGCAGCGTACCGCCTGCAGCCAATTGTCGGCGCGGTGGAACTGGCGATATTCGGCCTTGGTGAACAGCCCCACGCCCACGAGCTCGGCGGCACGCTGGACGTCGTAGATGTACTTGCCGATCCAGAACAGCGCGTGGAGATCGCGCAGGCCGCCCTTGCCCTCCTTCACATTGGGTTCGACGACGTAGCGCGTGTCGCCCATCTTGCGGTGGCGGATGTCGCGTTCGGCGAGCTTGCCGGCGATGAACTGGCGCTCGGTACCGCGCTGGACCTCGGCCTTGAACCGGGTCGCCGCCTCTTCGTAGAGCGTGTCGTCGCCGCAGACGTAGCGGGCCTCGAGCAGCGCGGTCCGCACGGTGGTGTCGTTCCTGGCCTGGCGAACCATGTCGTCGAGCGAGCGGCTGGAATGGCCGATCTTGAGCCCGAGATCCCATAGAGCGTAGAGCATCGATTCGATGACCTGTTCGGCCCAGGGCGTCTGCTTCCAGGGCGTCAGAAAGCCGATATCGACATCGGAAAACGGCGCCATCTCGCCGCGGCCATAGCCGCCGACCGCGATCAGCGTGAGCCGCTCCGCGGTCGTTGGATTATGGATCGGGTAAAGGCGCTGAACCGTCAGGTCGAACAGCACGCGGAGCAATTGATCGACAAGGTAGGCCTGTGCATTCGCCGCTTCGAGGCCGCGCGACGGGTGCACCCGCA
This sequence comes from Sphingomonas sp., assembly GCA_035537395.1. GTDB lineage: Bacteria > Pseudomonadota > Alphaproteobacteria > Sphingomonadales > Sphingomonadaceae > Sphingomonas. Next base: position 3,040 of record DATLME010000070.1, on the reverse strand, counting down.
AGCGCCGGTCGATCTCGGCACGCCCCGCAGCGAGCGCAGCCTTCAGCTGGGCGGTGACCGCGCGGCGCAGCGCGGCATCGGTCGCATCGATCGCAGCGATCGACTCGGCGAGCGCGCGACGGTCGACGATGGCGCGGCGATTGGGAAGGTGATCGAAGCGTCCTGACATCGCCGACGTCATAGCCCGCGCCGCACCGCGACGCGACAGCCTTGCGTCGTCGCGGCGGCGCCCCTAGCGGAGCCGCAATGATACCCGTTTTCCGCTTCATGCCCGGTGCCGCGGTGCTGACGCTCGCCGCCGCGGCGCTCTGCACCGTGCCGACCGGCGCGGCCACCCCGTCCGGCGGCATCGTCCGCGTCAAGCTGGCGACCGCCTACGGCCCGATCGTGCTGGCGATCGACACCAAGCATGCCCCCCGGACCAGCGCCAATTTCCTCGCCTATGTCGACGATCGCCGCTTCGACGGCATCTCCTTCTATCGTGCCGCGCGCGGCCGGCAGGCGCCGAAATACGGCTTCGTGCAGGGCGGCATCCGCACCGATGCGCGGCGGATCCTGCCGCCATTCCCGCTCGAGACGACGGCCATGACGGGGTTGCGGCACGTCGACGGCACGATCTCGATGGCGCGCCGCGCCGACCCCGGCTCCGCGGGTGGCAACTTCTTCATCACGATCGGCGCGATGCCGACGATGGACGCCAAGGGCAGCTATCCGGGCTATGCCGCGTTCGGCCGGGTGGTGTCGGGCATGCCGATCCTCAAGCGCATCCTGGCGCAGCCGACCGGTGGCGGCATGGGCGGGCAATTACTGCTGCGACCCGTGAAGATCGTCCGCACCACTCGCCTCGATGGTCGCGCCAAGCCGACCGGGCTGGTCAAGCCCTGGCTGGTGAAGACGGCGAAGTAGCGAATCACGAAGGAGTAAACGGCGCCACCGACCGTCCCGCCCGGGCACAACCCGAAACAGGGACTGGCGATCCGCGGTGCTTTGCCGGACAAGCAGCGGATGCAACTCGTGACCCTTCCTGCGCGACGGCTCCGCCGCTTCGATCTCTGGGTGGTCGCGCTTGCACTGGCGTGCTGCGTGGGGGCAGGAGCCTTCGTGCTGATCGCGGCACGAGCCCCGGCCGTCGCAGCGCCCAAGCCCCGGGCCGCAGCGGCCACGCCCCGGGCGGCGGCACCGCGGATCGCACCGCCCGCGCCACTTGCGCCGTCAGCCCCCGACACCCGCTTCATCGTGAAGCGCATCCTGCCGATCGACGGACCGATGCGGCAGGGCGATCATCATTGGGACGAGACCGGCGCGCCCGCCGGGCGGATCGTGGTAACGATCGATCTTGCCGCGCAGACCCTGTCGGTGTTCCGCGCCGGGTATGAGATCGGAACCGCGGTGATCATCTACGGCGCCGAGGAAAAGCCGACGCCGCTCGGTATCTTCTCGATCACGCAAAAGGACGCGCGGCACGTCTCCAACCTCTACAACGCGCCCATGCCGCACATGCTGCGGCTGACCAACGACGGCATCTCGATCCATGGCAGCAACGTCGGCGACGGGCTGGTCACCCATGGTTGCGTCGGCATACCCAAGGCGTTCGCGCGCAAGTTGTTCGACGCGGTGAAGCTGGGCGACACCGTGATCGTCACGCGCGGCGAAATGCTGAACCTGGGCGACCCGATCACTGCGGCCTGACGCCAATCCGCCCGTCCGTCTCGATTGGGATCGAGCGAAGCCGAGAGCCGGTATGGAGAGACAGTGCCGGCGGGGAGGTGCCTCTCGATACGACGTCTCGACGAGCTCGACGGCTACTCGAGACGAAAGGGAGGGATTCGGCCTAACCGTCGCGCGCGAGCGCCTTTAGCCGGTAGAGCGTGTCGAGCGCCTCGCGCGGGGTCAGCGCATCGATGTCGAGCGCCTCGACGGCGCCGCGGATCGCGTCGCATTGTTCCTCTTCCGCCTCGATCGCCGCCGCGAACAAGGGCAAGTCATCGAGGCCGGCGGCGAGCCCGCCGGTCTTCGCGCGGCCGGCCTCGAGCTTTGCGAGCACCGACTTGGCGCGCGCGACGGTGGCGGGCGGCATGCCCGCGAGCCGCGCGACGGCGAGCCCGTAGCTGCGGTCCGCGGGGCCCTCGGCGAGCTCGTGGAGCAGCACCAGTTCGCCCTTCCATTCGCGCGCGCGAACGTGATGCAGGGTCAGTGCGTCGCAGCGTTCGGCGAGCCGGGTCAGCTCGTGATAATGCGTGGCGAACAGGCAGCGGCAGCGATTGTCCTCGTGGATCGCCTCGACCACCGCCCAGGCAATCGCCAGCCCGTCATAGGTCGAGGTGCCACGCCCGACCTCGTCGAGGATCACGAAGCTGCGCGGCGTCGCCTGTGCCAGGATCGCGGCGGTCTCGACCATTTCGACCATGAAGGTCGATCGCCCGCGCGCGAGATTGTCCGACGCGCCGACGCGGCTGAACAACCGGTCGACCAGCCCCAGCGTCGCCTGTGTCGCGGGCACGTAGCTGCCCGCCTGGGCCAGCACCGCGATCAGCGCGTTCTGGCGAAGAAAGGTCGATTTGCCGCCCATGTTCGGACCGGTGACGAGCCACAGCCGCGATCGATCGGACAATGCGCAATCATTGGCGACGAAGCGACCGCCGCCACGCGCCACCGCGGCTTCGACCACCGGGTGGCGTCCGGCGACGATCTCGAAACAGCTGTGATCGACCAGCCGCGGTCGGCACCATTGCCCCTCGGCAGCGCATTCCGCGTTGGCGGCGGCGACGTCGAGCCGTGCGATCGCGTCAGCGGTGGCGGCGATCGCCTCGCGTGCAGCCAGGGCGGCGGCGGTGAGTTCCTCCAGATGCGCGGCTTCCGCGGCGAGCGCGTGTGCGCCGGCCTGCGCGACCCGCGCCGCGACGTCGTGGAGCGCCGGGGTGTTGAAGCGCACCACGCCCGCGAGGGTCTGGCGATGGGTGAAGCCGCTATCGGCGCGCATTAGCGCATCCGCGGCGCGCGCGGGCACTTCGACATGGTAGCCGAGCACGTTGTTGTGGCG
>DATLME010000069.1:0-5563 GCA_035537395.1 Sphingomonas sp. | reverse complement strand
GACCTGGCGGAGCAACTCGGTTCGACCGATCACCTCGTCGAGGCTGCGGACACCCAGACGGGCGAGGATGTCGCGGACCTCCTCGGCGATGAAGGTCATCAGGTTGATGACCTTTTCGGGAGTACCGACGAACTTGTCACGTAGCCGCTGATCCTGGGTGCAGATGCCGACCGGGCAGGTGTTCGAATGGCATTGCCGGACCATGATGCAGCCCATTGCGACCAGCGACAGCGTGCCGATTCCGAACTCCTCGGCGCCGAGGATCGCGGCGATGACGATGTCGCGCCCGGTCTTTAGCCCGCCATCGGTGCGCAACCGTACGCGTCCGCGCAGCCCGTTGAGGGTCAACACCTGATTGACTTCGCTGAGCCCCATTTCCCAGGGAGTACCGGCATATTTGATCGAGGTCTGCGGACTCGCGCCGGTGCCGCCGACATGCCCGGCGACCAGGATCACGTCGGCATGCGCCTTGGCGACGCCCGCCGCGACGGTGCCGATCCCGGCCGACGAGACCAGCTTGACGCACACCCGCGCGCGCGGATTGATCTGCTTCAGATCGTAGATCAGCTGCGCCAGATCCTCGATCGAATAGATGTCGTGATGCGGCGGCGGGCTGATCAGTGTCACGCCCGGGGTTGCGTGGCGCAACTTGGCGATGAATTCGGTGACCTTGAAGCCGGGGAGCTGTCCGCCCTCGCCGGGCTTGGCCCCCTGCGCGACCTTGATCTCGATCTCGTCACAGGCGTTGAGATATTCCGCGGTCACGCCGAACCGTCCGCTGGCGATCTGCTTGATCGTCGAATTGGCGTTGTCGCCGTTCGCATAGGGCGTGTAGCGCGCCTTGTCCTCGCCGCCTTCGCCCGAGACCGCCTTCGCGCCGATCCGGTTCATCGCGATCGCGAGCGTCTCGTGCGCCTCGGGACTCAGCGCGCCGAGCGACATACCAGGAGTCACGAAGCGCTTGCGGATCTCGGTGATCGCCTCGACCTGGTCGACCGCGACGCCCTCGGCGGGGAAGTTGAACTGGAGCAGGTCGCGCAGATAGACCGGCGGCAGATCCGACACGCCGCGGGAAAACTGCAGATAGCTGGTGTAGCTGTCAGTCGCGACCGCGGTTTGCAGCAGATGCATCAGCTGCGCCGAATAGGCATGCGTCTCGCCGGTGTGCCGCTGACGATAGAAGCCGCCGATCGGCAGGGTCACGACGCCTTCGTCATAGGCCGAATCGTGCCGGACGGTCGCCGAATGATGGAGCGAGTTATACCCCTCGCCGGAGATCTTGGCGGGCATACCGGGAAAGAGATCGTTGACGAGCGCGCGGCTCAGCCCGACCGCCTCGAAATTATAGCCGCCGCGATAGGAGGAGATAACCGCGATCCCCATCTTCGACATGATCTTGAGGAGGCCCTCCTCGATCGCGGTGCGGTGCCGGCGCAGGCACTCTTCGAGGCTGAGGTCGCCGAACAGCCCGCGCGACTGACGATCGACGATCGCCGCCTCGGCCAGATACGCATTCACGGTGGTCGCGCCGACCCCGATCAGCACCGCATAATAATGCGTGTCGAGGCATTCGGCGGTGCGGACGTTGATGGACGCGAAGGAGCGCAGCCCACGGCGCACGAGATGGGTGTGGACCGCAGCGGCGGCGAGCACCCCCGCGATCGCGACCCGGTCCTCCGAAACATGCTCGTCGGTCAGGAACAATTCGCTCTTGCCCTCGCGCACCGCCTGTTCGGCCTGGTTGCGGATCCGCTGGATTGCGGCGCGCAGCTTTTCCGGCCCGCCGCCGGTGTCGAACGTGCAGTCGATCTCGATCGCGCTGGCGCCGAAATGCGCCTTCAGCCGTGCCCAATGCTCGCCCGTCAGGACGGGGGAATCGAGCACCAGCACGCGCTCGCGCTGGTCGCGCAGGTCGAGGATGTTGGCGAGATTGCCGAACCGGGTCTTGAGCGACATCACATGGCGTTCGCGCAAGCTGTCGATCGGCGGGTTGGTCACCTGGCTGAAGTTCTGCCGGAAGAACTGGCTGATCAGCCGCGGCTTGTCCGAGATCACCGCCAGCGGGGTGTCGTCCCCCATCGACCCGATCGCTTCCTTGGCGCCGTCGACCATCGGCGACAGGATCAGCTCCATGTCCTCGAGCGTCTGCCCCGCCGCAACCTGGCGGCGCGCGAGTTCGGCGCGATCGTAGCGGACGATCACCCCGCCCTCGACGACCGGCAGATCGGCCATGGTGTGGAACTCGCCGATCATCGCGGCATAATCCTGCTCGGCGGCGATCCGGTCCTTGACCTCGCGGTCCTCGAGCACGCGTCCCTCGTCGAGATCGACCGCGATCATCTGCCCCGGGCCGAGCCGGCCCTTGGCGACGACGGTGCTCTCGGGCACCACCACCATCCCGCTTTCGGAACCCACGATCAGCAGCCCGTCGGCGGTGCGGGTGTAGCGCAGCGGCCGTAGCGCGTTGCGGTCCATCCCCGCGACCGCCCAGCGGCCGTCGGTCATCGCCAGCGCGGCAGGCCCGTCCCACGGCTCCATCACCGAGGCGAGATAGCTGTACATCGCGGCGTGATCGTCGGGCACGTCGCCGCGCTTCTGCCAGGCCTCTGGTACCAGCATCAGCTTCGCGGTCGGCGCGTCGCGGCCCGAGCGGCAGATCGCCTCGAACACCGCATCGAGCGCGGCGGTATCCGACGCGCCCGCGGGGATCACCGGCTTGATGTCCTCCGAATTGTCGCCGAAGGCGAGGCTCGCCATCCGGATCTCGTGGCTGAGCATCCAGTTCTTGTTGCCGCGGATCGTGTTGATCTCGCCGTTATGCGCCAGGCAGCGAAACGGCTGCGCCAGCCACCATTGCGGGAAGGTGTTGGTCGAATAGCGCTGGTGGAAGATCGCGACCCGCGATTCGAAACGCTGGTCGGTCAGGTCGGGGTAGAACACCGACAGCGATTCCGCGAGGAACAGCCCCTTGTAGACGATCGACCGGCACGACAGCGAGCAGATGTAGAAGCCCTGGATCTGCGCCGCGATCACGCGCTTTTCGATCCGGCGGCGGACGAGATAAAGGTTCTTTTCGAATTCCGCTGCGTCGACCTCGTCCGGCATCGGTCCGGCGATCATGATCTGCTCGATCTCTGGACGGGTCGCCTGTGCCTTCAGCCCGATCACCGAAACGTCCACCGGCACCTGGCGCCAGCCATAGATGGTGTATCCCGCCTCGATGATCGCGCTTTCGACGATCGTCCGGCACGATTCCGACGCGCCGAGATCGGTACGCGGCAGGAAGATCATGCCGACTGCGAGCCGGTTCGGCAGGACCTTGTGCCCCGACGCGACCACCGCATCGTCGAAGAAGCGATGCGGCAGATCGAGATGGATCCCGGCGCCGTCGCCCGTCTTGCCGTCGGCGTCGACCGCGCCGCGATGCCACACCGCCTTCAACGCATCGACCGCAGACTGCACGACGCGCCGCGACGGCTTGCCGTCCGTCGCCGCGACCATGCCGACCCCGCAGGCGTCGGACTCGAATTCGGGCCGATACATGCCCTCGCGGGCAAGGCGTTCGCGCTGGTCGATCATGCCGCCACCTTTTCGTTCTTCGCTTTCGCCTTCAGCCATTTGTGCATCGCCGCCGACACATCGCGGCCGTCCCGGATCGCCCATACCACCAGGCTCGCGCCGCGGACGATGTCGCCGGCGGCGAACACCCCGTCGAGGCTGGTCATCAGCGTCTTGCCGTCGACCAGCACCGTGCCCCAGCGACTGACGCCGAGTTCCGGCGCGCCAAACAGCGAAGGGAGATCCTCCGCGTCGAAGCCAAGCGCCTTGATCACCAGATCGGCATGGAGCGTAAAATCGCCGAGTGGATCGGGCTCGGGCGCGCGGCGGCCGCTAGCGTCGGCAGCGCGGAGCCGCATCCGCCGCGCCCGCACCACGCCACCCGCTTCGAACGCTGCCGGCGCGGACAGCCAGATGAACTCGACACCCTCCTCCTCGGCGTGCGCGACCTCGCGCTGCGATCCCGGCATGTTGGCGCGGTCGCGGCGATAAAGGCATTTCACCGAGCGAGCGCCTTGCCGGATCGCGGTACGCACGCAATCCATCGCGGTGTCGCCGCCGCCGATCACGACGACGTCCTTGCCATTGGCGTCGAGCGTTCCGTCCTCGAACGCGGGAACATGATCGCCGAAGCCCTTCCGGTTCGACGCGATCAGGAAGTCGAGCGCGGCAATCGTTCCGCCCGCTGCCGCGCCCGGCAGGTCGAGCGCGCGAGCCCGATAGACCCCGGTCGCGATCAGAATGGCGTCATGGCGGCGGCGGAGCGTGTCGAGCGATGCATCGTCGCCGACCGCGAAACCTTCGTGAAAGACGATGCCCCCAGCCTTCAGTCGATCCACCCGGCGCATCACGACGGGCTTTTCGAGCTTGAACCCGGGAATGCCATAGGTCAGCAGTCCGCCAGCACGATCGTGGCGGTCGTAGACATGGACCTCATAGCCGTTGCCGCGGAGATATTCAGCGGCGGTCAGCCCGGCGGGACCGGCCCCGATCACACCGACCGAGGCGCCACGTGCCGGGCCCGGCACCAGCGGCTCGACCCAGCCATTCTCCCAGGCCGTGTCGGTAATGAAGCGCTCGACCGAGCCGATCGTGACCGCCCCGTGCCCGGAGAACTCGATCACGCAATTGCCTTCGCAGAGTCGGTCCTGCGGGCAGATGCGGCCGCAGATCTCGGGCATCGTCGAGGTGGCGTTGCTCAGCTCATAGGCCTCGCGCAGCCTGCCCTCCGCCGTGAGGCGCAGCCAGTCCGGGATATGGTTGTGCAGCGGGCAGTGCACCGAACAATAGGGCACGCCGCATTGCGAGCAGCGCCCGGCCTGATCTTCGGCTGCGACGACCGCATAGCGATCGGCGATCTCGCGAAAATCATCGGCGCGATCGTTTGCAGTACGCTTGCCCGGATAGGCCTGCTCCCGATCCACGAACTTGAGCAATGAATCGTCTGCCATGCCAGCCTCCAAGGGCCGCATAGGTGCTCGTGCCGATCGAGTCACGTACAAACGTGCGATTAGGTAAGTAAAGCTTACGTAGAATTGCAGCTTCGGCGCTGCAGCCCTTGCTTACGTATTCGATTAGCCTGCAGTCGGGTCCGGTTCGGTCCTATCCAAAATGGAGCAGCAGCAACGCCAGCGATCCTGCCCCGATCCGGTACCAGGCGAACGGCACGAAGCCGTGCTTGGTGACGATCCCCACGAACCACCGCACGACGAGCAGCGCCACCACGAAAGACACCGCGAACCCGAGCGCGATCGCGCCGATGCCGACACCGCGGCCGCTGGTCAGCGAATCGCTGTTCTTGATCAGTTCGAGGGCGCTTGCGCCGAGCATCGTCGGGATTGCGAGAAAGAAGGAGAATTCCGCAGCGGTCCGGCGTTCCACGCCGAGCGACAAGGCGCCGAGGATCGTCGCGCCGGACCGGCTGACCCCGGGTATCATGGACAGGCATTGCAGGAACCCGATCCCGATCACCGTCGGCAGCGGTATGTCGGCTACCCCGACGATG
>DATLME010000068.1:0-2435 GCA_035537395.1 Sphingomonas sp. | reverse complement strand
CGCTCCTTGCGGAGACGATCGATTTCGGCGCGCAGGTCGAGCCCGACGAGGCTGGTCGTTGGTTTCATGATCACCAAATGGCCCGTGCCGATTGTGCGATCAAGTCGTCCCGTCAAGCTCCTGCGGCGTCACGATAAATTTCGTCGAGCGAGCGCGACACGTCCCATTGTTCGGTGGACAGCGCGGCGGGCTTCGCCTCTCCCGGCATCTGGACCACCACGCGCACGCCATCATAGCCGGCGGCCGCGAGTGGCGCCGCGATCAGCCGTTCGACCGCGGCGCGCGCCGCCTGCTGCGCCTGCTCCAGTTTTTCCGGCTTGCTCGCCTCGCGCGTGGCCACGGCGTGGAGCCGCGTCACGGCGGTGCGCTGGAGGTTCTGCCCTGCCCGCCGGCTGATCCAGATGCCGCTTTGCCTGACGTCGGCCTTCGTCATGTCGACCGACGGACGGCCCATCACGACGCGAGGGATCTGCACCGTCATGATCCGATCGCGCGCGTTCCAGCGGTAATCGGCGGCGTCGATACCCTGCAGGTCGATCGTGTAGACGGCGGTGAACGGCGCGCGGGTCACCTGGCGTGCCTCGATCCAGCCGCCGTCGACCGACGCGGCCTGCGCCCGCCCCGTCAGCGTCGCCACCTGCAGCTTCGCGGTCCGCTCGAACACGCTTTCCAGCACCCGTGCGGAGGCGAGCCCCGCCTCCAGTTCGGCACGTTCGGCGCGCTGCTGCGATCGCCACACCAGGACGCCGCCGATGATCGCCAGCGCGACGACCAGCAGCGCGATCAGCCTGCCGCGATGTGCCATTGCGCGCCCTCCTCCGCCACCAAACCACGGTTCCGCAGGTCGTAGAGGTGGGCCAGCACCGATCGCTCCGCCGCGGGCACCAGCCGCTGATCCAGCCCGACATACATCCGCGCGATCATCGCCGGGATGTCGTGGGCCGTGTCGCGAAGCAGCCGCAGGATCTGCCCCTCGCGCTGCTTGCGATGTCCGAGCAGCCCGCGCACCAGCCGTTGCGGGTTCTCCACCGCCTCTCCATGTCCCGGATAATAGACCCGGTCGTCGCGCGCCATCAGCTTGGCGAGGCTAGCCATGTAGGCGGCCATGTCGCCGTCGGGCGGCGACACCACCGTCGTCGACCAGCCCATCACGTGATCGCCCGAGAACAACGCCCGGGTCTCGCGCAACGCGAAGGCGAGATGATTGGACGTGTGCCCGGGCGTTGCCAGCGCTTCCAGCGTCCAGCCCTCTCCGCTCACGACATCCCCCTCCCCAAGCACGCGATCGGGCACATAGGTCGGATCGAACGCCGCGTCCGCGCGGGGACCCGCATCGGCGAGTGCGAACGCCGCGGCACCGACGATCGGCGCGCCGGTCGCCGCCTGCAGCGCGATGGCCGCGGGACTGTGGTCGCGATGGTGGTGGGTGATCACGATCGCGCTGACCCGCCGCCCGTCGATCGCGCGAACGAGCGCATCGAGATGGGCGGCGTCGGCCGGCCCCGGATCGATCACCGCCAGGTCGCTGGTGCCGACCAGATGGGTCTGGGTGCCGCTGAAGGTATAGGGCGACGGATTGGGCGCGAGCACCCGCGCGACGAGCGGCTCGAGCTGGATCGGGATACCGGTCGGGTGCTCGGCCATCGTCCGCAGATGGCGGTTCGCGCCCGACCGCGCAAGCCGTTCAGCGTGCCTTGGCGAGATCCGCCTGGAGTTCGGCCAGGCCTTCCTGGATTCCGGCCAGCGCCCGGGCGCGCTCTGCACCGGTCAGTGCGTGGTTCGCGGCGATACTGGCATGCGCGCTCCGCAGGCCCGCGAGCGCGCTCTCCAACGCATGGCGCTCGATGTCCTTGCTGTTGGCTGCGATCGCCGCGCCCTCGGCCGCGACCCGTTCGATACGGTTGGTGCAGATGATCATCACCCGCTTCTTGCCCTCGCGGCTGTGCAGCACGAGTTGCTTGTCGGAACCGTCCTTGCCCGCACGGCAGGTCCGTTCGTCGATCTCGGGCACGTCGGCGAGGACGACCCGGTCGTCGACCAGCTTGCCGTCGCGGATCCGCACGACATGCTTGCGGATGTGCCTGCCGTCCCGCGTCACCGTCGTGCTGACATCGTCGTCGGCGGCGGTCTCGGGTGGTGTGGGTGGAGCTGGCGGCACGGGCGCGTCCGGCGGCGTCGGTGCTGCCGGCCGCACTGCCTTACGGTCCGGGGCGGCGGGGGCGACCGGCGCGACCGGCGCCGTTGGCGCGGCCGGCGCGGGTGGGACCGCAGCCTGCAACTCGGCGGTGACCGCAGCACTGACGCCGTCGAGCGCGGTCGCCGCGCTGGTACCCGAGGCGGTCAGCCCCAGGCCGGCGACGACGAGCAGCGACACGATCGTACCGCCGGCCGCCAGCTGCCTGCGTGAGGCGCGTGAAGTCTTGAGCATCTTCAGT
>DATLME010000067.1:0-2353 GCA_035537395.1 Sphingomonas sp. | reverse complement strand
CGATATAGATCAGGCAGGTGCCGTCGTCGCGCCGTTCGACGACGTGCGCGTCCCAGATCTTCTCGTAAAGCGTTCGCGCAGGAGCGGGCATGGATTCGGGTTACTGCAATCGCCGGTCTATTCAAAGCCCTGCAGCATCCTCGGGCGCCGGCCTTGTCGCGCGGTCAAGTCAGGCGGGTGTGTACCCGCGCGCGGGCCGTACATGCCCGCGCGCTCGATCCCGTCGGAAAACCAGGCGAGCGTCGCGGGAGCACCCTTGCTGCGTCGCCGTGAGCCGCTCAGCGGCCGGCAAGCGCCGTCATGCCGCGTATGCCGCCGTGGTCTTTGCCGCGACCTCGTCGGCGGTGACGCCGGGAGCGGTCTCGATGAGCCGGAACGGCGACTGGTGATCGTCGCGCTGGAACACCGCGAGATCGGTCACGATCATGTCGACCACGTTCTTGCCGGTCAGCGGCAGCGTGCATGACGGGATGAACTTGGGATCGCCGTTCTTGGACGTGTGCTCCATCACCACGATGATCTTCTTGACGCCGGCGACGAGATCCATCGCGCCGCCCATGCCCTTGATCATCTTGCCGGGAATCATCCAGTTGGCGATGTCGCCATTCTCCGCAACTTCCATCGCCCCGAGCACGGTCAGGTCGATGTGCCCGCCGCGGATCATCGCGAAGCTGTCCGAGCTCGAGAAATATACCGACGAGGGCAGTTCGCTGATCGTCTGCTTGCCCGCATTGATCAGGTCGGCGTCCTCCTCGCCCTCATAGGGAAAGGGTCCGATCCCGAGCATGCCGTTCTCGGACTGCAAGGTCACCGTCATCCCCGCGGGAATGTTGTTGGCGACCAGCGTGGGAATGCCGATGCCGAGATTGACGTAATAGCCGTCGCGCAATTCCATCGCCGCGCGCGCCGCCATCTGGTTGCGATCCCAAGCCATTATGCTGCCTCCCTCGTGCGGACCATGCGGAACTCGATCTTCTTGTCGTAGGGCGCGCCCAGGATCATCCGGTTGACGTAGATGCCCGGCAAGTGGATCGCGTCGGGATCGAGCGAGCCGACCGGGACGATCTCCTCGACTTCGGCGACGCAGATCTTCCCTGCGGTCGCCATCGGCTGGTTGAAGTTGCGTGCGGTCTTGCGAAAGATGAGGTTGCCGGTCTCGTCCGCCTTCCACCCCTTGATGATCGACAGGCCGGCGCGGATCCCGCGTTCGAGGATGAATTCCTCACCGTCGAACAGCTTGGTTTCCTTGCCCTCGGCGACCTGCGTGCCGACACCGGTCTTGGTGTAAAAGCCGGGGATCCCCGCGCCGCCAGCGCGGCAGCGTTCGGCGAGCGTACCCTGTGGGCAGAATTCGACCTCGAGTTCGCCCGAAAGATACTGCCGCTCGAACTCCTTGTTCTCGCCGACATAGGACGAGATCATCTTCCTGACCTGGCGACTGCGCAGCAGCTTGCCGAGCCCTTCATTGTCGATGCCGGCATTGTTACTGGCGATCGTCAGATCACGGGTGCCCGCCGCCTGGATCGCGTCGATCAGCCGTTCCGGAACCCCGCAAAGCCCGAAGCCACCCGCGCAGATCGTCATCCCGTCGAACAACACCCCGTCGAGTGCGGCGGCGGCATCGGCATAGATCTTCTTCATTCGCGCAATCTCCTCGGTGACTGCGCCGATAGCGAGCGCCGGGCGGCGGGGTCAACCGACGCTATCGCTCTCCCCTGCTAGGCGCCCCTGCTCAGCGGCCGACGACGAGGCTGGTTCGCGGGTCGGCATGGCCTTCGACCGCGTCGCGATAGCCGGCAAGCGCCGCCGTGCCGCCTTCCCGCTGGTCGATCTGCGTCAGTCCGCGCACGTCCACCATGAAACGGCTCCAGGCGCCGGCGATCCGATCGCGCAGCGCGCCCGGCCCCCATTCACCGGTCCGCTTGTCCATGCGCGCCGGCGCGAAGAAGCCTGCAGGACGTGGCCCCGGCAGTGGCCGAGCATCGCGAGGCACGTCCCAATGCGTCACCCCGACCACGAGACTGAGCGCCAGCGCGTCGCCGAACCGTTCGTGGATGGTGCGCGTGACGGCGGCGTTCCCGGCGAAATCGACCAGCGCGCTCGACATCTCCGCATCGAGCTTCGCGATGTCGGAATAGAGGAGTATCCGGTCGTACAGCCCGGTCGCCTTCACGAACGCGGCGTTGCGGGCGGAGGTCAGCGCGACGAGGTCGGGCCGTTCGTCGCGCTCGCGCATGGCGTGCGCGAAGCCCAATGCGGTCTTGCTCGATGCCGCGGTCACCAGCACCTGTTCGGCGCCATGATCGTCCGCGTCGGCCAGCTGATCGGCGACCAGCCAGCCGGTCATGTAGAG
>DATLME010000066.1:0-8339 GCA_035537395.1 Sphingomonas sp. | reverse complement strand
CAATACCGGCGCCTAGTGGTCACGACCCCGAACCCGTCACCCCGGACTCGTTCCGGGGTCCACCGTACCGCGAACCAGGGGCCGGCGGCACGCGGACGGGTGGATGCCGGAACAAGTCAGGCAAAACGGGCTGGGCTGGCGATTTGCCCAACATTGGGCTGGACGAGCACCAAGTCCCGGCTCCCGACGCCCCCGCAAACATCACCCCGCGGTAAGCTTCAGCCCGGCGATGCACGCCACGATGCCGAGGATCAGCAGCCCGCGAACGGCGGTCGCGGGCTCGCCGAAAACCAGCATCCCGACCAGCACGGTGCCGATCGCGCCGATGCCGGTCCACACCGCATAGGCAGTGCCCATCGGGATCGAACGCGACGCCAGCTCAAGCAGGCCCATGCTGAGCGTGACCGACACGAGAAAGCCGATCGTCCACGGCACGTTGCGGAACCCCTCGGCATAGCGAAGACAGGTCGTGAACCCGACCTCGAACAGCCCACCCGCAATCAAGATCAGCCACGCCATCTACTCGTCCCCGCACGTCACGCGTAGAGGTCGACGACCTCGACCCCCTTGCCCACCGCCTTCAGCAGCAGGGTACGGTGGCAATGGCAGGGGTCGCGTTCGAAGCAAAGCAGCGCGCTCGGCTTTTCTGCGGCGAGGCCGAGCATGATCGCGGCCTGGGCCTGCGCCTCGGGCAATTCGAGCTGCTCCGCATACACCGCCTCCAGCGTCGCAACGTCGCCCTTCTTGGCCGCGTCGCGCCCGCGCTTCGGCGTGCCGAGCGCCTTCAGGTGCACATAGTCGATCCCGGCCTCGTTCAGGCTCGCGGCGAGCGACGATTTGGAGAAGCCCGGCCGGCGCGACAGCGGCAGTGCGCGCACGTCGATGACGCGGGTCACCCCGGCGCCGGCCAGCGCTGCAAGAAACTCGGCCATCGTCGTGGCTTCATAGCCTATCGTATAGATCGTCATCGAGGTCAGGTGGGATTGCGGACCTGACAGGGCAAGCGCGGCAGCGTATCGACGCGGTCATGACTCACGACATCCATATCATCGGCGGCGGGCTCGCCGGATCCGAAGCCGCCTGGCAACTAGCCGAGGCAGGCGCGCGCGTGCGGCTGTCCGAGATGCGCGGCGGCGGCGATGCCACCCCGGCTCACCAGACCGACGGGCTCGCGGAGCTTGTCTGTTCGAACAGCTTCCGCTCGGACGATGCCGAGAGCAACGCGGTCGGGCTACTCCATCAAGAACTGCGCACCCTCGATTCGCTGATCATGCGCCAGGCCGATCGCCATCGTGTCCCCGCGGGCTCAGCACTCGCGGTCGATCGAGACGAGTTTTCGGCGAGCGTCACCCAGGCGATCGTCGATCATCCCAACATCGAGCTGGTTCGCGAGCGCATCGACACGCTGCCCGCCGGGCCCGCCATCATCGCCACCGGTCCGCTCACCGGCGCCTTGCTGGCAGAGGCGATCGGCGATGCTACCGGGCGCGAGGCGCTCGCCTTCTTCGATGCGCTCGCGCCGATCGTCCACCGCGAGTCGATCGACCTCGAAACCGCCTGGTTCGCCTCGCGCTGGGACAAGGGCGAGACCAAGGACTATATCAACTGCCCCATGACCCGGGACGAGTATCTCGCCTTCCACACCGGGCTGATCGAGGGCGAGAAGTCCGAATTCAAGGAATGGGAAAAAGACACGCCCTATTTCGACGGCTGCATGCCGATCGAAGTAATGGCGGAGCGCGGCGTCGACACCCTGCGCTACGGACCCATGAAGCCGGTCGGGCTCGACGATCCGAAAACCGGCCGCTGGCCCTATGCCGTCGTCCAGCTTCGGCAGGACAATGCGCAGGGCACCCTGTGGAACATCGTTGGGTTCCAGACCAAGTTGAAGCACGCCGAGCAGGTCCGCCTGTTCCGCACCATTCCCGGATTGCAGAACGCCGAGTTCGCGCGGCTTGGCGGGCTCCACCGCAATACCTTCATCCGCTCGCCCGACCTGCTCGACGAAACACTGCGGCTCCGCTCGCATCCGCATCTCCGCTTTGCCGGTCAGATCACGGGCTGCGAAGGCTATATCGAAAGCGCCGCGATCGGCCTGCTGGCAGGACAATTCGCGGCGGCCGAACTGCGCGGGGCCGCGCTTCCGGCACCGCCGGTCGAGACCGCGCTCGGCGCTCTGCTCGGGCACATCACCGGCGGCGCGGAAGCCGCGACCTACCAGCCGATGAACGTAAACTTCGGGCTGTTCCCGCCGATCGCCGGCCGGACCAAAAAGGCGGACCGCAAGCGTATGTACACCGACCGCGCACGTGGCGCGCTTGCGGACTGGCTTACCCCTCCTCATCGGGCGCAGCCGACGAGCGTGCCGGCGGACAGTTACGCGGAGCCGGTTTCCGGGTGACCGCGGTGGTCGCGAACTCGGCGCGGTTCATGCTGCCCGATTTATCGCGATCCGCGCCGGCGAACTTGGTGGTCGCCTTGATCGCCCATTCGTCGAACGACAGCCGCCCGTCACCGTCGCTGTCGAGCCTCGCATAGGCCTTCCGCCGTTGCGCCAGATATTCGTCGCGGGTCACGCCGCCGTCGCGATCCTTGTCGTACCGCGAGAACCGGCGACGTTCGCGGGTCTGTGGGGTAGCCTCGGGCGCGCTGTCGGGCAGCGCGCTCGTCGATGCCTCGACGCCAGCCGGTACCGCAAGCAGCCCGGTCTCGTTCCCGGTCTGCCCACCGTCACCGCGGGCTACGATCAATCCGGCAGCCGCGACGATCGCCACCACCGCACTACCACCCGCAACATAGCGCCACATCGTCTACCTCTCCTCGCCCCGATCCTCTGGAGGGCTCGACGCTATGCAAAGCGCCTGCGATAACAAGCGACCCGGCGCACGGTGCTGGCGCTTATCGATGCCTCCCCACGCTAGCGGCCGGTGACCCTGTGCCAGGCGAGCCGAGCGATCCTGCGGGGACCCGCCACTGGGGGCGGTGTTGCGGACACGTCAAAGCGGGCGAGCAAGGCCAAGGCGCCCAGTGCCCGCAAGCTGGCCGGCCAGCGCGCATCCATGATCCGATCGAGACGGCTGCGCGCGTCGTTCCGCGCACGTCGTGCAAGCGCGGGATCGAGGCTGTGAACCGCCACTTCCGATAGCGCCCAGCCCGGGCCGGCTGCAACGCTCGGCAAGGGCGCGCCGAGCAGGGTCGCCGCCGCTGCGAACAGCACCGCGCCGCGCTCCTCGGCTATGACCTCGAGCGAAGGCTCGTCTTCCAGCAAGGTTTCCCAGCCGCCGACGAGCCGCGCCAGATCCGATCCGGACACGCCACGCGGGATCAGTTCGGCGGCAAGCCCGCGCAGCAGCGGTTCGGCGGGCGGCGCCGTGGTGTCGAGCGCGACCAGCGCATGATACCACCACGTCAGGCGCATCTGCGCGATCAAGACATCCCGCGTCGTTCGGGCGATTACGCCAAGTAGATCATCGAGCGATAACAGTAAAGCCAGCGCCGAACGCTCTTCGGCAGGAGCATAGGATAATATCAATTGCCTTTCCTGCACATAAGCGTCGTCTAGCGTACTATTTGCTAGATGTCTTTTACTCATCGGTAGTCACAAGCTCCTGTTCGGCAGGTAACGTCATCTTAACGGACCGAAACTAGATCGCATTCTGTTCGGCCGACCGAGCGTCGGCCGTATCGGAGAAAGCGAGTGCCTGCGATCCCGTCCATATGCGGCATGTATCATCTTCTGCGCGGACATGTCGCCGGCCTGCGGCACGACCCGCGTGGCTCCGCGATCGCGATGATGACGGCCGGCCTGATCCCCTGCATCGCGGCGCTCGGCGCAGCGATCGACATCGGCCGCATGTACATCGTCAAATCGCAGCTTCAGGCCGGAGTCGACGCCGCGGCGCTCGCCGGAGCCCGCTCCTTCGGGTCCACCGACGGTACGGCCAAGTCGCGAACGGCGCAGGCGAACGCGTATTTCGAGGGAAATTTTCCGCGCACGCCGCCCTATATGGGCGTGTCCGACATCGTCGTCACCCAACGCTATGCGATCGTCGACACGATCAACACCACAACGATCTCGGCGCGGGTGACCTTGCCGATGACGTTCATGCGGATGTTCGGCATTCGCGAGCAGTCACTCGAAGCCAGCGCGCGCGCGGAGCTCCAGCCACGCCCGCTCGAGGTCATGGTCGTACTCGACAACACGGGTTCGATGCGGGACAATCTGTCGGCGGGCCGGACGCGGATCACTGCGCTGAAGGAATCGGCAACCAGCTTCGTCGATATCCTGTTCCAGGGATCGACCCAGCGACGGGACCTGGCGATCGGTTTCGTTCCCTACGACGTTACCGTGAATGTCGGCAGCCTGCTCGCGACGGCACAGCCGGGGAGTATCGCGCCGCTCGACGGCTTCACCAGCGGGGCGGTGCTGGGTGGCGGATCCTGGCCTGACAATCCGTATCATTGGAAAGGCTGCGTGATGAACGACCGCACGGTTCGCGACGTCAGCGCGGACCGCACGGTGTCGGAGCCGGGAGCGTGGGATCTGACGCGCACGCTGCCGGGAGAGAATGGCGCGCCTGCGGTCGATCCGTTCTTCGTGCCGCCGATGTACGTGCCCGCGCTTGCGGCGAACGCGGCGGATGCTGCACAACGGGCCAATCCGGCGAGCACCTTCTATCGCTTGCCGGGGACCGGGACCGAGCAGCGCAACAATCTCTACCGGCTCGACATCAGCGTCGCCGGCACCAGTCGCGCGGACCATCTCGCGAACAGCGCAGCCTATCGGTCGTACCTCTACGACTATTATATCGGGCTCAACAACGGCGCCGCAGCCGCCGACGACGACGTCATTCGGCTGACCAACAACGGCTATTACGCACCCGCGAGCGGAGACCGACTGGCGGCCACCTGGTATGTCGATTGGCGCCGCATTCCCAATTACACGGCGACCGACCCGGTAACCGGACGGAGTTACTGGCTCGCTCCGACAACCGCAGCGATCAACCCGGACGGCGGGCGCGTCCAGGACATCAACCAGGACATCACGCCGATGCCGAGCCCGAACTGGCAGTGCCCCGAAGCGGCGATGCCGGTACGCTACGACCGGACCCGCGCGGAATATGTCAGCTATATTCGAGACAAGAACGCGGCCTTGTATCCGGCCAACGGGACGATCCACCATAGCGGCTTGCTGTGGGGCTATCGGCTACTGGTCCGCGACGACAAGTTCGTCCGTCCGCGCCCGAGCGGCGTCAGCAACGAGACCGCACGCCGCGCGCTGGTGTTCATGACCGACGGCCTGAATGCGGTCACCGAGTTGCAGAACGGCTATTATAACCGGACCTTCACCTGGTACGGCCGCTGGGCCGATGCCCGCAACGGCGCCAACAGCATCGCGTCCGACGAAGCACAGACCGAGACGCAGATGCTGCGCCGCTTCGCCAAGACCTGCGCGAACATCCAGCGCGAAATCAATGCCCCGGAAATCTACATTATCGCGCTCGTCGCCAACAGCGCCGAGGTGGACGACGCGTTCAATCGCTGCGCCCCGGGGCGGGTCTACCAGACCAGCAACGCCGAGGAGCTCAACGCCGCGTTCGAGGATGTCGCCTCCGAACTCGTCGACCTGCACCTCGTCCAATGAACGCGCGACTGCTCCGGCTCCGCCGCGACGGCGTCACCTCGGTGGAATTCGCGGTGCTGCTGCCCGGTCTGCTGACGTTGATCTGCGGCTCGATCGAGCTCGGGCACATGATCTTCGCGCGGATGGTTCTGGAAGGCGCGGTGATCGAGGCGGCGCGTGCGGCGACGGCCTCGCTTGAGACCGGCACCGCCCAGCGCGAGGAGACGATGCGCACGAGCATCCTGCGCGCAATGCGGCCGTTCCCCACCGCCGATGGCCGGGCAATCACGATCCGGTCGACGGTCTATCGGGATTTCACGACCGCCTATCCCGAGGCCTACACCGATTATGATCGCAACGGCCACTACGGGCTCGGCGAACCCTATGTCGATCGCAACGCCAATGGCCGGTGGGACGGGGCTACCCCGATCGCCGGCACCATGGGCGGACCGGGCGACGTCGTCGGCTTGACGGCGATCTTCCCCAAAAAGGTGTTGTTCGGCTTCCTCGGTGCCGAGTGGGCAGTGGGTAGCGCGATCGAACTGCGGGCGACGACGGTGGTGCGCAACGAAGCCGTCGTAAGGACCGGCGCGTGACGCGCGCTCGCGCCGCGCACTGGATGCGCTGTTCGCTGGTACACAGCCGGCGGGCAGTGGCGGCGCTCGAATTCGGGCTGATGCTACCGCTGTTTCTCGGCTTCGTGCTGACCGCCATCGAAACCGCCAATTACGTGCTCGCCAACAATCGCACCCAGCGGCTCGCAGCGATGACCGCCGACCTCGTCGCGCAGAGCGGGGTCGGCGCGATCGGCGCGACCGAGGCGCAGATCTACGACCTGTTCAGCGCGATCGACCTCACCGCTCACCCCTTCGACCTCAGGACGCATGGCCGCGTCGTGATCTCCAGCGTCAAGGGCACCGATATCAACAACGACAACATCGTCGAGAACCGTTTCCTGTGGCAGCGTTTCGACGGCAATCACGTCGTTGCCGCGCCGCTGCTGGGCTGCGCGACGAACAACGCGATCGCGGCTCTACCGGTCGCCCGGGTGCTGCCGCTCGACGAGATCATGTACCACGTCCAGGTCACGTATGATTACCAGCCGGTGTTCAGCCGCGTCCCGTTCCAGTGGCTCAACCTCAGCACCGCCTTCACGCGGACCGCGATCTTCCGCGCGCGCAGCAGCCAGTTCCAGACCCCGTCACCCGATAGCCGCTTTCCGCCCAAGTCGAACTGCACCAGCCCGAGCGGACTCTGACGCGCACCCCCGAAGCGGAGGCTCCCGGCGTAACGGAGCCCCGAGCCGAGACCCACGCCGCCATTCGTTCAGACGATCTTCTTGACGGTGGCGACGATCTTCGCGGCGCTGATCAGCGCGTCCTTTTCCAGGTTGGCGGCATAGGGGAGCGGCACGTCCTCGTCGGTCACGCGGAGGACCGGCGCGTCGAGATCGTCGAAGCCCTCCTCCATGCAGATCGCGATGATCTCCGACGCGATCGAGCAGGTCGGCCAGCCTTCCTCGACCACCACCAGCCGATTGGTCTTGGCCAGGCTTGTGAGGACCGCCTGCTTGTCGAGCGGGCGCAGCGTGCGCAGGTCGATCACTTCGCAATCGACCCCCTCGCCTGCCAGCGTTTCGGCGGCTTCGAGCGCCAGCCCGACCCCGATCGAATAGCTGACCAGCGTCACGTCCTTGCCCTCGCGCATCGTCCTAGCCTTGCCGATCGGGAGCACCCAGTCGTCGAGCTTGGGAATTTCGAAGGTGCGGCCGTAGAGCAGTTCGTTTTCGAGGAAGACGACCGGATCCTCGGTGCGGATCGCGGCCTTCAGCAGCCCCTTGGCGTCGGCTGCGTCATAGGGTGCGATCACGATCAGGCCGGGGACGCTGGCATACCATGGCGCGTAATTCTGCGAATGCTGCGCGCCGACCCGCGATGCCGCGCCGTTGGGACCGCGGAACACGATCGGGCAGCGCATCTGCCCACCCGACATATAGTTGGTCTTCGCCGCCGAATTGACGATGTGATCGATCGCCTGCATCGCGAAATTGAAGGTCATGAATTCGACGATCGGACGCAGCCCGCCCATCGCCGCGCCGGTGCCGACGCCGGCAAAGCCGTATTCGGTGATCGGCGTATCGATCACGCGCGCATCGCCGAACTCGTCGAGCAGCCCCTGGGTCACCTTGTACGCGCCCTGATACTGCGCAACCTCCTCGCCCATCACGAAGACGCGGTCGTCGCGGCGCATCTCTTCCGCCATCGCGTCGCGAAGCGCCTCGCGAAGCGTGATCTTGACCATCTCGGTGCCTGCTGGAACCGCTGGATCGATCCGACCCTTGTTCTCGGTGGCGGCGATCAGCTGCGTGGTTCCGGTTTCGGCCTTCTTGGGCGCGTCAGGGAGCGCGGGTTCGGCCTTCTGGTCGGACGGCGTCTCGCTGGCGGGTTCGGCAGCCGCCGCCGGGGAAGCAGGTGCCTGGGCGTCGCTCTCGCCATCCTCGCTCAACGTGGCGATGACGGTGCCGACCTTCACGTTGTCGGTGCCTTCGGCGACCAGGATCTTGCCGATCGTGCCTTCGTCGACCGCCTCGAACTCCATCGTCGCCTTGTCGGTCTCGATCTCGGCCATGATGTCGCCGGACTTGACGCTATCGCCTTCCTTCACGAGCCACTTGGCCAACGTGCCCTCTTCCATCGTCGGGGAGAGCGCGGGCATC
>DATLME010000065.1:0-2275 GCA_035537395.1 Sphingomonas sp. | reverse complement strand
AGCGGCGGATCGAGCAGCCGGATCGTTACCGGCAGCCCGGCCATCACCTCGAAGATCTCGGCAAAGTCGCTGCGCTGTTCGGGCAGCAGCTTTTCGAGCGCGACCCGCCTGCCCCTCTCGTCCGATGCCAGGATCATCTGGCGGACCGCGGTGATCCGCGCGGCGTCGAAGAACATGTGCTCGGTGCGGCACAGCCCGACCCCCTCCGCGCCGAACTCGCGCGCGGTGCGGCAGTCGAGCGGGGTCTCGGCATTGGCGCGAACCTTCAGCCGGCGGACGCCGTCTGCCCAGAGCATCAGCGTCTGGAAATCGCCCGACAGCTCGGGCTGGACGGTCTCGACCGCGCCGACCATCACCTCGCCGGTGGTACCGTCGATGGTGAGGACGTCGCCCTCCTTCACGATGCGCTCGCCGACGCGCATGACGCGCGCCTTGATGGCAATCGACAAGGTGCCGGCACCCGCAACGCAGGGCCGGCCCAAGCCGCGCGCGCCGACCGCGGCGTGGCTGGTCATGCCGCCGCGCGCGGTGAGGATGCCCTTGGCGGCGTGCATGCCGTGGATGTCCTCGGGGCTGGTCTCGGTACGGACGAGGATCACCGCGTCGCCCGCGGCGGCACGCTTTTCGGCGGTGTCGGCGTCGAACACGACCGTGCCCGAGGCCGCACCCGGCGAGGCGGGCAGGCCCTTGGCGATGACGTCGCGATGCGCGTCGGGATCGAGCGTCGGGTGGAGCAGCTGGTCGAGCGCCATCGGATCGACCCGCGCGATCGCTTCCTCGCGGGTGATCAGCCCTTCGCTCGCCATGTCGACCGCGATCTTGAGCGCGGCCTTGGCAGTGCGCTTGCCGCTGCGGGTCTGGAGCATCCAGAGCTTGGTCTTTTCGACCGTGAACTCGATGTCCTGCATGTCGCGGTAATGCGTCTCGAGCCGGTCGAACACCGCGGCAAGCTCGCCGTAAACCTCGGGCATCGCCTCTTCCATCGACTGCGGCTTGGCGTTGGCCTCCTCGCGCGCGGCTTTGGTGAGGTATTGCGGGGTGCGGATGCCGGCGACGACGTCCTCGCCCTGCGCGTTGATCAGGAACTCGCCGTAATAGGCGCGGTCGCCCTTTGCCGGATCGCGGGTGAAGGCGACCCCGGTGGCGGAGGTGTCGCCCATGTTGCCGAACACCATCGCCTGGACGTTGACCGCGGTGCCCCAGTCGGCGGGGATGTCGTTCAGCCGGCGATAGACCTTGGCGCGTTCGGACTGCCACGAGCCGAACACCGCGCCGACCGCGCCCCAGAGCTGATCATGGACGTCCTGCGGGAACGGCTTGTTCCACTGCTTTTCGACCAGCGCCTTGTACTCGGCAACGAGCGCCTTCAGATCGTCGGCGCTGAGTTCGGTATCGAGATAATAGCCGCGGTCCTCCTTGGCGATCTCGAGCGCTTCCTCGAAGGCGTCGTGATCGAGTTCGAGGACGACGTCGGCATACATCTGGATGAAACGGCGATAGCTGTCCCAGGCGAAGCGCGGATCGCCGCTGGCGGTGGCGAGCCCCTCGACGGTGGCGTCGTTCAGCCCGAGGTTGAGGACGGTGTCCATCATCCCCGGCATCGACACCCGCGCGCCCGAGCGGACCGAGACGAGCAGCGGATCGGCGGCGTCGCCGAAGCGCTTGCCGGTGATCCCCTCGATATGCGCGATGCCGGCTGCGACCTCGTCGCGAAGGCTCTGCGGGAACTGCTCGCCCTCGTCATAATAGGTCGCGCACATCGCGGTGCTGATCGTGAACCCCGGGGGGACCGGCAGGCCGATCGACGCCATCTCGGCGAGGTTGGCGCCCTTGCCGCCGAGCAGGTTCTTGTCGCCCTTGCCGCCATCCGACACGCCGCCGCCGAACCGGTACACATATTGCGTCATGGTCGTTCAGCCCTCGATACGTGAGAAATCGGCGACCCCGTGGACCGCGTCGCGCGCCCGGGCGAGCAGATCGAGCCGCGCGGTGCGCTTGACCGGGTCGGGGTCGTTGACGGTGACGGCTTCGAAAAACGCGTCGATCGGCGCGCGGAGCGACGCGAGCGCGGCCATCGCGGCGGCGAAATCCTCGCGCGCGATGGCGGCGGCTGCGCTGGGTTCGGCGGCGTCGAGCGCGGCGTGGAGCGCTGCCTCGGCGGGTTCGGGGGTGTAGGACAGCTTCCCGTCATGCCGGACTCGTTCCGGCACCCACTCTTCCTCGCGAGCGACCGCCCGTGGCTCGGTAGACCCCGGAACGAGTCCGGGGTGACGGA
>DATLME010000064.1:0-3153 GCA_035537395.1 Sphingomonas sp. | reverse complement strand
CTCGCGCAGGAAGCGCCGATGCTGCGGCTGCTCCAGGGCGATGTCGGCTCGGGCAAGACCCTCGTCGCAGCAATGGCGTTGCTGATCGCGGTCGAGGCGGGCGGGCAGAGCGCCTTGCTCGCGCCGACCGAGATCCTCGCACGCCAGCATTACGAGACGCTGCGCAAGACGCTGTCGGGTCTGCCGATCGAGATCGCGGTGCTCACCGGGCGCGACAAGGGCCGCGTCCGCGAGGCGACGCTGATGGGCCTCGCCGCGGGGACTATCGACATCCTGATCGGCACCCATGCGATTTTTCAGGAGGCAGTGACCTACAAGGATCTCGCGCTCGTCGTGGTCGACGAACAGCATCGCTTCGGGGTCGCGCAACGCATGCTGCTCCAGGACAAGGGCCGCGCGCCGCACCTGCTGGCGATGACCGCGACTCCGATCCCGCGAACGCTGACGCTTGCGCAATATGGCGAGATGGACGTCAGCCGGCTGGACGAGATGCCTCCCGGCCGCCAGCCGATCGAGACACGCGTGATTTCCGAGGATCGGCTCGACGACGTCGTCAACGCGCTCGGCCGGCATCTCGCGGACGGCGGCCAGGCCTATTGGGTCTGCCCGCTGGTCGAGGAGAGCGAGAAATCGGATCTCGCCGCGGCGGAAGCCCGCGCCGAAACGCTGTCGGCGCGGTTCGGCGACAAGGTCGGGCTCGTTCACGGCCGGATGAAGCCCGCCGAAAAGGACGCGGTGATGGCCGAGTTCTCGGCGGCAAAGCGTGGCGTGCTGGTCGCGACGACGGTTATCGAGGTCGGGGTCGACGTGCCCAACGCGACGCTGATCGTGATCGAACATGCCGATCGCTTCGGCCTCGCCCAGCTTCATCAGCTGCGGGGGCGGGTGGGGCGCGGCACCGGGCGCTCGATCTGCCTGCTGATCCGAGGTTCGGCGCTGAGCGAGACCTCTCGCGCGCGGCTCGCGCTGATGCGCGAAACCAATGACGGGTTTCGCATCGCCGAAGAGGATCTGCGGCTACGCGGTGCGGGCGAAATGCTCGGCACCCGCCAGTCGGGCGAGGCGGCGTTTCGGCTCGCGACCCCGGAGATGCTCGCCGACCTCCTGCAATGCGCCCAGGACGACGCCCGTCTCCTGATCGACCGCGACGGCGGCCTCGCCGGGGCGCGGGGGCAGGCGGCGCGGACGTTGCTCTACCTCTTCGACCGCGATGCCGGCGTAGCGCTGCTGAGATCAGGCTAAATTCCTCCCCGGTACGGGGAGGGGGCCACGAAGTGGTGAAGCCGCAAGCGCCGATCCTGCGTGGCTCCGTCTTGCTCTTCAGCGTGTCCCCCGAAGAAGCCAGCTATCTCACCGGCTCAACGCCCCCAGAACCGCATGCAATCGCGTCGCCGGGATCGCCTGGTCGAACTGGCAGCCGATCCGCCCGCCGAGCGCCCAGCGGACCGCCGCGGTCATTTCACCGATCCCCGGCAGCCAGACCCGGATCCATTCGCCGACCGCCACCGTCGCGTCGCTGCGCAGCATCAGGCCGCTGGCCGAGATGTTGACGATGAGAACCGAAAGCTGGCGACGATCCGCCAGCGTCGCGCGGGTACGATGATATACCTCCTCGCGCGGTTCGGCCCGATCGTCTGGCGTACCCCTGAGTGCCCCGTGCGCCACACAT
The DNA here is from genome assembly GCA_035537395.1 of Sphingomonas sp. GTDB lineage: Bacteria > Pseudomonadota > Alphaproteobacteria > Sphingomonadales > Sphingomonadaceae > Sphingomonas. The sequence continues at coordinate 1,484 of DATLME010000064.1, read as the reverse complement.
TCCTCCGCCGATCGGCTGCAGTATCGCCCCAATCACTATAGGGTGGATTAGGGAGGATCGGTTTACAGATACTTACAAGTTCAGATCGGTTCGATCATCCCGTGCTGCTTCTTGCCCGCGGAAATCCGCACCGGCGTACCCGCCAGTGCGATCACCGCCGCCTCGTCGCTGACCCGTTCGCCGTCGATCCGCGCACCGCCGCCCGCAATCAGGCGGCGGGCCTCACCACGCGAAGCGCAGAAGCCGATCGCGATCAGCGCATCGACGATCCCGATCGAGCCGCCCTCTGCCGTGATTCGCGGCAGCGTATCGCCCGCCGCACCCTCCTCGAAGGTGCGTCGCGCGGTTTCGGCGGCCTGCTGCGCGGCATCGCGCCCGCGGCACAGCGCGGTCGCTTCGGTCGCGAGGATCTTCTTGGCCTCGTTGATTTCCGCCCCGCCCAGCGCCTCCAACCGCGCGATCTCGTCGAGCGGAAGGTCGGTGAACAGGCGCATGAACCGGCCCACGTCGCGGTCGTCGGTGTTGCGCCAGAACTGCCAATAATCGAAATGCGGCAGCTGGTCCTCGTGCAGCCACACCGCACCCGCCATCGTCTTGCCCATCTTGCCGCCGTCCGCGGTGGTGATCAGCGGCGTCGTGACCCCGAACACCTCGGTGCCGTCCATCCGTCGCGCCAGTTCGATACCGTTGACGATGTTACCCCATTGATCCGATCCGCCCATCTGCAACCGGCACCCGGCCCGACGCGACAGTTCCAGGAAATCATAGGCCTGCAGGATCATGTAGTTGAATTCGAGGAACGACAGCGATTGTTCGCGATCGAGCCGCAGCTTGACCGAATCGAACGACAGCATCCGGTTCACCGAGAAATGCTGCCCCACCTCGCGCAGGAACGGGATGTATTCGAGCGCATCGAGCCACTCGGCATTGTCCAGCATGACCGCGTCGCTAGGACCGTCGCCGAAGGTGAGAAACCGCTCGAAGATCCGCTTGATCGACGCGACATTGGCCTCGATGCCGTCCGCGGCGAGCAGTTTGCGCGCTTCGTCCTTGAAGCTCGGATCGCCGATCTTGCCGGTACCGCCGCCCATCAGCACGATCGGCTTGTGCCCGGCCTGCTGGAGCCGGCGCAGCAGCATGATCTGGACCAGGCTGCCGACATGGAGCGAGGGCGCGGTCGGATCGAAGCCGATATAGCCGGGAACGACCGCCTTCGCCGCGAGCGCGTCGAGCGCGGCCGCATCCGTGGTCTGGTGGATATAGCCGCGCGCGCTGAGCGTACGGAGTAGGTCTGAAGCGAATTCGGTCATGATGCCGCGCCGGTAGCATGCGATGCCGCCGGGTGGAATGTTCGTGCGATCGCTCAGCTACGCCGCAACTGCGTCTGCGGGTCGACCGGGGTGCGTCCCTTGCGCAATTCGAAATGCACCTCGGGCTGGTCGGCGAACCCGGTATCGCCGGAAAGCGCGATCGGCTGGCCGCGC
>DATLME010000063.1:0-4326 GCA_035537395.1 Sphingomonas sp. | reverse complement strand
CTGATCGTCGCGATTTCGGTCGACCAGTTGTCGGCCGACCTGTTCCAGCAATATCGCCAGCATTTCAGCGGCGGCTTTGCACGGCTGCTCGGCGGCGCCGTTTTCCCATCGGGGTATCAGGGGCATGCCGCGACCGAGACCTGCCCCGGACATTCCACGATCCTCACCGGCATGCGCCCCGCGCGAACCGGGATCATCGCCAACAACTGGGTCGAGCAGCGGATCGGGCGCAGCGACAAGATCGTCTATTGTGCCGAGGACGAGGATATCGCCGGCTCGACGCACGACAGCTACACCGTCTCCGACAAGCATCTGAAGGTGCCGACGCTCGGCGAGATGATGAAGGCGGCGGATCCCGCCAGCCGCGTGGTCTCGGTCGCGGGCAAGGATCGCGCCGCGGTGATGATGGGCGGGCACAAGGTCGACGAGCTCTGGTGGTGGGACGGCAAGACCTATGTCACCTATGCCGGGCGCGCCGAGCCCGCGGTCGTTACCCGCGCCAAGGCTGCGGTCGCCGCGCTGGTCGCCAAGCCGCAGGCGGCGCTGCCGCTGCCGGCCTGGTGTGCGCCGCTGGATCGCACGATCGCGGTCGGCACGCACAGCCTCGGGCGGGGCCGGTTCGAACGCGCTGCGGGCGACCTGAAGGCGTTCCGTGCATCGCCGGCGAGCGACGCCGCGGTGCTGTCGATCGCCGCCGGGCTGATCCAGGACATGAAGCTGGGCCGCGGTGCGCAGACCGATCTGATCGCAATCGGCGCCTCGGCGACCGACTATATCGGTCATGGCACCGGTACCCAGGGCAGCGAGATGTGCATCCAGATGGAGCAGCTCGATGCCGCACTGGGCTCGTTCTTCGCGACGCTGGATGGCTGGGGGCTTGACTATGAGGTCATGCTCACCGCCGATCACGGCGCGCACGACATGACCGAGCGGCAGCAGCAACGCGCCATGCCGATGGAGGCGCATGCCGCTCCCACGCTCCAGACCAAGGCGATGGGCGCGATCATCGCGACACGGCTCGGATTGAAGACGTCACCGCTGGTGGCTGCGGAGGGCGACGTCTATATCGATGACAAGCTGCCGGCGGCGACACGGGCGCGCGTGCTCGCGGAGGCACAGCGGCTCTATGTCGCCCAACCCCAGGTCGCCGCCGCGTTCACCCGGGCGCAGATTGCCGCGACCCCGATCGCCACCACGCCTCCCGAAACCTGGACGTTGATCGAGCGCGCCCGCGCGTCGTTCGATCCCGAGCGTTCGGGCGATCTGCTGGTGCTGCTGAAGCCGCGGATCACGTCGATCGAAACGCCGGGCGTCGGCTATGTCGAAACCCATGGCAGCCCCTGGGATTATGACCGACGGGTGCCCGTACTGTTCTGGCGCAAGGGAATGACGGGGTTCGAACAGCCCTTGTCGGTCGAGACCGTGGACATCGTGCCGACACTGGCAGCGACGATCGGCCTGCCGGTGCGCGGGCTGGATGGACGCTGCCTGGATCTGGATCCGGGCTTGGGGAACAGCTGCCCGCGCTAGTGCGCCCTTAACTTCGGTAATCCCGCGCAGGCGGGAGACCAGGGTGACACGCGCTACCGATTGTTGCTCTGCTCTACCCTACCCTGGGTTCCCGTCTCCACGGGAACACACATTCAGGGCATTTACCGCAGCTCGAACCCTCGCACCCCCGCTCCCAGCCGGTTCGCTCCCAGCGCCAGCCGCTCGTGCGAATAATCCGCCACGAACGCCGGCGCGCTCCGGTCCCCGGCCGACACCCGCGCGTCGTTGCCGGCGATCCGCAGACCGGCCGAGCGATAGGTCCGCGCCTCGGCCCCCACGACGACCAGCGCCGACCGGTTCTCCTTGCGCAGCCCCTGCACGAAGGTGTTCCGCACGATCGATCCGGTCGCGCCTTCGGGCAGGTCGATCATGTAGTTGGTCTTCACGCCGCGCGTGTCGTCGAAACGATTGTCGGCGATCGCGACATTGGGCGCCCGCAGCTTGACATAGTGCCCCCCGGTGCCGCGTTCGAACCGCGACCGCATGATCGTCACGCTGCCGCGGTTGCCGAGATAGATCGAGTGCGAACAGTTGGGTGCTTCGTCGCATTGGCCGAGCCCGGCAAAGCTGGAGCGATCGATGACGATGCGCTGCACGGCGGGCGCGCCGCCGGCGATACCCTGCTGGCTGTCGAGAAATGCCGACCCTACCACGGTGAGGTCGCCGGTCTCGGACCGGATCCCCGCGCCATTGCCGTCGCGGACGCGGTAGCCGCGGAACACCAGCCCATCCACCGTCGCGCCCTGCCCGCGCAGCACCAGCGCGGCCTTGTCCTCGCACGCGACGCGCTCGAAGATGGCGGTGCCCGCGGTGACCGCCTTGTAGGTGATCCGCCCGCCCGCCTGCACCGCGCACTGGCGATAGGTGCCGGGCGCGATCAGGATCGTTGCGGTGCGTGCCCCGATTGCGGACACTGCGGCCTGCAGCGTCGGGTAGGATCGTCCGGTTTCGGACACGGTAAACGGCGCTGCAAAGGTCGCCGCAATCGAAATGGCGAACAAGTGTATGACGATCTTTCCCCTCGGCTCGCCTGGATCGACGATAGCCGCGATCGATCCGACGATCACCGGAAGAAGCGGTCTCGTGACGGGACGGTCCATTCCGGCTTGTCGTGCGAAGGATCGGTGCGATGCGCTAGCATTTGGCCAGGCTTACATTCCCGTGCGATACTAAGTCATTGAAAGTGCGTGCTCCGCACATTTGGCACGGCTGATGCAGTCATTCGATCGACGCCGCATGGTGTCACCAGCGTATCTGCAAAGGGAACCAACCGATGACCTACTCCGCCTTTCGCCGCTCTGCCGTGCTCTCGCTCGCCGCCGCTGCGATGACGGCAACCCTCTCGCCCGCCGTCGCCGCCAAGAAGGGTGTCGTTACCGTGCCCGCGACCGTGCTGAAGGATGAAACCAGCAAGCTGTGCATGCCGCGCTCGGCCAGCCTCACGTCCGCTAAGGACAAGTCGCTGCCGCAGACACTCTGCCTCACCAAAGCCGACTGGGCGACACATGGCGTAACGATCGTCACCAAGTGAGCCGAGGCCGCCCCACCGCCAGACAGGCAGTGGGGCGGACCGCTCAATCCAGGTTCGGTCGCAGCCAGCGTTGCGCCTGTTGCAGGTCCACGCCGCGTCGCGCGGCATAGTCGGCGACCTGATCGGAGCCGATCCGCGCCACCCCGAAATACTCCGCCTGCGCATGCCCGAAATAGAAGCCCGACACCGCAGAGGTCGGCAGCATCGCGAAGCTCTCGGTCAGCGTGATCCCGGTCGCGCCGGTCGCGTCGAGCAGCTCGAACAAACTGGTCTTGAGCGAGTGCTCCGGGCACGCCGGATACCCCGGCGCCGGCCTGATCCCGCGATATTGTTCGCGGATGAGCGCCTCGTTGGTCAGCTGCTCGCCCGCGGCATAGCCCCACAGATCGGTGCGGACGTGGAGGTGCAGCGCCTCGGCGAACGCCTCGGCCAGCCGATCCGCAAGCGCCTTCAGCAGGATGTCGTTATAGTCGTCATGCCCCGCCCTGAACCGCGCGCTGTGCGCATCGATGCCGTGGATCCCGACAGCGAAGCCGCCGATCCAGTCGCCCGCAGGATCGACGAAGTCGGCGAGGCACATGTTCGCGCGACCCTCGCGCTTGGCGATCTGCTGGCGCAGGAACGGCAGCCGGGTGCCGTCGTCGAGCACGACATCGTCACCGTCGCGCCGGCACGGCCACAGCCCCGCAACGCCCCGCGCCGTCAGCCACTTCTCGGCGATGATCCGGTCGAGCATCGCCTCGGCATCGTGATGAAGCCCGCGCGCGCTTTCGCCGACGATGCGGTCGTCGAGGATCGCAGGATAGGTTCCGGCGAGTTCCCAGGCGCGGAAGAACGGCGTCCAGTCGATATATTGGCGCAGGTCGGCCAAGTCCCAGTCGTCGAACACATGCACCCCGGGCTTGGCAGCGGGGGCGGCCTTCAGCGCCAGGTCGGTGGGAAACCCGCGCGCGCGCGCCTCGGCGAGCGGCAGCAGGTCGTTCTGTCCCTTGTTGGCGCGCGAGAGCCGCACGGCCTCGTAATCCGCCGCAACGCCCGCGACATAGCTGTCGCGCCCGGTGTCGCTTACCAGGGTCGTCGCGACCCCGACCGCGCGGCTCGCGTCGAGCACATGCACCACCGGCCCATCATAGGCCGGCGCGATCCGTAGCGCGGTGTGGACCTTCGACGTCGTCGCGCCGCCGATCAGCAGCGGCATCGTCATCTTGGCGCGCTTCATCTCCTCGGCCACGGTCACCATCTCG
>DATLME010000062.1:0-6037 GCA_035537395.1 Sphingomonas sp. | reverse complement strand
AACACCAGCAGGTCCCGCGAGCCCATCGAGCCGCGCAACACGAGCGTTTCGCCGAGCGATCCGCTCACCTGCGGGTCGAGAACGAGCTGATCCGTCGCGAGCATATCCACCTGTCCTCGTCCCTGGCTGCCGCCCGTGTCCACGGACCGGTCGGAATGCCGCATGGTAGGTGATGTAGCGGCAGTCGGACCGATTACGACACTGAAAAAGCAGGCACAACAGTCGGGCGTTCGGCCGGGGCGCTCGCTCGATCGGCCGCTTGGCGATCGGCGGCGCTTGGCGATCGGCCGTGCTTGGCGATTGGCCGCTCGCCCCGGCGCGTCAGGCTGCCGGTGCGCGTCCGGTCGCAACCAGCACGGGCTGGCGCCGTCTCCCGGGCCGGACTGCGCCGATCGCCAGGTTGAGGTAGCGAACGTCTCGAGCGGCGTACCAGATGCCGAACGACAGCATCGCGGTGATCGTGCAGATCAGCGCATAGTGGAGGTACCAGGCAACCGGCAGGTCGTGCGTCAGCGTACCGAGGATCACGACGATCGGATGGTGGACCAGGTACACCGTGAACGACGACTTGCAGATCGTGTCGATCCGCGCCGAACGTTGGTGCAGCCGGCGCGAGCACAGCGCGATGATCCCGGTCGTGATCGGGATCGCGAGGATGCCGCCTGCGATCACCGCCGACATCGTGTCCGCCTTCAGCGGCATGACGCGGGCATAGCCGAACACGAGCACGATCAGCGCCGCATAGGCAGCGGGCGATCGCAAGGTGAGTCTCCGCCCGAGGTCCGGCCGGTGCATCGTCGCCATGCCGAGCAGGAAGAACGGCAATCCCGACATGATCCCCCAGCAGATCGCGACGATGGTGTTGCGCAACGGGTAGTTGGCGCTCGACAGCTGCTCGCGCCCGGCTTCGGCGCAGGCGAGGGCGACGACCACGCCCGCGTAGCTCCAGATCGCGAGCGTCGATGCGGGGATGTGCGCGGCCCTGGCCAAGGTGGGTTGCGCCACGATCGCCAGTGGCGAAAGTCCGAGCAGCGCGAACAGGAACCAGAGATGGCCCACGCCCTGGCCCTGGAACGGGTCACGCAGCGGCTCGCCGTCGAGCAACTCTGGGACGACGATCTGGAGCGGGTTGAGCAGGATCAGCGCGAAGATCAGCGGGATGCCGAGCGCCAGGTAGCGCCGCTTCAGCCAGCCGGTTGCGTCGCCCTTCGCGAGGACGACCGCAGCCAGATAGCCCGACAGCAGGAAAAAGGCGGGCATCCGGAAGATGTGGACGATCGCGACGATGTACCGCGCCACCGGCGACACCGTCCCCGCCGACGCTTCCCACGGGATCTCGTTCTGGAACAGCAGCGCTGCGTGATAGGGGATTCCGAGCAACATCAGCATCATGCGCGCCGCGTTCAGGTGATGGCTGCGCGCGGCGCCGGTCATGTCCCGTGCGCACCGCTGATCAGGGCGAGCGCGACCGTCGGGTCGTGCTCGCGCGCGGGCCGCGTCGCCGCGTCGATCTCGGCCTCGACCACCGGCCGCGACCGCGCCTTCACCTGCAGGAAGATCCGCCCGAGATACTCGCCCAGGATGCCCAGGAACAGCGAGTTGAGCGAAATGCCAAGCAGCAGCAGCAGCGTCGTGGTCGCGAAGCCCGCGGGCCAGTCCTGCCCGAACAGCAGCCGGCCGACCAGATAGCCGACGATCAGCGCCATCGTCGTCAGCGCCACCACTACCCCGACCAGCGAGGCGAGCCGCAATGGTGCCAGCGAATGGTTCAGCACGCCGTTGACGCCGAGCGCGATCATCTTCGACAGCGGGAACTTGCTGCTGCCCGCGACCCGTGGCTGGCGGTCGTACGGCAGGCCGACCTGCGAGAACCCCATCGCGCTGATCAGCCCGCGGACATAGGGCGTGGCGTCGTTGATGTCGCGGATCGCGGCGAGGATCCGGCCGTCGACGAGGCGGAACTCGCCAGCGTCGGCGGGAAGATCGTCCTCGCTCAGCCGGTTGATCAGCCAGTAGAACCGGCGCCGCAGGGTCGCCACGACGATGCCGTCGGGCAGGGTGCGGCGCACCCCGTAGACCACCTCGTGCCCCGCCGCCCACAGCGCCAGCAGGTCGGGGATCAGCTCGGGCGGATCCTGCATGTCGCAATCGACCTGGACCGAACAATCGCCCCGCGCGGCCTGGTAGGCGGTCAGCACCGAGCGCTGGTAACCCTCGTTGCGCGCGAACCGGATCACCCGCACCTGCGGGTCGCGCGCGCTGATCGCGCGCAGCAGTTCGAAGGTCCGGTCGCTGGAATGATTGTCGGTGAAGATGATCTCGTAGTCGTGCCCGGGCAGTGCCGCGAAGACCGCGACGATCCGCGCATATGCCGTCTCGACGTTCGCCTCCTCGTTGAGGCACGGGATCAGCACCGACACCAGCGTCCTGGCGGCCGCGCTCATGCGTAGCTCCTGGCGGTCAGCGTGCCGATCGTCCGCCGGATGCCGTCCGCGAACGCGAGCCGCGCCGACCAGTGCAGCAGCGTCCGCGCCCGCTCGGCCGATCCCCACATGATCGAGGACAGCGCCGACGGCGCCCCGGCGGCGCCGTAGGTGACCAGGTCGGGCGGGGCGCCGGTGACGTCGCACACGATCTCGGCGGCGCGGCGGTTGGCGAGTGCCTCGCCGCTGCAGATGTTGATGATCTCGCCGCTCGGCAGCGACGACAGCGCCAGCCGCATCAGCCCGGTCGCGACGTCGTCGACATGGATCAGGTCGCGGCAGGCGAACGGATCGCGGACCAGATAGGGCTGCCGGTCGAGGCAGCTCCGGATCAACGACGGGATCAGGAACGCCGCGCTCTGCCCCGGCCCGTAGGTGAGCCCGAGCCGCGCCGTCAGCACCGGAAACGGCAGCCCCGGATGGAACAGCCGGATGTACCGCGTCGCGGTCGCCTGGGCGAGCGCATAGGGCGAGCTGGGCTCCTCGCGCTGGTCCTCGCGCGACGGCACCGGCCCCTCGCCATATTCCGCGAGCGAGCCGATCCGCACGAACGAGCGCAACGCCGGGCGGACCCGCATCGCCGCGTCGAGCAGGCGGATCAGGTTGGCCGCGTCGTCGAGCCACGCCTGCGAGAACGGATCGCGGTGGCCGTTCGGCCCGTGCCCGGTCCGCGACGCGAGGTGATAGACCAGCGTCGGCCTCGCCGCGGTGAAGCAGTCCTCGATCTGGTCGGACGCGCCGAGGTCGACCTCGTGCGCGATCGCGCCGGTGACCGGGCTGGCGAACTGCCCGTTCCAGCCCGGGCGGACCGCGACGTGGACGCTGTCGCCCGTCTTGAGGTGCCGGGCGGCCAGGTGGGAGCCGATGAAGCCGGATCCGCCGAAGATCAGGACCGTCTCGGGCATGATCCCCGTGGCCTCAGCTGACCAGGATCGGCTCGGGCAGCGGCACCAGGAAACGCCCGCCGCGCGCTGCGAAATCGGCCTGCTGGCTCCTGATCTCGTCGAAGAAGTTCCACGCCAGCACCAGGAGGACGTCCGGCGGCTCGCTCGCGAGCGCGTTCAACGACTTGATCGGGATCCGTGTGTTGGGCGAATACAGCCCCTGTTTGAGCGGATTCTTGTCGACCAGATAGTCCAGGTAGCGCCCGTCGATCCCGAAATAGGTGAGCAGGGTGTTGCCGCGCGCCGACGCGCCGTAGCCCGCGATCTTCAGCCCCTGCGCCTTCAGCTCGTCGAGCATCGCGCGGATCCTCGATCCGATCTCGCCGACCCGCGACACGAGGCCGTCATAGGTCTCGCGCCGGAGCATCCCGGACGCGATCTCCTCGTCCAGCATCTCGCGGACGATCGGCCGGATCTCTCCCTTGGTCGCCTCGCGCCGCAGGAACACCCGCATCGATCCGCCATGGATATGCGGGAGCCGGTGAACGTCGGTCACCGCCAGATCGAAATACTCGCCCAGCCGGACGACGGACAACAGGCTGAATTCGGACACATGCTCGTGATAGATGTTGTCGAATTCGTTGCCCTCGATCAGCTCCTTGGCGCGCGGAACCTCGATCACGAAGGTCCCGTCGTCGGCCAGCAATATGTCGATGCCGCGCATGAAGGTGTGGAGGTCGCCGATGTGGTTGAACGTGTTCGACGTGACGATCATCCGGGCCGCGCCGTGCCGCTCGAGCAGCACCTCGGCGGTGCGCGGATCGAAGTAATCGACGTGCATGTCCACGCCGCGGCGGCGGGCCAGCTCGGCGATGTTGGCGGCGGGATCGACCCCGAGCGTCTTGCAGCCGAGTTGGTTGCACGCGGCGAGCAGCAGGCCGTCGTTGCAGCCGATATCGACGATCAGCCCGTCGGCTCCCGCCTCGCGCCGGAGGATGGCGGCAAAGTCCCCGAAATGACTGTGCATCGTGGCCGCGCCCGACGGAACATAGAGATAATGGCGGAAGAAGTCGGCCGGGATCTGGTCCGCGACCTGGATCAGTCCGCAATCGAGGCACACTTGCGGGTTGAGCGCGAAGGTGGGCTGCGGACGGCCGAGATCCTCCGGACGGATCAGCATCTGCGCGGGCGAATGGTCGCCCAGCGGCAGGAAGCGGTACGGCTGCGGCGCAAGGCAACAGCGGCACTGCGCCAGCGTGCTGCTACTGGCCTCGATCGTCGCTGCTACGGATGGACTGAACACGTTCAACGCGATCCTCCTCGGCTGAGGCCTTGCGGGGCAGACCCGATTGACTGGCGTTGTCTTCGCCTTGCGCGAGGCAAGGTGCCGAAGGTGGTCGCCGGGTCCAACTGCGAAGGGGGATAGCGTTGGGCGCGAACGGGGTAGGCGGGGCGTCGGGCGGGAACTTAGTTCCAGCGCCCGCGCGGCAGGCAGGCACGCTGCCGTTCGGTCAGGCTGGCGACGAGCTTGCGGCGGCTTGCGGTGCGCAGGCGGACCTGCCGCAGGATCTGCCGCGGGTAACGCGACGAATAGGTGATCGACAATGAGAAGCGGTCATCGGCAAGCGGTCGCGTCGCGCGGTGGAACACGCGGGTGCCGTCGAACGCGATCATCATCCCCGCAGCGCCCTGAACGCTGACCCAGTCGTCGCAGGGCACCGCCGGCTGCATGGCGGCATCGCTCAGATACCCCGATCGATACCCCAGCGCCGCATGCGCCGCTCGCGATCGCGCTGCGTCGATATACTGGAACGGGCCGCCACCTTCCTGCACCGGGTTCAGGTAGAAGATCAGCCGCAGCATCCGATCGTCTTCGATGTCGTGATGCCATTGCCGGGTGCCCGCATTCGACGGGCTCACGCGCTCGCGTTTGAGCGAACAGCCCATGTAGAAGCACGGCTCGCTCAGATAATCCTCCGCAATGTCCAGCAGCACTGGTTCGAGCCCGAGCCGGTAAGCGGCCGGATTTTGCGCAAGGATGTCGTCGGACTCGAGCAGGTCGTTGCCGTGCCCCCAGTCCCACGCGCCATGCCCTTGCGCGATCAGCGCGCCGACGGTGTCTGCGATCGAGCTCGTGAGCGGCGCGTCGTCGGGCAGCAGGTGCACGCCGCGCTGCTTCACGCCATCCGATATCGACCTGGCGTTGGCTGCCAGCCCTCCAGCGTTGCGGAACGCGCGCTGTCGCGCGATCGCACGTTTGCGGCGGAGCAGCCCGAGCGGCCTTAGCCGGAGCAGACGGCTCCTCGGCGCGGCGCGATTGATGAGGTAGCTGACTATGTCCGAGCTTCGCATGCCACCGACCGACTGAGCGAGGCGCGAATTAACATGGGGTTGGCGCGTCAAGTCAACGGTCGCGCGCCGCGCCTGGCCGGGCCAGCCGCAAGGCAGTCGTTCGCTTGCGTTTGTCTTCAACGGTTTAGGTGCCGCGCCGGCGCGCGCGTCCGCCTGAAACCTATACCAAAGAGATGCGTGGAACCGGGCAGGGGGACGCCTCGCCGGGCGGCTATCGCGCCCCTGCCGCCCGCCGGGGCGGCTATCGGGCCCCTGCCCCCCGCCGGGGCGGCTATCACGCCAATGCCGCCCGCCGGGGCGGCTATCAGGCCAATACCG
>DATLME010000061.1:0-20967 GCA_035537395.1 Sphingomonas sp. | reverse complement strand
AGAAACAATAGGGTGGTGGTTGTTTGGTGGCGGTGGAGCCGTTCGTTTGGTTGGTCGGCGCCGCGGCGGGTCCAGTCGGCGTCGAGCAGCAGCGACACATGCCGGTTGAGGAGGTACCGCAGCCCGGCGCCGACCGTCAGGTAACGCTGGTCGCGATCGATGCTGCCGCGGTAATGGACGTTGCGTAGCGCGACGAACGAACGGACGATGAGGTCGTGATGCGCTTCCTGGTCGAGCGCCAGCGAGAGCCGGGTATCGACGCGGCCGAGCGCGCCCGAGCGGATCGTCGCGACGTCGCCGCGAAACGCCTGGAACAGCACCGCGGTACGGATCCGCGGCCGCCACGAGATCCGTCCGCTATAAGCGAGCCCATCGTACGAACCGAGGCGAGGATCGGCCGGATCGGCGCGAAAAGCGCCGACGCCGAGATCGCCGGAAAGCCGATCGGCAAGGTCGAACGCGACGCCCGCGAGGACACCCATCGTGGTCGAGTCGCGGTTCACGCCGCCACGATCCACTTTCAGCCGCGCGTCGCGGTGATTGACGAAGGGCTGGAGATAGATCGACGATCCACCGCGAAAGCGAACGCCGCCGCGCACCGACGCCTGGTAGCTCGACAGGTCGCGGTCGTCCTCGATGCTGCGCCGATAGTCGAACTTGGAAACGGTCGCGTTCGCCGACAGATCGAACCTGCTGCCGCCCGTCCGGACATCGGCCGCGAACTCGCTCCGGTCGATCAACGAGGGCCGACGCGACGGATCGACGATCGCCTCCGGATCGCTGCGGCGTTCGTACAGGCGATCGAACGAGGTACGCACGTTCAGCGAGCTGCGTTCGCCGAGCGTCTTCGCAGCGCCTACCCGCCCGCCGAAGGTCGTCGCGTTCTCCCGGGCGTAGCGGGTGTAGCGGCGGCCCGCACCATAAACCGCGGCCCGTATGTCGAGCCCCGGCGTGGTACGCCGCAACGCGACCTGCGTGCGCAGATCGACAATCGCGCTACCCCGACGATCGGTCGGTGTGGCGAACACGTTGTCGTCATAGCGCGCGAGCAGCGCGAGCTCAGGGCTCAGGATCGTGCTGCCGACCCGGATCGTCCGCGGCTCGTAGCCGGGACGGGGCAGGTTCGCGATCGCCGGATCACTGTCCTCGACCTGCGCGTGCGCCCCCGCGGCAAACAGCATGGCGGGAAACAGCGCTCCGCACGAGATCGCGCGGTGGTACTTCGATCCGGCGAACGGCTGCCCCCGCGGTGCCACCTAGAACCAGCTTTCCGGGATCGTGATGGTATCGCCGGGCAAGACCGTCGTGGTGCCGGTCGCACTGGCCTCGCGCGCGTCGCGAACGATCCTGGCACGCTTGGTATTGGCGCGGAAGGTGTACCCGCCGGCGATCGACGCCGCGGTCATCACCGACATGCCGGGCGTGTAGGCGTATTGGCCGGGGCGCTGGACCTCGCCCAAGATGAAGAAGGGACGATATGTCTGGACCTGCGCGCTGACCTTTGGATCGAGCACGATCTGCCGCGAGCGCAATCCGGTTTCCAGCGCCTGCTGGACTTCTTCGACGGTCTTGCCGGCAACCGGGACCGCGCCGAGCATCGGGACCGAGATCACGCCGGTGTCGCTGACCCGGTAGGTGTTGGATGCCGTGTCCAGCCCAAGCACAATCACGCGGAGCTCGTCCTGCGGTCCGAGGCGATAGGGCGCGGGCGGCTGAGCGGCGAGCTCGACGCGGTCCCCGTTCGAGCCGGCGCAGGCCCCCGTGCCGAGCAGCGATGCGATGAGGACGCCGAGCACGGATCGCGTGCTCTGGCGGAGTCGGCCACGGGTCATGCTGCGCTCCAGTGCTTGGGTTGTTGCGGCTCGGTCGCTTCGGGCTTGATGTGCAGCTTGCGCCATCGCTGTCCGGCGGGCCGCTCGGCTGCGACGAGCGCGAACGCGGGTGCCAGTGCCAGCAGGAACGGCACGATCCAGATCCTGGCGTACATGTGCGCAGCGGCATTGGAGTAGACGATGAAGATCGTCGTGACCGCAAACGCGAGCGCCGCCACCAGCCGATCGCGTCGATAGGCGATGACGCCGCCCGTGATCGCGATGCCGAGCAACCCGAGCCAGCCGACCAGGGCGATCAGCCCGCCTTCGGCCCAGAGCAGCAGGAAGATATTGTGCACCGGCGCGCGATCGAGGCTGTGGCGGCGATATTGATCGGCACCCATGCCGATCATGCCGGTATGTTCGACCATGCCCCAGGCCTCGTTCGCCAGCCCGGCACGCCCGGTATAGGTGCCTGCCTTGCTGATGTCGCCCTCGACCAGGGCGGGCAGGACACGCTGGTGGAAGGCACGCGGCATCGGCACCGCGTTGACGACGATCAGCGCCGTCAGGGCAGCGCCCACCAGCAGGTAGCGGACCGACGGTACGGCTCGGCCCACGGCGACGAAGATCAGCGCGGCGGCCGCCGTGCTCATCATGCCCGTGACCGAGGCGGTGAGGACCAGTGCGACGATGAGGATCAGCATGTACGCGATGAACGGCACGGTTGTGATCCGCCCGCGCATCCGCAGGAACCAGAGAAACGGCATGGTGGTGGCGATGACGGCGGCATTCCAGTTCGCATCGCTCAGGAACGCGGAAAGGCGTCCTCCGCCGGTGATGAATTCGGGGCCGAAGCGCTGGAAATCCTCGAAGTTGCCGGGATAGAAGAAGTAGATGCCGATGCCGAAGGCTTCCATGCAGACGCTGCCCAGGATCAGTGCACGGGCGAGGATCAGCCACTGCCCCGGGGGCCTGCCCATCAGCAGCGACGGCAGCAGCAACAGGCTGAAGAGGTATTGCCCCCCCGTGACGAGGAGGCGCATCGGATCGCCGTTGACCAGCGACCCGATCGTCAGCCCAAGCATGACCAGGCTGGCGGACATGATCCACAAGGGCGTCAGCCGGCCGAATGGCTGCAACGGGATCTGGCGGTTCGCGAACAACATCAGCGTGCCCGCGATGAAGATCACGTCGCTGAAGGTGAACAGGATCTCCGCGGGCCGCCAGGTGATGTAGGTCGCCAGGAACACCGCGGCGGCGATCGAGTAGGTGGCCGCCCGGCGGGTGCCGTCACCAGCGAACTGCACCGGGTTGATACGATAGGAATCAGGCACGCTCGTACTCCCGGACGGCGCGGCGAGTGCCCCATGCGGACAGATCCCGATCGATCAGGTCCTCGAGCCGATCGATATCCTCGCGATAATAATCCTCGAGCATCGCGCGCAGCTCGTCGGTCAGCGGCGGATAGGCGATCGGGCGTGCCAACGCCCCCCGCGCGCGTTCCAGCCAACGGACCCCGCGCAACGGATCGAGCAGCGGCCGCACCGGCTTGAGGGCCCGGCGCAGCACCAGCGGCAGCGGTTCGGCACGGCTGTCGTTGCGCCGCGATACCACCTCTGCGGGTGCCAGATGCGGTTCGACGCCGATATGCGCGCAAACCCGCTCGATAACCGCTTCGGGTTCGGCGCAGACGTCGTCGTAGAGCAGCACCTGCACCGCACCACGAGGGAAATGTTCGAACCATCGGGTGAGGTGCCGTGCATAGCAGCCGCCCTCGAGGAAGCGCAGGCCGACCTCGTCGCGGTTTTGCAGATAGCTCCGCAAGTCGCCGCCCACCTCGCCCCGGCGGAACAACATGCAATAATCCGAATAGGCGCGCTCGACCGGATCGCGAAGCTGCGCAACCAGCCTGACCTCGGGCAGCGCCGCCGCGATCCGCGCCGGCGCCTTTGGATGTGCGAGGTAGTCGGCGGACTTCTCGCCGAGAATACGCGCCGATGGCGCCGGATCGAACAACGACCGGTACCAATCGATGCCGCGATCGAACCGGCTGCTGAAATAATGCGGCTCCGCGTCGGGCAGCCACAAGTCGGGGTGCTGGCGCAGCTGGTGCGCGATCCAGGTGGTGGCGCCCTTGACCGCACCGATCACCACGAATGCCGGCAGGCGATCAGCGGGCATGATCGGTTGCCCGGTGGACCACGCCCGCGAGGACTTCACCCATGCGGACGCAATCGCCGTGATCGAGCGTCGGATCGACCGGAAGGCACAGGCTGGTCATGCCGAGCTCGAGCGCGATCGGCAGGCGCGCCCGCGGACCGATGCCCGCCTTCACAAAGGCTGCTTCAAGATAGATTTCCGGGCAGGTCCCGGCCTGGCAGGGCACCCCGCGCGCGTTGCAGGCTTCGATGATCTCGTCGCGGTTCCACCCGGGCCGCAACCGTTCGGGCCGGACGAACGCATAGAATTTATAATAAGCGTTGCCGATCCCGGGCGCCGGCTCGATCAGCCGCAGGGCCGGCTGAGCCCGGAGGGTGGACAGCAAAACGGCGGCATTGGCACGCCGACGTGCGATCCAGTCGTCGAGCTGATCGAGCTGGCACAAGCCGATCGCGGCCTGCATCTCGGTGAGCCGGTAGTTGCTGCCGAAATGCCCATGCAGCCAGCGAAAGCCATGTCCTTCGTGGACCGCACCGACCGATCGCCGGTCCTTGCCATGATCCTTCCACGACCATGCGCGGTCGGCGACCGCAGCGTCGCGGAGCACCAGCATGCCACCTTCGCCGCCGGTCGAGATGATCTTGTCCGTGCAGAAGGAGAAGGCGGCGGCGTCACCGAAGCTGCCGACCGGCCTGCCGTGCAGCGTCGCGCCATGGGCCTGTGCGCAATCCTCGACAAGCGCGATGCCGACGTCGCGCGCAAGCGTCGCGATATCATCGACCGCGCAGGGGTAGCCGCCCAGATGGACGACGATGACCGCGCGGGTCCGCGGCGAGAGGCAGTGCGCGACCGAGCAGGCGTCGAGCCCCTGAGACACCGGATCGACATCCGCGAACACGGGCGTCGCGCCGCACGCCATGACGCAGCTGGCAGTGGCCATGAAACTGCGCGCGGGCACGATCACCTCGTCGCCGACACCGATCTGCAGCGCACGCAAGGCGAGTTCCAGCGCAAGCGTGCCGTTGGCGACGGCGATCGCATGCGGCTGGCGACATATCCGGGCAAAGGCCTGCTCGAACGCGGCACAGCGATCGCCGTGATGGAGCGCATTGACCCGGCCGGATCGCAGCACGCCCGCGACCG
The DNA here is from genome assembly GCA_035537395.1 of Sphingomonas sp. Lineage (GTDB taxonomy): Bacteria > Pseudomonadota > Alphaproteobacteria > Sphingomonadales > Sphingomonadaceae > Sphingomonas. Next base: position 15,850 of record DATLME010000061.1, on the reverse strand, counting down.
CCGCGATGGTAGCGGGATCGTAGACTGGCCAGCGCGACACCACAGGCGGCTGATCGGACGGTACTTCTGCGAGGAGCGCCGGTTCGATTGCGGCGCCGGTTTCTACAAGCGTCATTGTGCGAGCCGCCCGGTCATATTGCACTGGCCGACAAGCCGGCGGTTGCGGACTTCAGGCCTTCGAACATCGCCGTCTGCGGTTCCAGGCGACGGATGGCCGCGGTTGCGGGAACCCGCTCGTCGGCGAGATCCGCGGTCTGGTCCGGCTTCGGCGTGACCGGATCGCCCGAGGCGGGGTGGGCCAGCATGGCGAAGAGTTCGCGCCGGATGAGCGCCTCGTCGCTATGCGAGATCGCCGAGGCGAGCCGATCGATGCCCTTGCGCAAACGGGCAAGCGGCACTGCGACCGGCTCCGCCTCGAACACCGCGGACAGCACCGACGGCAGGCGTGCTTCATGTTCGTCGAAGAGTTCCTCGAACAGCTTTTCACCCGGGCGCAGCCCGATGATCTCGATCGGCACGTCACGATCGGGCTCGAGCCCCGCGAGGCGGATCATGCGCCGCGCAATGTCGATCACCTTCACCGGCTCGCCCATATCGAGCACGATGATACGTCCGCGCACCACGTCGCGTTCGATCGCGCGCACCGTGCTGTGCAGGACGAGCTGTACAGCCTCGTGCACGGTCATGAAGAAGCGCGTGATCTCGGCGTGGGTGACGGTCAACGGCACCCGCCGCTCGAGCTGGCGCTGGAACAGCGGGATCAGCGAACCGCTCGAACCGAGCACGTTACCGAAGCGCACCGTCATGAACCGGGCCGCTCCCGGCCGCCCCGCCCCCTGCAGATCGAGCGCCTGGCAATAGAGTTCGCCGAGCCGCTTGGTCGCACCCATCACGCCGACCGGATTGACCGCCTTGTCGCTCGATACCTGGACCATCGCGGTCACGCCGTGGCGGCTCGCCGCATCGGCGACGTTGCGGGTACCGATCACGTTGGTGAGCACGCCCGCGGCGGGATTGAGCTCGACCAGGGGAACGTGCTTGAGCGCCGCGGCATGGAACACGAAGTCGAAGCCGTGTTCCGCGAACAGCGCCATCACCGCCGCGCGCTGGCGCACCGAGCAGAGCAGGGGCGTGCAGCGGACGTCGGGGAACGTCTCGCGCATGTCCATCTCAACGGTGTATAGATTGAACTCGCCCGCATCGAGGAGGAACAGTTCGGCGGGGCGGACCGCGGCGATCTGGTGCGCGAGTTCGCGGCCGATGGTGCCGCCGGCGCCGGTGATCAGCACCCGCTTGCCGTGCAGCGCGCCCGCGATCACGCGCTCGTCGAGCCGGGTCTGGGGGCGTCCGAGCAGATCGGCCATGTTGACCGCTTCAAGCTCGAGCGACGTGCCCATGTCGGACGGGGCGGTCGCGTGCATGACGGCGAGCCCGAGCGTTTCGGCCGCGGTGATCAGGCGCAGGCGGAGCGAGCCGGCGAGCGGATCGCTGCCCTCGGCGAGGAGCAGCGAACGCGGGCGCCGGCCGGCGGCGGCGAGCCGCTCGACGATATGGTCGATCGCGTCCACCGAACCCAGGATCGGGACGCCGCGCAGCCGCAGCGCGACGTCCTGCTCGCCAAGATCGACGATGCCGACCGCGCGATAGGGCTGTCCCGCCATCGCCTCGATCTGGCGAAGGACGACTTCGGCATTCTGGACATGGCCGACGATCAGCACCGGCACCTGGGTGCCGCCGATCGAATGCTGCGAAGGCACGCTGGCGACGCGCCGGGATTCGGCGCGATGTTCCCAGTAGAGCCGCCGCAGCAGCCGTCCGCCCGCGACCAGCGCGAACAGGACCAGCAGATGGATGATCGGCACCGATGCGGGCAGCCAGTCGGCACGCCCGGTCACCATCAGGATCGCGACCGGCGCGGAGACGACCACGATCGCGGCCTTGGCGAGGACGATGAAGTCGATCGACGATCCGAGCCGCCACATCCGGTCGTACACGCCCATCAGCTGAAGCGTCGCGATGCCGCAGAGCAGATAGACCGGCAGGCTCTCGACCATCCCGTCGATCATCCGCGGCGGGATCGCGCCGTTCATCCGCAGGCCGAGCGCGACCGCCAGCGACGCCATGATCGCGACCGCGTCGAAGCCGGTCCAGGCGAGCCGTCGCCGCCCGATCTTCGCGATCCGTTGAACCCCCGCCGCTGCCGCCATGATGTGCCTCCTCCGGCGATCATGCCGGACGAAGCGCACCGCGCCGCGACATGGATCGGCCGGGAGCTTAGGTGGAGCGCGACGCTGGTTGGAACCGCGCAAACGGCTACCCGCCTTCGGGCAGGACGACGGCCCATAAGAGTTAGCGACACGGTCGGCGGCGTCACGGCCGGGAGGGGGTGCATCGAAAGGCGTATCGCCAGAATAGACGGCGCGCGGCGCGTCAGGCTTTCTACAGTCGGTGGCTTCACGGGATGGATCGCCGCCGCAGACATGAAGGTGCTACACGTCATCACCAGCCTCAACGTCGGCGGCGCCGAGGGCATGCTCGAGCGGCTGATCGCGCATGAACGGCCGTTCGGCGACCGGTCCGAGGTGGTGACGCTGATGCCGCCGGGGGTGACGGGGCGGCGGATGCTCGCGGCGGGGGTGGCGGTGCGCAGCCTCGGCATGACGCAGGGGCTGCCCTCGATCGGGGCGGTGGCGCGGCTGGCGGCGATCGTCCGCTCGTCCGCGCCCGACGTGGTGATGGCGTGGATGCACCACGCGCAGGCGGCGACGCAGCTCGCGCTGGCGGTGGTGCGCCGGCGCCCGCCGGTGATCTGGAACGTGCGGCATTCGCTCAACGGCTATGCGCAGGAAAAGCGGCTGACCCGGGCGACGCTGCGCGGGCTGGCGCTGGTGTCGGGGCGGCCGGCGGCGATCGTGTACAATTCCGCGGTCGCGGCCGGGCAGTTCCGCGCGCTCGGATTCCGGCCGCGGCGCGAGATCGTGATCGCCAACGGCTTCGCGTGCGACGGCGCGACCGACGCGGCGGCGGCGCGGGCCGCGCTCGACGCGCGATTCGGGACGGGAGCCGGCAGCGTCGCGATCGGGATGGTCGCCAGGGCGCACCCGATGAAGGACGTGCCGACCCTGGCAGCGGCGTTCGCGCGGGTGCTGGCGGCGGGGGTGGACGCGCACCTGCTGCTGGTCGGCGACGGCATGGACGCGCCGGGCGGGGACGTCGCCGCGGCACTGGCGACGCTGCCGCGGGCGCGGTGGTCGGTCGCGGGGCACCGCAGCGACGTCGGCGAGTGGATCGGCGGGCTCGACATGCTGGTGCTGCCGTCGGCGTGGGGCGAAGGCTTTCCGAACGTGATCGGCGAGGCGATGGCGGCCGGGGTTCCGTGCGTCGCGACCGACGTCGGCGACTCCCGCACGCTGATCGGCGACACCGGCCGGGTGGTGCCGCCACGCGATCCCGCGGCGCTCGCCGCGGCGATGGGCGAGATCGCGCGACTGGACCCGGACCGGCGCGCGGCGCTGGGTGCCCGTGCCCGCGATCGCATCGTGCGGCATTATGCGATCGACGCGATCGCGGACCGTTATCACCGGCTCTACGCCGACGTTGCCGCCGCCACCCCGGCCGCGCGCGACGCGGTCCGCACCCTCGTGCAGGTATCGGAACCATGACCCGCGTGCTGGTCGTCAGCAGCCTGGCACTGTCGCTCGTCAATTTCCGCGGACGGCTGCTGCGCGCGTTGGTGGATGCTGGCTATACCGTCGAGGCCTGCGCACCCGATCACGACCCCGCGGTGGTCGCGGCGCTCGCCGACATGGGGGTGACGTTCCGCCAGGTGCCGATGGCACGGGCAGGGCTCAACCCGATCGCCGACCTGCGGACGCTATTCGCGCTGATCCGCGCGATCGTCGCATGGCGCCCGGACATCGTCCTCGCCTATACCCAGAAACCGATCGCCTATGCGGGAATCGCGACCCGGCTGGTCGGCCGGGCGCGCTTCTTCGCGATGGTGAGCGGGCTGGGGCATGCCTTCAGCGACACCGGTTCGCGCACCCGCCCGCTCTTGGCCCGCCTCGTCGCGCTGCTGTTTCGCGCCGCGCTGGCGAGGGCGGTCGCGGTGTTCGTGTTCAATGCGGACGATCGCGGCGAGCTCATCCGCCAGGGCATGATCACGCCGCACCATCGCGTCCTGCTGCTGCCGGGATCGGGTGTCGATCTCGAGCATTTCGCCACCAGCGCGGTGCCGACCGGCGCACCCGTTTTCCTGATGATCGCCCGCCTGTTGAAATCGAAGGGGCTCGAGGAATTCGTCGCCGCCGCGCGGATCGTGCGCGCCCGATCGCCGGACGCGCGGTTCCATCTGGTCGGCGCGATCGACGCTAACCCGGACAGCGTCGGCGCGGCCGCCTTGCGCGCCTGGCAAGACGAAGGCGCGATCCGTTACCTAGGGGAAACCCGCGACGTGCGCCCGCATCTGGCGGACGCGACCGTGTTCGTGCTGCCGAGCTGGTACCGCGAAGGCCTGCCACGAACGATATTGGAGGCGATGGCGACCGGCCGCGCGGTGATCACCACCGACATGCCGGGGTGCCGCGATCCGATCGATGCGGGCGTCAACGGCATCATCGTGCCGCCGCGCGATGCGGGTGCGCTGGCACACGCATGCCTGCGGTTCGTCGACGATCCCGCGCTCGCCCGGCGGATGGGAAGCGCGGCGCGCCGGATCGCGGAGGATCGCTACGCGGTCGAGCGCGTCAATGCCGAGATCCTCCACGCCTTCGATCCTGCACGCTTCGGGCGGCCGGGGCCGAAGCCGGCGACGTCGACGCTCGCGGAGCTGACGACATGACGATACGGCGTGCCTGCGAAATAGCGATCGCGATGGCGGCACTGTGCGTTGCCGCACCGCTGGCGGTAGTGACGATGTTGCTCGTGTGGCTCAATTTCGGCCGTCCAATCTTCTTTCGCCAGGTACGCAGCGGATTGGCCGGACGCCCCTTCACCGTATGGAAGTTCCGCAGCATGCCCGACCGCAGGGACGCCGACGGCGTTTCGCTGCCCGATGCGGCCCGGTTGACGCGGTTCGGACGAATGCTGCGCCGTTCGCGCATGGACGAGCTGCCGCAACTGTTGAGCGTGCTTGCCGGAGACATGGCCATCGTCGGCCCGCGGCCGCTGCTGCCGGAAACCATCGCCGCCGCCGGTCGCACCGGCGTAGAGCGCGGGAAAGTACGACCTGGGCTGACCGGGTGGGCGCAGGTCAGCGGTAATACGCTGCTGACCGAGCACGAGAAGATCATGCTCGATCTCTGGTATATCGACCATCGGAGCGCCGCGAGCGATCTGGTCGTGGTGTTGCGGACATTGGCGATCCCGTTCCTGGGGGAACGACGCGACGTCGTTGCATTGAGGAGGGCGTCATGCGGGCCTTGATCGTCGGCGCCGTCGAAAGCACGCGAGTGACCATCCGTGCGATCGCGGACGCGCCGGATTGGCAGCCGATCGGATTGATCACGCTGCCGTCCACGCTGAGCCATCGTCATTCCGACTTCGTCGATCTGACCGACACCGCAAACGCGGCAGGGATCGACGGGATCTGCCACGCACCGGTCAATTCGGACGAGGCGAGCCGCTACGTCCGGGAACGCGCGCCCGATTACATCTTCGTGATCGGGAGTTCCCAACTGTGCGGCCAGGCGTTCCTCGATCTCGCACCCGATCGCGTCGTCGGCTATCATCCCGCGCCGCTGCCGAGATTGCGCGGGCGCGGGGTAATCCCCTGGACGATCCTGCTCGAGGAGCCGATCACCGCGGGCACGCTTTTCCTGATCGATGCGGGCACCGACAGCGGCCCCATCATCGAGCAGCGCTTCTTCCACGTCCATCCCGACGAGACCGCCGCCAGTCTCTACACCCGCCACATCGCGGTGCTGGAGCAGATGCTCAACCGGGTGCTTGCCGCGCTTGCCCATGGCAGCATCGTGCCGCAGCGACAGGACGAACGGCTCGCCACCTATGCCGCCCGGCGTCGACCCGAGGACGGCGAGATCGACTGGAGCGAGAGCGCGGCGACGGTGTGGCGGACGATCCGGGCGAATGGCGCGCCCTATCCAGGTGCACGGACGACGATCAACGGCGAATTGCTCGTCATCGATGCCGGCGAGCCGGTCGGCCTCGATCACCATGTTGCCGCCTTTCCCGGCCAGATCGTGGCGCGCGGGGAGCGGGACTTCGTCGTCTGTTGCGGCGACCGGCGCGGGGTCCGGGTGACCGGGTGGCGATCGGGCGACGCCGCCGCGACCGCGCTACCCCCGATGCACGCGCGCCTCGGCCCGAGCGCGCGGAGGGCAGCCTGATGCTCGCGCGGATCGAACGGGCATTGGTACTCGCGCCGCATCCCGACGACGAGGTGCTCGGCTGCGGCGGAACCATCGCGCGGCTCGTGGCGCGCGGCGCGGATGTCCAGATCGGCGTCGTGACGCGCGGCATGCAGCCGCAATTCGACCTGGAGCAAGTCGAGCAGGTACGCAGCGAAGCGGAGCGGGCCCATCGCAGCCTCGGTGTGTCGCGCGTGCACTATCTCGATCTGCCCGCGGCGCGGCTCGACACGCTGCCGCGCGCGGACCTGAACCGAGCGATCGGCGACCTGGTACAGTCGGTCGCGCCCGATACCTTGTTCGTGCCGTTCGCGGGCGACCTGCATTTCGACCACAAGCTGGTCTACGAAGCGGCGATGGTCGCAGCCCGGCCGCGCGACGACCGCGGTCCGGCGCGGGTTCTGGCATACGAGACTCTGTCCGAAACCAACTGGTCCGGCCCGAACATGGGACCGGGTTTCGCTCCCAACATCTTCGTCGACATCACCAACTACATCGAGGCGAAAAGGGCCGCGTTCGCGTGTTTCGAATCGCAATGCCGCGCCTTCCCGGACGAGCGTTCGATCACCGCGCTGACCGCGCTCGCCCAGATGCGTGGCGCGACGGTTCATCGGCAGGCCGCCGAAGCCTTCGTCCTGATCCGCGAGATCGGGTAGGATGAGCGAGCTGCCCCACGCCGACGCGACCGTGATCGGGATGAGCAAATCGCGCGTGCAGCGACAGAAGAGCCAGCGTCGCCTGCGGATGTTGATCAGCTCGGCAGGGCGTCGCGTCAGCCTGTTGCGCTGCTTTCGGACGGAGGCCGAGTCGCTCGGGATCGACCTGACCGTGCTGGCGACCGACCTGAAGCCCGAATGGAGCGCGGCGTGCGTCGAGGCCGACCAGGCGCTCGCCGTGCCGGTCGCCGGCAGCGACGCCTTCATTCCGTACATGCTGAAGGTCTGCGAGCGTGAACAGATCGGACTCATCATCCCGACGATCGATACCGAGTTGCTCGCGTTCAGCCACGCGCGCGAGGACTTCGCGGCAATCGGGACCGCGGTCGCGGTGTCTGACGCGAGTGTCGTCGAAATGGCGCGCGACAAGTTCGCGACCGCGGCATTCCTGAAGAGCGCCGGGCTGCCGACCCCACGCACCGAGACGATCGAGCAAATGCTGGTGTTCGACCAGGAATGGAACTGGCCGGTGCTCGCCAAGCCGCGCGGCGGAAGTTCGAGCCGGGGCATCCACCGGGTCGCCGATAGCGACGAGCTGGCACGCTTCGTCGCGGACGAGCCCTACATCATCCAGGAGATCATGCGCGGCCGGGAATTCACGGTGAACCTCTACTTCGACCGGGGCGGGACGCTGCACGCGGTTGTTCCGCACGAACGGTTGCGAGTTCGCGCCGGCGAAGTCGAAAAGGGCGCGACGTCCCGCGACCCGACGATGTGTTCGCTCGGCTGGCAGCTCGGCAGCAAGCTGGAAGGGGCCGCAGGCGTGCTGTGCTTCCAGGCGTTCCTTTCCGATAGTGGCGAAAGCTCGATCTTCGAGATCAACGCACGCTTCGGCGGCGGTTACCCGCTGGTCCATTGGGCAGGCGCTCCGTTCGCACGCTGGCTGCTCGAGGAGGCGCTCGGCCTGGAATCGTCGGCGGGCGATCATTGGCGCCCGGACGCGCTGATGCTCCGGTTCGACGACGCCGTGTTCCTGTGAGAAGCCGGCTACGCGACGGCGGCACGATCGATCGCGTCGTGGTGCTCGACCTGGACGACACCCTGTACCTCGAGCGCGACTATGTCGCGAGCGGCTTCGATGCGGTCGGTCGCTGGGCGCGTGGCGCGATCGGCACGGAGGATTTCGGCACCCGCCTGCGCCGGATCTTCGCCGACGGGGTACGCGGCCGCATCTTCGACGACGCGCTCGAGGAGGCTGGAATCGCGTCGAGCCCGGCACTGGTCGCTCGGATGGTCGCGGTCTATCGCCAGCATCGGCCAGCGATCGCGCTCGCACCGGACGCGGCACGGTTGCTGGCCCGTCGCGATCGCGGCACCCGCTACGCGCTGATTACCGACGGCGCGCTCGACTCGCAGCGTCGCAAGATCCGCGCGCTCGGATTGATGCGGCATCTCGACGTGGCGATCTGCACCGATCGGTGGGGCCGCGGCGACTGGAAACCCAGCCCGCGGGCGTTTCGCGCGATCGAGTCCACGTTCCGGCTCCCCGCGACTCGCTTTACCTATGTTGGTGACAACCCCGCCAAGGATTTCGATGCTCCCGCAGCACTCGGCTGGGGTGCCGTCTGGATCCGGCGGCAGGGAAAGCTGGAGCGAACCGATCCACCGACCTCGTTCGCGGCCCCGCGAGCGATCACGACGCTCGACGAGCTGGATGCATAACCCCCTGGAATCGCGCCAGGAGTGTTAATAGCTAGCTAACGTATAATCCATTAGTATGATCACTACTCACAATGAGCGCTCGACTCGAAATTGCTCGAATGTTGAACTCATACATACTATTGGTGTTTCGGGGCAGATCAAAAAAACTCAGGCGTCGCACTATCCCGGATGAGGCAAGTAACGGCAAGAGCTCGATCGTTCTCGTAAGGAACTCGGCTCAAGCCTTGGCTTGAACAGGGGGATGAGCGATGCACGACCCATTACAGATTGCTATCGTTAGTCAGAACGAGATCAAGCGAGAGGGGCTCCGTAAGATCCTCGAAGGACGTGGATTCGTCGTCAACCACGTGCTCGACCACTATAGCCAGTCCGAGTTGGTCGCAGGCGACGACACCGATGTGGTGCTCGTTGTCGTGGACGAGGAAAGCGATGCCGCGGGGGCGGAAATCTGTCGACGGATCCGCGGCGCCTGGCCACAGCGCCACGTCCTCATCATGGCGAACGACATCGACAACCGGCTGGTAGCGGAAGCCTTTGGCGCCGGCGCGGACGGGTACATCAGCCAGACCACGTCCTGTGCGAGCCTGGCCGAGATGATCAAGCTGATCGCACTCGGCGAGAAGCTGGTGCCTTCGCAGATCGTGTTCGATCTGGTGACGATGAGCGATCGCGGCAACTATGCCGAGGTCGAGGCCGAGATGCAGGACGTCAATCTGTCCGTGCGCGAAGTGGAAACGCTGCGCAGCCTGGTCCGCGGCGAGCCCAACAAGATCATCTCACGCCAGCTCGGGATCACCGAGGCGACCGTGAAGGTCCATGTGAAGGCGATCCTGCGTAAGCTGAAGGTGGTCAACCGGACCCAGGCCGCGATCTGGGGTGCGAGCCGCGGGCTCACCAGCGCCGATCTCGGCGAGGACCGGTCCGCCGCGGCCAAGGCCGGGCTTCATCAACTACACGCCGATCCGGCGCCGTCGCGGGTCGCCCGGATGTGCCTGCAATGACGGCGATCGCGACGACCGACTCGCTGGTCCTCGCTCCCGGCAATGCGACCTATGTGCCGGGCATCTCGCGCGGCGCGTATCTCGGCGCCGCCGATTTCATGCGCGTGCTGCGCCGGCGGATCGTGCTGATCGTCGCGATCACGACGATCGGCATCGCGCTCACGCTGGTGATGCTGGCGCGCGCGGTGCCGATCTACAGCGCGGTGGCGACGGTGGTGATCAACCCGCCCGACGCTTCGGAGGGACTGGCGCAGCCCGCCACCGTCGTCAGCCCGAGCGAGGATACCCGCATCGAGACAAAGGTCCAGCTGCTCCAGTCGCGGGTGCTGGCGCGCAAGACCGCGCAGTCGCTGCACCTCGGCGACAAGGCCGAGTTCGCGTCTGCGGCCGACGACAAGGACGGCATCGTCGATCGCGCGTTCGACTGGCTGGTGCCGCCCGCGCTCGAGCCGCTCGATCCCGGCGACCAGGCGATCGCGGCGCGGCGCGCGCGCGACGAGGCGGTGGCCGAAAAGCTGGTCGATCGCCTCGTCGTCGAGCGGGTCAACCGGTCGAACGTGGTTGCGATCACGGCGTCGTCGACCGACCCGCGGCTATCGGCGCAGATCGCGAACCGGCTGGTCGACACCTACATGCGCGCGCAGATCAAGGACGCCAAGGACACCCGCGACCACGAGATCGGTGCGATCCGGCGCCAGGTGGCGGAAGCGCGCGACAATCTCCAGAACGCGGAGGCGCTGGCGGTGCGCTATCGCCGCGAGCACGGGCTGTTGACGTCGCGGCCCGAGGAGTTCGCGAACGGCACCGTCGGCCAGCTCGCGCCGCTGCTGGCGCAGGCCCGGGCGGCCAACGCCTCGCAGTCGCGCCGCGCCACCGGCGGCGGCGCGACCTCGGCGACGCTCAACGAACTGCGCCAGCAACAGACGACCTTGCTGCGGCGGAGCGCTGAGCTGCGCAGCTTCTATGGCGTCGGCTATCCCGACGTCGCCAAGATCGATGCCGAGCTCGCTGCGCTGGCGCCGCGGATCGCTGCGGAGGTGAGCCGGCTCGGCACCGACCTCAACACCGAGGCGGCGATGGACCAGGCGCGCGGCGCGTCGCTGTCGGGGCAGATCGCGGGGCTGCGTTCGGGCGCGTTCGGCGCCGGCGCGGCGGCGGTCCCGCTGCGCACGCTGGAGCGCGATGCGGAGACCGCCAACGCGCTCTACATCTCGCTGCTCGGACGGCTCAACGAGAAGATCGCGTCGGCGCCCGACGACGATCCCGACATCGCCTTCGTGTCGAAGGCGGCGGTGCCGGAGACCCCGACGCATCCGGTGCCGCGGCGCACCCTGGCGGTCGCCGCGCTGGCGTCGATCCTGCTCGGGGTGATGATGGCGCTGGTCGTCGAGATGATGGACATCAAGCTGCGGACCGCGGAGCAGGTTCGCCGCCTGCTCGGGCTGCCGGTGCTGGCGATGATCCCCGACCTCGGCGTCGAGGACGAGCGGGCGTTGCACCACCTCGTCAGCAGCCAGCCCAGGTCGCGGTTCGCCGAGGCGATGCGCAACCTGCTGATCGAGCTCGAGGCGCGGCGCGAGGCTGCAGGATCGCACGTGGTGGTGGTTACCTCGCCGCTGGAGCGCGAGGGCAAGAACACGATGTCGACCAGCATGGCGGCGGCGGCAGCGTCGATCGGGCGCAACGCGGTGGTGGTCGATTTCGACCTGCGGCGGCCGGGGATCCGGCACGTGTCGACCAACCAGCCGCCCGCGACCGGGGTGGTCGCGTTCCTCAACGACGTCGCCAAGTTCGACGACCTCGTCGCGATCCGCGACGAAGCCCGGTTCGCGGTGATCGGCGCTGGGGAGGTGACGTCGGATCCAGGCTCGCTGATCGCGTCACCGCGGCTGCCGATGCTGATCAAGCAGCTCCGCGAGCGGTACGACACGATCATCCTCAACGCGCCGCCGCTGCTGCCGGTACGCGACGCCAAGACGCTCGCCGACCTGGCGGACTCGACGCTGCTGGTGCTGCGCTGGGGCAAGTCCGATCCCGAGGCAGCACGCGTCGCGATCGAGCTGTTCGATCGCCCGATCACCGGCGCGGTGCTCAACATGGTCGATTATCCGGTCCACGCGCGTCGCCGCTATGGCGACTCGATCCACCACGTTTCGCGGTACAGCGAGTATTTCGACGAGCAGGGCACGCTGCCGAGATGGCCCGGACTGCGCCGCGCATTGTCCCGCTGGTGGCATTGACCGGGTGACCACGCGCCGGTTCGCGACGACACGCGGACCGGCCCGCCTCCGGATGCGCCCGGGCTAACCCGTTATGGCAATCCTCAATGCCGCGCGATGCCGATACTCCTGCTGATCTGGGAGGGTGAAGATGACGGTAACCGCGAATCAGTTGTTCACGGCGACGCTGCCGATTGCGTCGACCGGGGTCGAGGACCAGTTCTTCGCAGATCTGAAGACCAGCAACCAAACCTTCAAGCGGACCGCCACGGACCGCTTCGTCGCGCTGGACGAATGCTGTCTCAGGCGCTTCAAGCAATCCTATGCGCAAGTCCGCACGGTGCTCGACATCGGCATCTCGTCGGGAGTGACGACGCTCGCGCTGCAGGACCGGCTGGTCGCTGCGGGCTATGCGCCGAAAACGACCGGAACCGACCTGTCGTTCGACGCGTGGCTGGTGCCGGTGTCGTCGGGGATCCGCACGCTGGTCGACCGGAAAGGGCACCCGTTGCAGCACGACGTGCTCGGCATGGCAGTGCGCCCATGGACCCGGCGCGCCGATTACGTGACCGGCATGGTGCTGGTGCGGCGGTGGCTGAACGCCAAGTGCGAACAGGCGATCGCAGCCCGTGCCGACGATCCGCAACCCCCGGCGACGCCGTTACGGCTGATCAGCCGTAACCTCCAGGATCGTGCCGACATCGACATCGAGGTGAACGACATCTTTCAGGCGACGCCGCGCTACGAAGGCAAGTTCGACTTCATCCGCGCCGCCAACGTGCTCAACCTGGGCTATTTCAACGCGACGACGATCCAGGCGGCACTGGCCAACGTGCTCGGCTATCTGTCGGGACCGGGAGCGTGGCTGCTGGTGGGGCGATCGGGTAAGCGCGGCCATGATGCCACGCTGTTCCGCGTGTCGTCGGACGGACGCAGGCTCCAGATCGTCGAACGGATGGGGATGGGGTCGGAGGTCGAGCATCTCGTCCTGCGCGCGATGACGCGTCGCGTCTCCACCCGATGAACCCCGTGCCGCTGGTCTGCTTCCCGTTCGTCGGGAGCCTGCTCGGCGGCAGCCATATTTCGGCAGCCGGGTTGATCCGGCGGCTCGATCTGGCGCGGTACGAGCCACTCGTGCTCGTGGAAAAGCCGGACAGTGCGATCGGCGCGATGTTCCGCGACCTCGACGTGGCGTTCGAGCAGGCGCCGGCGACGTTGCGGCTGGCGCACGGCCGCTCGGTCGACCTCGTGTCGCTCGGCCGCCTGGTAGCGCGATCGCCGGCGTTGGCGCGGGCGCTGCGGCGGCGGCAAGTGGCAGTCGTCCATAGCAACGACGGACGAACCGCGGCGACCTGGGCCCTTGCCGCACGGCTCGCCGGTGCGCGGCTGCTATGGCATCACCGTGGCGCCCCCGACGCGATCGGCGCGCGGTGGGCTGCGCCGGTGCTGGCGCACCGCATCGTCGCGGTGTCGGACTATGCGAACCCGCGCCCCCGCTTGCCCGGCGGCGCCGGCTGCGTCGTCGTGCACAGCCCGTTCGATACCGAGACCATCCACGATCGGGCCGCAGCGCGTGCCGCGATCATCGCGCTGCTTGGGCAGCAGGCTTGCTGTACGGCCGCCACGCGGTTCGTCGCGTTCTCCGGCGCGATGATCGATCGCAAGCGGCCGCTCCGCTTCGTCGAGGCGATCGCCGCGATGCGCCGACGTGCGCCGACCACCGACGTCCACGGAATGATGTTCGGCGAATCGATCGACGGCATGGATCGCATCATCGTCGACCTGGCTGCCGATCTGGGGGTATCCGACCGGATCCATTTGCCCGGATTTCGCAAGCCGGGCGCATTCTGGCTGGCCGGCTGCGACGCGTTGCTGGTCCCGGCTGTCGACGAGCCGTTCGGACGCACGCTCGTCGAAGCGATGCTGGTCGGCACGCCGGTGGTGGCAACCGCATCGGGCGGCAACCCCGAGGCGTTGCGTCGCGGCGCGATCGGTATGCTCGTGCCACCCGAACGACCCGACGATCTCGCCGCCGGCGCCCTCCAGCTGTTCGACAATCCGGAGCAGGCGCGGCTGGTAGCCGACCTCGCCCGGAGCGATGCACTGCTCCGGTTCGGCGAAGCAATGCACGCGCAGACGATCATGGCGATCTACGATCAGCTCCTGCCTGCACGATCGCCCCCGGTCGCGAGCCGGCCCGCCGACGCGATGCCGGCCGGATCCTGGGTCGCGCGATGACGGACGTCGCGACGCGCGAGCGGGTGGAACGCCGCGTGTCATGGTCTTGGGTGTCGCTTCCGAGGCTCGCGCCGATCGCCGGCGTCGCGATTCTGGTGCTTGCGCTGCTCGCACGGGTCCTGACCTATCCGATGGGGCATGACGAACAGATCCACGTCGCGGCGAGCCGGCTGATCTTCGACGCGCCGTTGTACCGGACGCTCGGGTATAATCACCTTCCCGGGCTGCCGCGGCTGCTGGGGTCGATCTATGCGATCGGCGGAGTGACCCACCTGCTGCTGGTCGGCCGCCTGCTGATCTTCGCCTGCTGGATCGCCACGGGTGCGACGATACTATGGATCGCCCGACGTGCGGGAGCGGGGGCCGGCATCGCTGGACTGGCCTGCCTGCTTCTCGCGGCGACCCCGCTGCTGGGCCCTGCCGGCATGCTCGTCACCAACAATTTCCTGCCGGTGCCGTTCGCGTTGATTGCGGTTCAGTCGCTGATGTGCGCGCTCGGTCGCGACGCGGTACAGCGGCCCTTCTGGGCCGCGCTTGCAGGCGCGGGCGCGATGGCGGCGGTGCTGCTCAAGATCAGCTTCGTCGCATTGGTGCCGCCGCTGGCAATCGCCGCATTGCTGGTACCCTTCGCGCCGGGGCCCACACGACGCGTAACCCAGATCCTGCTGCCCGCAGCGGCCGGTGCGCTCCTGGCGCTGCTGCCCGCCTTGCCCGATCTGCTCCACGATCCCGCGGGCGCGTATCTTCATACCGTGCGCTACTTCCTCGGACCGCATCGTGCCTATTGGCAGCAGGCGACCGCGCCGAAGGCGATGTCGATCGCGGACAAGATCCTGACTGCGGAGCAGGTCTGGCTGGCGGGGGGCGGGTTGCTCGCCAGCTTGCTTGCGGGGGCGCTCGGCTGGCTCGGCAGGCCCGTTGCGAGCCGGCGGTTCGCGCCGGACTGGCGGCTGGCGTTGCTGGCTGGAACCGCTGCAACCTTCGCGGTGATGTCGTTCGCGCCGACCCCGGCGTTCCCGCAATATTACCTGCCGCCGATCCCCTTTGTCGTGATGTTCGTCGTGGTCGCCTATGGTCGCCTCGACGAGGCTGCACGGGGGCGTGCGCGACCGTTCTTGGTCGTTGCCGGGCTGCTGGCGCTTGCCGTCGTCGCGCCCCGGCTCGGGTCGCTGCGCGCGCTTGCGACGCCAAGCCACTGGACCGTGTTCGAGGTACACCGCGACGCCAACCGTGCCCGCGCAGCGATCGCCGGATCGCAGGGCACCGGGTTCGGCGTCGCCACGCTATCGCCGATCCGCGCGCTCGAGGCAGGGCTGCGACCCTATCCGGAATTCGCTGCCGGGCCGTTCGTCTACCGCGTCGCGGACTTCATCCCACCAGACGAGCGGCAGGCCTATGCGACCACCTCGGCGGCCCAACTTCCCGCCTTTCTCGACGTGCGGCAGCCGGCCGCGATCGTCACCGGCGACGAGCCCGACCTCGATCCAAGGTTCGAGGCCTATGCGCTGGCGCGGGGCTATCGGCAGGTGCCGCTCGCCGGGTCGGACATGCGGCTGTTCGTCCTGCCGGGCGGCAGGCGGGATGCGATACCCCTTCAGTCGAGCCCGCCACGATAATGGCTGATCCGCGGGCTGTCCCAGCGCGCG
>DATLME010000060.1:0-2246 GCA_035537395.1 Sphingomonas sp. | reverse complement strand
ACATCGACGGTTGCCGGTGCTGCAGCCGCGGCCGGCGCGGCGGTCGGCGCGGCGGTCGGCGTCGCGGGCGCAGCGGGCGCGGAGGGCGCATGCGGTGCAGCGGTGGTCGGCGCCGCCTTCGCCGTGGGGTGGTGGAAGATCTTGTCCATGATGTTGCCGAAAATGCCCATCGCGCCTGCTCCTGTAGCGCGCGCAGCCGACCGCCGCGTGCGATCCAAACGTCAGGGCTCCGGTAAGGGTCCGCCCCGGCGGGAACGACGGTCGCGGAACGCACGTTATGTGTCGCGCGCCCACAGCGCCCAACAGGAGACGATGATGATGAGGCTCGGCACCCTAACCATGGTATCGGCGACCGCGCTCGCGCTGGCGGCTTGCGGATCGAAGACCGATACGACCGCGACCACCACCAACACCACAGCGACCACCCCGATGAACGACACCGCGATGGCACCGATGCCAGCGGCGACCGCCACCGGCGCGCAGGGCTTCGCCAATGCCATGGCGGCGAGCGACGCCTTCGAGATCGCTTCGTCGAAGCTGGCGCTTACGCAGGCGACGTCGCCCGCGGTGAAGACCTACGCGACGCAGATGATCGCGGCGCACGAGAAATCGACCGCCAAGCTGAAGACCGTCGCGACGTCGCTGGCGACGCCGCTCACCCCCGATCCGACCCTCGCGCCCGATCAACAGGCGATGATGGACTCGATGACGGCGGCTCAGGGCAGCGCGTTCGACGCGGTCTACGCGACCAACCAGACCGCGGCGCACCAGGCGACGCTCGACAAGCTGAAGGCCTATGCCGCGACCGGGGACGACGCCAAGCTGAAGGAACTTGCGACCGGCATGGTCCCGATCGTGACCGCGCATCTCAACATGGCCAAGAAGCTCAAGTAGAAATTGCCATGCCGGCGCTCCGCACGGGGCGCCGGCTCAGCCCTCGCGCTTGACCGCGAACGGCCCGAACGCCTGCTGCATCGGCATCAACTCGATCGTGTTGACGTTGACGTGGCGGGGCTGGCGCAGGATCCAGATCACCGTGTCGGCGATGTCGTCGGCCGATAGCGGCGTCATGCCGGCATAGACCTGGTCGGCGGCGCGCTGATCGCCGTCGAACCGGACGACCGAGAATTCGGTCTCGCACATCCCCGGCTCGATCGACGTCACTCTCACTCCCGTGCCAACCACGTCGGCCCGCAGGTTGAGCGAGAACTGGCGCACGAACGCCTTGGTCGCGCCGTAGATGTTGCCGCCGGGATAGGGGTAGTTGGCCGCGACCGAGGCCATGTTGACGATGTCGCCACGCGCGCGTTCGACCATGCCCGGCAACACTGCATGCACCAGCTCCGTCACCGCGGAGACATTGGTCGCGATCATCTGTCGCCATTGGTCGATCCTGGCGGTCTGCGCGCTCGCCATGCCGAGCGCGAGCCCGGCATTGTTGAACAACGTGTCGACCGCCGCGAAGTCGGCTGGCAGGGTGGCGATCGCCCGCTGGATCGCCTCGGAGTCGGTCAGGTCGAGCGCGAGCGGGAGCAGGCGGCCATCGCCGAGTTCCGCCTCCAGCGCATCGAGCCGGTCGCGCCGGCGGCCGACCGCGACGACGCGCCCGCCGCCGGCGTGGATCCGCCGCGACACCGCCGCGCCGAAACCCGATGTCGCTCCCGTGACCAGCGCCACCCGTCCGTTCGCCCAATCCGCGTCGCTCATCCGCCCGTCACCTATCTCTTGCCTGCATTGCCCAGCAGCGAACGCGCCACCACCCAGTCGTGAACCTCGGTCGGTCCGTCATAGATCCGCATCGTCCGCAACTTCGCCGCCATCAGGTGCAGCGGCAGTTCGCGGGTCATGCCCAGCGCGCCGAACGCCTGCATGGTGCGGTCGACGACCTCCCACGCCATTTCCGTGGCATAGCTCTTGATCATCGAGATCTCGCGTCGAACGTCGCGGCCCTGGTCGAGTTTCCAGGCGCAGTCATAGGTCATCAGCCGCGCGGCGTGGATCCGCGTCGCGGCATCCGCGACCCAGGACTGGATCACGCCACGATCGGCGAGCGGGCGTCCGAAGGTAGTACGGAGCATGGCGTGCTCGACGAGCATGTCGAGCGCGCGGCTCGCCATGCCGATCGACCAGCTCGCCATTTCGATCCGGCGCGTGCCGAGCCGCAGCTGCATCGTCGCGAAGCCGCCGCCGGGTTCGCCGAGCAGCTTCCAGCCGGGCACGCGGCAGCCATCGAGCACGACCTCGTA
>DATLME010000059.1:0-6011 GCA_035537395.1 Sphingomonas sp. | reverse complement strand
GTCGTTCTACGCCGGGCTGCGCGATGCAGACCGCGACGCGGCGATGCTGGCGAAATTCGACCGGATCGCGGCCAAGGTCCGCTTCATGGTCCCGAGCCTCGATCCCGAGGAACCGGGTTTCCAGATGATCCGCTACTGGCGTGGCCCGGTCTGGGCGGTCGTCAACTGGATGATCGGGGAGGGGCTCGCCGAGGCGGGCCATGTGGCGCAGGCAACCCGGGTGCGCGACGACACCCGCGCGCTGATCGACGAGACCGGCTTCTTCGAGGCGTTCAGCCCGCTGGACGGATCCGGCTCGGGCGGCGACGATTTCTCCTGGACGGCGGCAATCCGGCTGGCGCTCGACTAGCGATCGGGATCGACCGGGCGGGTGCCCGCCATCGCGCGGATCGCCGACGGGCTCGCACCGAGCAGGCGGCGCACGGTTTTGTTGAAATGGTGCGCGTCGGGGATGCCGCAACGCTCGGCCACCCGCCAGATCGGGAGATCACTCGATTCGAGCAGGAACCGCGCGTGATCGACGCGGCGCGCGATCAGCCGGTGCGGGATCGTCTCGCCATAATGGCGGCGGAACAGCCGGGCGAGATGAGCGGGGTTGCGGCCGACCGCGGCGGCGATCGTGGCGACGTCGAGCGGATCGGCGAAGCGTTCGGCGATCAACGCCGCCGCGCGCTCCGCCGGATTGGCCGGCGGGCGCTCCGCCGCCGCCAGCTGGAGCAACGTCGCCTGCAGCGCCAATCCGGCTTGCGCCGCGACGAGCGGATCGCCCGCGGCGCGTGCATGCAGCGCGGCGGCATGCGCCATCGCCTCGCGCACCCACCCGCCCGCACCGGTGACGTGAAGCGGCAGGTCTACCGCAGCGCCGCCTTCAGCCGGACGGAAGTGAATACACCAGTGGAGCCCGGCCTTGGGCAGGTCGTAGGCGCTGAGTGCGCCCGCGGGGCTGATGGTGACGTCGCCCGCCGCGATTTGGCGCCGCTCGCCTCCCAGCAACATGGTGCCGTCGTAGCCGTGCAGGTGAAGCGCGTGATCGGCGCCCCGATAGCCGGTCGCGAAGTCACGATCGGCCAGCGCGAACTGCCCCGCGACCACGATTTGCGGCACCCGCTCGATCGGCCAGGAGAGTGCATCCATATGCGCTTTTCTACCAGGCGAGGCGAGGCAGGCAATGGCCTCCCGCCGCTGCCGGGTGCAGAAAGCCGGCATGACGCTCACTGCCGCCCAGCTCGCCACCTATGACCGCGACGGCTTCGTCCTGGTCCCGGGCCTGTTCTCCCCCGAAGAAGCCGCGGAACTGCGCGCCGAGGCTCATCGCATCGCCGACGAGACTGCCGAAGCCAATGCGACATGGAGCAGCGTGCGCGAGGGCGGCACCGCGCTTACCCACTGCCATGACGTCCATTTTCGTTCTGCGGCGTTCACCCGCCTGCTGGTCGATCCGCGCTTCACCGCGGTGGCGCAGGCGATCATCGGCCCCAACGTCCAGCTTCATCACACCAAGATGTTCGTGAAGCCGCCGGAACGTGGCTCGCCATTCCCGATGCATCAGGATTTCCCCTATTTCCCGCATCGCGATCATTCGATGATCGCGGCGATCGTCCATTTCGACGATGCACCCGACGAAAAGGGCTGCCTGCGGGTCTATCCCGGCAGCCACAAGCTCGGGCCGCTGCCCGCCGTCGGCGACGATCATCATCTGCCCGAGGATCGCTTCCCGCTGGACGGCGCCACCCCGGTTCCGGCGAAGGCGGGCGACGCGGTCTTCTTCTCCTATCTTCTCGCGCACGGATCGGGGGTCAATCGGTCGGACGAGCCGCGCACGACGGTGCTCGTCCAACTCCGCGATCCTGCCGATCAGCCGTTGAAGGAAAGCCATGGATCGCGCGGGCAGGGGATGATGCTGGCCGGGGTTGATCCCACCGCGGGCAATTTCCGCTTCGCCTGGGAGGGCGGCGCGTCCTGATCGCCGCGCTGGTCCTGCTCGCGCTTGCCGTCTCGCCCGAGGCCGAGGATGCGGCGCGCTGCCTCGCCGTCCGGCGCATGGGTAGCCGCACGCTTGTCGTCGAGCACGCGGCGATGGAGCCGCTGCCCGACGGCGCCCGCGCCTGCCGCGTCGATATCGTCGCGCGGCCGCGGCCCGCTTCGGCGATCCGGATCGAACTCTGGCTGCCGGCGCGGGCGCGGTGGAGCGGCCGCTATTACCAGATGGGCAATGGCGGCTTCGCCGGCACGATCGATCGCCCGACGCTCGTCGCCGCCGCGGCACGGGGGGACGCCGTTGCAGCGACCGATACCGGCCACCACGGCAACGGCTTCGACGCGAGTTGGGCGTCGGGACGGCGCGACCTCGTGCTGGACTATGCGTTTCGCTCGATCAAGGTGACCGCGGATACGGCGCGGCGCCTGATCGGCGGATATTACGCCCGTCCTGCGCGCTGGCGCTACGTGATGGGCTGCTCCTATGGCGGACGGCAGGCGCTGGTCGCGGCCGCGCGCTGGCCCAACGACTGGGACGGCGTGCTTGCCGGCGCGCCCGCCTATGACTGGCCGGGCACGCTGACCGGGTTCGCACGGATTGCGAAGGTCGTCGAGCAAGCGGGCAGCGGGACCGACGCTGTCGCCCGCGCGATCGAGCGGGAGGGGTACCCGGGTGCCGACGCCGATCCGGCCGAGTGGCGGCAGTGGATCTTCCAGCCCGATCCCGACGCGCCGTCGCAGCGCCGCTTCGCGATCGCCGCCTTCCGCCACCTCTTCGGCGCGGGGCCGGCCTGGACGCCCGCGAACTTCGAGCCCGCTCGCGACGTCCCGCCGGCCTGGGCGGAAGCTGCCTTCGCCGTCGGCGATCTCGGCGCGTTCTTCCGCAAGGGGGGCAAGCTGCTGAGCTATTTCGGTCGGGCCGATCCGGTGCTGCCGCCGGCGAGCGCACCGGCGCACTGGCGTTCCCTCGCTGCCAGGGCGGGGGGTGAGGCGGCGATGAGCAGGTCCTATCGGCTGTTCCTCGTGCCGAACATGGCGCATTGCCAGGGTGGCGCCGGGCCGACCGCGTTCGGGCAGTCGCTAAAGGCGCCGAGCCTGCGCGACGACGCGCAGCACGACGTCCGCCGCAGCCTCGAACGATGGGTCGAACAAGGGCTGCCCCCGCGCGAACTCGTCGCGACCACCGGTCCCGGCGAGCAACCGGCTCGCACCGCGGTGATGCTGCCATATTCGCCGACGGCGGAGCCGGCTGCTCGGCCGCGTCTGTCGCGATCCTCCGCTGAGCCGCGATGAGCAGATCGCGAGCGCGCGCTCAGGCCTTTGCTCGGCCCGACGTTCCTTGGCGGTCCCGGCCCAGCACCGACCGCAGCGCCTGCGCGAGCGCATCTCGCGCTGCGCCCGAATCCTTGGCGCGGTGCATCGCGCGCCACCCGACATAGCCGTCGGGGCGAACCAGCAGGGCGCCATCCTCGTCGATCTCGCGGACGCGCTGCCAATCGCAATAGACGTCCTGAGCCCGCGCGCTGCCGATCACGACGACACGCACCAGCGGCGAGGCAAGTGTGGTTGCTGCGGCGTCCCAGGCCTCGCCGGCCAGACCTGTGATCAAGGTGAAACACCCGCCCCCGCAAAGGTCTATGCTCGACGTGCGCCGGCCGTTCTCGTCCACCAGCCAGACGTGCGGTACGCGCGCACCCGGCCGGGTCGACGCTTGGAAATGCAGCCCGGGGTCGCGTGCGAAGACTTCGGGCTCACCGTCCGGCTCCGATATCACCGCGGCGGAAGCATAGCGCTGGTTGAGCTCCGTCCCGAGCGCGTTGAATTCGGTGTTCTTCAACGCCAGCGCATCCTGCACCGCTCGCCGCGCCGCAACGCCGTCGGGGGTGGGCGACTTGAACCGTGCGATCCCCGCCGCCACCGGATTGTCCGCGCCGGGGACGCGAAAACACGCGTTTAGTGGCGCATAGTCGGCGCGCGACTGGTTAGCGCGCAGGACGATCTGCTTGCCGATCGGCGCGCGTTCCAGCGTGTAGCTGTCGAGCAGCTCCGGCGCCGCCTCGCCGCGGATCACGAGCGCGAGCTTCCATGCGAGGTTATAGGCATCTTGCACGCAGGTGTTCATACCCAGCCCGCTCGACGGAGGATGCCGGTGCACCGCATCGCCGCCACAGAACACCCGGCCCGTCGAGTAGCACGTCGCATAGGCCTGGTTGACGTACCATACCGAGCTCCGCTCGATCGTCACCGACACCTTGGGGTCGCCGATCATCGTCACGATGCGCGCGTGGATCCGCCCGGGATCGAGGTCGGGCTCGGCCCGCTTCATGTCGAAGCCCCATCCCGCGATCCAGTGGGTCCACGGCCGTACCGCGCGGAGCAGCGCCATGCCGATCTCACCGTAGCTGGCGTCGGGCGTGACGATCCAGTTGAGGATGCTCGGGCGATGCTCGACCAAGTCGGTCAGGTCGGCCGCGAACTGCGTGTAGATGGTGCCGGCGCGACCCATCTCCCCTTCGATCGGGAGGTTCAGGTCGGCGGCGATCCGGCTGTTGGCGCCGTCCGCGCCGAACAGATACCCGCAACGCAGCGTGTAAACGTGATCGAGCAGACGATCGCGCAGCGTCACAGTGACGCCGTCGGCGTCTTGTTCGTGGCCGAGATATTCGGTGCCGAATGCAAAGCTGGCCCCGCGCGCCGCGGCGTTTTTGAACAGGATCGGCTCCAGCTTTGGCTGCACGACGTCGCCCATGCTGCACGGGCTCGCGCTGCGATAGTCGCCGTGGCGATCGTCGCCCGTGCCCCAGGTGCGCAGCCGGACCAACTCTTCCCCCGCCAGGCTGGTGGTGAACATCGTGTCCCCCATCACCGCCCAGGAGGTCGCCTGTGCCAGCACCTCGTCCTCGATGCCGAGATCGCGGAACACCTCCATGGTCCGCAGGTTGGTGATGTGAGCACGCGGCGAATCCGCCAGCCACCGGGTGCGCGACACGATATGCGCCCGGACACCGTAGGTGGCGAGCGCCAGTGCCAGAGTCGAGCCGGTCGGCCCCGACCCGACGATCACCACGTCCTTGTCCCACCCGCGCGCGCCATCCGTCGTGCCTGCCACCGCCTGAGCCCCTTTCGCCACTGCCATGCCGTCGAAGCGGAAGATGGGCGGGGCGCTGGCGTCCGTCTCGCCCGGGTTGCAGGATGTTCACAGGATGCACAGGGGATGCAGGGGCATGCGACAGGACAGGGGAGGGACGCCAACCTATCGCGAGGTAAGGGCGCTGGACCGCGGCTTGCGGTTGATGGAGGCGCTTGGCGACCTCGGCTGGTCAAGCCCCGCCGCGCTCGCGACACGGACCGGAACCGACCGAACCACCGTCTATCGCCTGCTCGCGACGCTGATCGCCACGGGCTATGCCGTGCGGCGTCACGAGGACGGGCACGTCGCACTCACCGCCAAGCTGCGCTCGCTCGGCATGGCGGTGCAGGAGGAGGACCGGCTGATCGGCGGCGCGACGACCGCGTTGGCCGCGCTGGTCGAGAAGATCCGCTGGCCAAGCGACTTCGGGATGCTCACCCCGCGCGGGCTGGAGATCGTGGCGAGCAGCCACGGCCTGACGAGCATGACCGTGTTCCGCGCGCTGGTCGGCAAGAGCCGGCCGATCCTGCACACCGCGCTCGGCCGCGCGATCCTGGCGGCGATGGGCGACGATGAGCGCGACCTGATGATCCTGGCGGTGCGATCCTATGGTGGCGACGGCATCGAGGGGCTCGACGACGCAGCGGCGGTCGCGCGGCTGGTCGAGGAGACGCGCGCACGCGGCTATGCCGAGGCGGTGTCGACCTTCCAATCGAACATCAGCGCGATCGCACTGCCGGTGACGACGCCGCGGGGCGTGGCAGGGTCGGTAAACATCGTCTTCTTCAGGGCAGCCATGAGCCCCGCCGATGCTGCCGCGATGTACTTGCCCGCGCTAGGCGAGACCGTGGCGCAGATCGCGCGCGGGCTCGTCGACGTCGCTGAGGCCGATCCGGCCGCCCGA
>DATLME010000058.1:0-5749 GCA_035537395.1 Sphingomonas sp. | reverse complement strand
GCGTCGGCCCGGGCCCAGAGTTGACACGCGATGGGCTCGCGAGTCCGGATCCTGAACTTCGCCAGGTCGCCAGTCTCAGCGGCCTTCGGGAGCTCCGCCCGGCATCGCTCCCTCCGGCACCGCGCCACCGGGCACTGCGCCGCCGGGCACCGCGCCGCCGGGCATCGCGCCGCCGGGCATGCCGCCCTGCCCCTGCATCATCTGCTGCTGCTGCTGCATCTGGCGGACGACGGCTTCGGGCAGGAAATCGAGCAGCTCGATGTCGAAGGCGAGCGTGGAATTGGCGGGGATCGGGCCCTTGGCCTCGGCGCCGTAGCCGAGGCTCGGCTTGATCCAGACGCGGTACTTGGCGCCCTTCGGCATCAGCTTGAGCGCTTCGGAGAAGCCGGGGACGACGCCGGCAACGGGCATCGGCTGCGGCTGCTGCGACTTGTCGAAGGTCGTGCCGTCGAGCAGCTTGCCCTCGTAGTTGATGAGCGCGACGTCGGCATCGGTCGGCTTGGCGGCACCCGGCTTGCCGGGGGTCATCACCTTGTACTGGAGCCCGGACGACGTCGTGACAACGCCGCGCGCACGCGCATTGCGGGCCATGAAGTCGTCACCCTGCCGTGCGAGCGCGAACGCCGCGACGCAGGCGAGGACGATGCCGATCCAGAGGTAAACGATGTAGCTGCGCTTGACGGGGTGCAGCGGCACGGCAGTAACGGTCGACATGGCAAGGAACCTGGAGTTGCTGGTGCCGGGCCGACCGTCACCCGTGGGAAGTCACAAGAGTCGCAAGGATACGCGGACGGCGCCGCGCACCGGGAACTCACCGGGCGGCGTCGCGCTCCATGCGCTTGCGCTCGACCTTGCGCGAGCGGCGAACCGCGGCGGCACGTTCGCGCGCGCGCTTCTCCGACGGCTTCTCGAAGTGGCGGCGCAGCTTCATCTCGCGGTACACGCCTTCACGCTGCAGCTTCTTCTTAAGCGCGCGCAGGGCCTGATCGACATTATTGTCGCGAACGATGATCTGCATAAACCGCGTGGACTCCCGTCAAATGGCAATGGCGGCTGCGGACCGAGTCCGCGCCGTGCAAGCGCGTCGCGTAGCAGCGAGCCGCCCGCAAGGCAACCCACGGGGCAACCGAGGGCAATCCACGGGGCCCCCGCGACACGGGCCACGCGCGGAACACACAGGAATTAGGTACTTTGCCGGAGTTCGCTCCCCCGGCTAAGGCCGGTGCATGACGCCGCTCACGCTCTACAACAGCCTCACCCGCACCACCGAAGCTTTTCGGCCGCTCGATCCGGCGAACGTCCGGGTCTATTCCTGCGGACCGACCGTCTACAATTACGCGCATATCGGCAATCTGCGCGCCTATGTCTTCACCGATACCTTGTCGCGGGTGCTGCGGTGGAAGGGTTATCCGCTCACCCACATCATCAACATCACCGATGTCGGGCACCTCACCTCGGACGCCGACCAGGGCGACGACAAGATGGAAGCGGCGGCGCGCGCGACCGGGCAGGATATCTGGGCGATCGCAAGGCATTACACCGATGCGTTCAAGAGCAACCTGAAGGATCTGCGGATCGCTGCGCCGACCGCATTCCCGCTCGCGACCGATCATATCGCGGAGATGATCGGGTTCGCCGAGACGATCGCCGCGCGGCATTGCTACCAACTCGCCGACGGGCTGTATTTCGACACGCGCACCGTACCCGACTATGGCCGGCTCGCGCGGTCGTCGGGCGACGAGGCGGAGGGGCGGATCGACCCGGTCGCAGGCAAGCGCCACCCGCAGGATTTCGCGATCTGGCGCCGCTCCATCCCCGGCGAGAACCGGCAGATGGAATGGGACTCGCCCTGGGGCCGTGGTGCGCCGGGCTGGCACCTGGAATGTTCGGTGATGAGCCGCAAATATCTCGGCGAGGCGTTCGACATCCATACCGGCGGGATCGACCACCGCGAGATCCACCACCCCAACGAGATCGCGCAGAACCAGGCCTATTGCGGCTGCGCGGATACCGGCGCGACGATCTGGATGCACAATAACTTTCTCGTCGAGCGCGCGGGAAAGATGTCGAAATCTTCCGGGGAGTTCCTGCGGCTGCAGGCGCTGGTCGATCGCGGTTTCCATCCGCTCGCCTACCGCTTGATGTGCCTCCAGGCGCAGTATCGATCGGAGCTGGAGTTTTCCTGGGACAATCTGGCGGCGGCATCGACGCGGCTGAAGCGACTGGTTCAGGCAGTGACGGCGTTGCGCGAGCGGGCCGCGAGCAGCGACGCGACCGGCGCGGGCGCGGCGGCGGGGTATCGCGAGCGGCTCGACGAGGCGGTGTCCGACGATCTCAATACCGCCAGGGCGCTGCCGATCCTCGACGAATTGATCGCAGACAAGCGGGTGTCGCCGGCGGAACGGCTGGCGGCGCTCGCGGACTTCGATGCGGTGCTTGGGCTCGACCTGCTCACGTTGCGGCGCGAGGACCTGCGGGTCCGCCCGGCGAGCGCGGCGATCGATGCCGACACGATAGCGGCACGGCTGGCCGAGCGCACCGGCGCACGTGCCGCCAAGGATTTCGCACGATCGGACGCGATCCGCGACGCGCTTGCCGAGGCGGGCGTCGAGGTGATGGATGGCGATCCGCTCGGCTGGGACTGGAGGATCGACGCATGAAGGCCGTTCTACCCGCGATCGCGCGCGCGCTGCTCGAGCCGCATCTCCCCCCGCAAGTCGAGGCGGCATGGTTCGCCTCGCCAGCCGACGCCAACGCGATGATCGCGGACGCGGACATCGCCTGGGTCGACATGCAGCCGACGCGGCTGGTCGCGGAGGCGCTGCAGGCGGCCGGCCCGTCGCTGAAATGGGTGTCGACGATCTATGCCGGGCTCGACGCCTTCCCGCTCGGCGAGCTGCGCGCGCGCGGCGTGACGCTGACCAATGGGGTCGGGATCAACGCCTATGCGGTCGCCGAATATGCGGTGCTCGGCGTGCTCGCCGCGGCCAAGCGGTTCGACGAGGTCGTGCGGGCACAGGATCGCCACGAATGGCCGGGCGATTCGCCGGGCAAGATCGAACTGTTCGAAACGAGCGCACTGATCGTCGGCTATGGCGCGATCGGCCGGCTGATCGGCGACCGGCTTGCCGCCTTCGGGGTTACGGTGACGGGCGTAACCCGGTCGGGGCGCAACGGCACGCTGACCCCCGACGCGTGGCAGGCGACGCTGGGCGCGTATGACTGGGTGATCCTCGCCGCGCCGTCGACCGACGCGACCAAGGCGCTGATCGGCGCGGCAGAGCTTGCGGCGATGAAGGACAGCGCGTGGCTGATCAACATCGCGCGCGGCGACATGATCGACGACGACGCGCTGATCGCCGCGCTCGAGGCGAAGACGATCGCGGGGGCGTTCCTCGATCCGACCAACCCCGAGCCGCTGCCGGCGGATCACCGGCTGTGGTCGGCGCCCAATTGCATGATCACGATGCACCTGTCGGGACGGAGCCAGACCAAGATGTTCCGCCGCGGCGCGACGCTGTTCCTGGAGAACCTCGCCGCATTCGTCGCGGGGCGACCGATGGCCAATGTGGTCGATCTCGACGCGGGCTATTGAAGCGGCGAGTCGCGGTTCGCCAGCACCGCGGGGATGAAGGGAATCGGCGCGGCCGCCGGAATGCGCGCGATCTCGTCGACCAGCGCCTGCACCCGCGCCCTCGACGACGGATGGGTGCGGCTGCGGAAAATGCCGCCATCGACGTCGCCGCCATGATCGCGCCAGAACGCGACCGCGCCCTGCGGATCGTAGCCGGCATTGCGGAGGAGGTGGACGCCCAGCAGGTCCGCCTCGGTCTCGGTCTGGCGGAACAGGCGGCCGTTGCGGCCGATCTCGGCAAGCAGCCCGCGCTTGACCTTGGCGTCGTCGAGCCGGGCGCGATGGCGCAGGATATTGTGCGCGAGCTCGTGCGCGACGACGACCGCGACCTGATCGTCGGTGTAGCGCTCGAAGAAGCGCACCGCGACCTGGACGATCCTGCCGTCCGCCGAGGCATCCATGCCCGGGCCGAGGAGGATCTCGAACGCGCTCGCACAGCCGGGGGAGGCCGCGATCGTCGCCTCGCGCTCGCGGCCGCCGCGCCGCAGCGTCACGCGGAGCGGCGCGGCGGCGGGCTGGCGTGCGACCAGCGCGGCAGCGGCATCGCGCGCGGTGCTGGCCGCGGTGCGCGGGAGCGGGTCGGCGGCGATCCTCGCACCGTTGACCGCCACGAGCGAATCATCGGCGGCGACCGCAGCGCGCGCCGCGGGGGATCCAGCGACCACTGCTTCGACCGAGACCGGTGTCTCGAAGCCAAAGGTGGCGCGGGCGCTATCGCGCAACGCAGGGTCGTATTGGCCGAGGCTGTGGAGCGCCCAGCCGGGGGCCGGCGCGAGGTCGCGACACAACGCAGCGTTGGCGGTGGTGAGCCGAAAGGCGATCGCGGCCATGCGGGAATCGACGGCACGGAGCGCGACGAAGGTGGCGGCGGGGTCGACGGCGGGGATCGCCTGTGCCGACGGAGTCGCGAGCAGCACGGCAAGCAGGACGAAGCGACGGACGGTATTGTTGGTCATCCCGTGGGTGGCTGCCTGAGCCTTGGCATCGCCGCAAGGGAGGAACGGCGCGTTGACGGTGGCGTCGCAGGCGAGTTTCGTCCAGACAGTCGTCAGGACGACGGGGTGGTTCGATGAATTTCGTGCAGTGGCTCAACTCGCTCGACGAGCTGCTGTACGAGCTGATGAGCTGGCTCATCTTCTTTCCGGTGACCTTGTGGCGGATCCTGCGGCACCCGCTGGCGACGATGCGCTATGCCGAGGAACAGCTCGGGCTCGAACCCGACAAGCAATATCGCGGCACGGTGAGCCCGCCGATCATGCTGATCCTGACGATCGTCGTGGTCCAGGGCATCGGGCTGGCGGTCGACGGACCTAATCCGATCGTCGCCAACCGGCACGGCCTGGCAGGGCTTGTCAACGACAACACCACGCTGCTGCTGGTCAGGCTGGTGCTGTTCGGGACCTTTGCGCTCATCCTGGCAACGCGAAAGGTGCAGCGCAGCGCGGTAGACCTCGATCGCGACACGCTGAAGCCGCCATTCTATGCGCAATGCTACGCGATCTCGCCGTTCGCGCTGCTGGCAAGCGGGGGGCTCAGCGCCACCGCGCACCACCACCCCGCCCTGCAACTGGCCGGAGGCATCGCGCTGGCCGCGTCGTTCCTGTTCTACGGCGTGGTCCAGATCCGCTGGTTTCGGCAGGAACTGGGGCAGTCGATCGCACGGTCGATCGTCGACGCGTCGATCGGCATGATCGCCAGCATCGCCTTCACGATCTGCTTCAGCCTGTTGTTCCGGTGACCGCAAGACGAACTTGGGGTTGGCGCAAACCGGATGTGGACCGTAGCCTCACTGCCGACCGACGCGGCGCGCGGTGACAAGGAGACCGAGATGCGTTCGACCATGCCGAGGATTGTCGCCATCGCCCTCGCGAGCGTCGTGCTTGCCCCGTCGGCCGCGTGGTCGCAGGCGACCGGGCTGGAAGACCTGGTCGGCGCCAGGGCCGGCCAAGCCGAAGGCGAGCTGGGACGACGGGGGTATCGCAACGTTCGCGGCGAGAAGAGCGACGATCGCAGCTACACTTTCTGGTGGAACGCCGACCGGCGGCAGTGCGTCACCATCGCGACGATGAACGGCCGGTACGACTCCATCACCGCGTCCCCTGCGCCCGATTGTCG
>DATLME010000057.1:0-3054 GCA_035537395.1 Sphingomonas sp. | reverse complement strand
CGGCACCAGTGTCACCGATCCGGCCAACTTCCAGCTGTCCGAAATCCGCGACCGGCCCTCGACCACGACCAACAAGTTCCGCACCGCGCAGCTGCGCACCGAATGGGACGTCACCGAAGGCTTCGGCCTTAAGGTCGGGGCAGTCTATCGCCGGTTCGAGTTCGACAGCGAGGCCTATACCCGCGATGCGGTGGTCTGTCCTGCGGCAGGTCGCGACGCCGTGACGGGTACGATCACGTGTTCGGCCCCGTCCGCATTCTTCAATCCGGGCGCAGTCTACGGCTACCCTGCTACCGGGCTCGGGGAGACGTTCACGCTCGGCAACGCTGGCCAGCCCGCAGGCACGACATCGACCTGGCTGATCCCGAACATCGATGCCTCGGCGAAGCTGACCGGTCTCTATGATCGGCCTTTGGCTATTGACGCGGGCAACATCCGCAACGTGGTCGAGGAGGTCACCGGAGGGTATTTCCAGACCGACGTGAAGGGCGAAGTCCTTGGCCTGCGCTACGCCGCCAATGCCGGCGTTCGCTATGTCCACACCGCCCAGACGTCGACCGGGCTCAATAACGGCGCTGCGGTCACGATCGACCGGACCTACGACGATTGGCTCCCTGCGCTGAACGTAGCGCTGTTTCCGACCGAACAGATCATCCTCCGCGGCTCGATCGCAAAGGTCATCACCCGGCCTTCGCTGGGCAATCTTACGCCTGGCGGCTCGGTCGACGGTTTTAATTACCGGATCAGCTTCGGCAATCCGCAATTGAAGCCGTTCCGCGCAACCGCGTTCGATCTCGCGGCCGAATGGTATTTCGCGCCGCAGTCGATCTTCTCGGTCGCGGTGTTCAAGAAGGACGTGCAGAGCTTCCCCGTGTCGGTGACGACCAGCGGCACTTACGCATCGACGGGGCTGCCGCTCAACATCATCCCGCCAAGCTCGCCCGCAGCGTCGGCCCCCGAGGGGCAGCTGTGGACGATCAACTCGATCACCAACGGCGCGGGCGCCTCGCTGAAGGGCGTGGAAATCTCGCTACAGAGCAGCTTCCGGTTCCTGCCGGGCTTCCTGAAAAACTTCGGCGCGATCGCCAACGCGACCTTTGTTGACTCGAGCGCAACCTACAGCGTCAGCGGGCCGACGGTGAACCCATGCGTGCCGGCGACCAATCCCGCGGCCGCCTGCACCTTCGGCCCGAACGTCGCCGCCTCGCGCGACGCGACGCTTTTCGGGCTGTCCAAGCAGGCGTATAACGGCACGCTCTATTACGAGGACGCGAAGTTCTCGGCGCGTGGCTCGGTCAGCTATCGGGGCCCGTATATCGATGCCAACAGCGGCACCGGCAACGTGTTCGAGGGGTATAACTCGACGATCAACGTCGATGCGTCGATGCGCTACAAGTTGACGCCGGCGTTGGAGGTCTCGGTCGAGGGTACCAACCTCACCGACAATTATCGTAGCCGCTACACCGATCTCGATGCGAACCGGAACTACGAGTATAATCACTTCGGGCGCACCTTCCTCGTCGGCGCGCGCTTCAAGATGTAGTGGCGGCACGTTCCGCTTCCCGTTCCCCCCTTGGCGCGTACCCTCCCCGGGACGCGCCATTTTTTTGTCGAGAACCGCCATGATCGATCGCCGCCACCTGCTGCTCGGCACCCTTGCTAGCGGTGTCGCCGCCGCTGCCGCCGCGCAGACGGCGCCGCCGTCGCGTGGCGCCCGGGTGCCCGGTCTGCCCGAACCCTCCGAGACGATCGACCTGTGGCCGCGCGGCGCTCCGGGCAAGCCGGCGCGCGCGCTGGTCGAGACCGTCGACGAGCGCAGCAAGGACGCACAGCTTACCGATCGCGCGGTTTACGGCATCAGCCGGCCTCGGCTGGTGGTGTTCCGCCCTGCGATCCCCAACGGCTCGGCAGTGCTGGTTGCGCCCGGCGGCGGCTATCGCTGGGTGGTGATCGACAAGGAAGGCTACGAGATCGGCCGCTGGCTGGCGGCACGCGGCTATACCGTGTTCGTGCTGTTCTACCGGCTGCCGGGCGAGGGGTGGCGCGCCGGCTCCGATGTCGCGCTCGCCGACGCGCAGCGCAGCATGCGGCTGATCCGCGCCCGGGCTCGCGATTATGGCATCAGCCCGGATCGCGTCGCCGCGATGGGCTTTTCCGCGGGCGGGCATGTCTGCAGCGATCTGGCGACGCGGTTCGCCGCGCCAGTCTACGATCCGGTCGATGCCGCCGACCGGCTGAGCGCGCGGCCGGATATCGCGGCGCCGATCTATGCGGTGCAGTCGATGACACTGCCGTTGGCGCATCCGGGCTCGCGCGAACTGCTGATCGGCAAGGCCGCGAGCCGCGCGACCGAAACCGCGCACAGCACCGCCGCCAACGTCGCCCGCGACACGCCGCCATGCTTCCTCGTCCATGCAGAGGACGATCCCACGGTAGACGTCGGCAACTCGCTGGAATTCCGCGCCGCGCTGAAGGCGGCGGGGGTGCCGGTCGAAACCCACCTCTTCACCGCCGGCGGGCACGGCTTCGGCCTGCGGCGCGCGATGGGCAAGCCCGCCGAGATCTGGCCGGAGCTGTTCCTCGCCTGGGCGCGGACGCAGGGATTCGGCTGATCGCGACGCAACCTTGTGCGATGCGCGATGGTTGACCCTGCATGACACAGAAGCCGAATCCGAAAGCGCGCGCAGCCGCTGCCGACGCTCCTCGCCCCACGCCGAGCTGGGCCGATTGGGCCTGGCGCAACCGGCCCTGGCTCTTTGCCGGCGCGGGCGCGGCGGCTGTCGTCGGGAGCGCGCTGGTCAACCGCGCAAGCACGCGCCGGGCAGAGACCGCGACTCCGCCCGCCGGCAAGTTCGTCGAGGTCGACGGGGTGCGGCTTCACTATGTCGATCGCGGCAAGGGTCCTGCCGTCGTGCTGTTGCACGGCAACGGCGTCATGCTGCAGGATTTCGAGGTGAGTGGGGTACTTGCGCTCGCAGCCCAGAACCACCGCGTCATCGCCTTCGATCGTCCGGGATTCGGGTACAGCGAACGACCGCGGTCGACGATCTGGAC
>DATLME010000056.1:0-10394 GCA_035537395.1 Sphingomonas sp. | reverse complement strand
GGCGGGGGTGCATCTCGCGGTCCTCGCGTTCGGCGCTCTGTGGCTGCCGATCGGATTGATCGCGAGCCACATGCCGGGCGGGATCAGCCCCGCTTTGTGGGTGCCGTGGCTGCTCGGGCTGTCGATCGGGCCGTTGTTCTTCGCGGTGTCGGCGCAGGCGCCGTTGCTCCAGCGCTGGTTCAGCGTCGCGAGCGCGGGGAGCGACCCCTACGCGCTCTATGCGGCGTCGAACCTCGGCAGCTTCGCGGGGCTGATCGCATACCCCTTGCTTGTCGAGCCGATGATGGCGCTGAGGGCGCAAAGCCTTTTGTGGACCGGCGGCTATGCGCTGCTGATCCTGCTGGTGCTCGCCTGCGCGGCGCGGCTGCCCCGCACCGCGGCGGCCGAGCGCACGATGCCGCCGACCAGCGTGCGGCCGGCGCGTGGCCGCGTGCTCCACTGGATCGCGCTCGCGCTGGTGCCCTCGGCGCTGATGCTCGCGACCTCGACCTATATCACCACCGACATCGTCGCGATGCCGCTGCTCTGGGTGCTGCCGCTCGGGCTCTACCTGCTGAGCTTCACCATCGCCTTCGCCGCCAGGCGCGACGTCGCCGATCTGCTGACCCGGATCGCGCCGATCACGATCCTGCTGTTCGGCGGGATCATGATCGGCGGCGTCCAGCAGCGCCCGTTGTTCAACGTCGCGATCGCCTTGGCGCTGCTGTTCATGGCGTCGGTCGCGCTGCACACCGCGATGTACCGGCTGCGGCCGGCGCCGGACCGGCTCACCGGCTTCTATCTTGCGATGTCGGTAGGCGGCGCACTCGGCGGCGCGTTCGCGGGCCTCGTCGCGCCGGTGCTGTTCGACTGGACTTACGAATATCCGCTGATGATCCTCGCCGCGGGCCTGCTCGTGCCGCAGGTCTATCTCACCGCAGGGCTGCGCAACATCTGGGTGGATCGGGCGCGCCGCCCGATCGCGCTCGCGACGGTGGTGTTCGCGCTCGCGATGCTGCTGGTGCTGACGCTGGCCGGGCCGCAGGACCTGTTCGGTCCGGGCCACCAGGGCATCACCTTCATCGTCGTTGCGGCGATCGGTGTCGGCGCGATCGGCGCGCGACTGCCCTATGCGCTGATCCTGGCGACGGCCCTGCTGCTGTTCGGCGGCTATCGCTCGCTCCAGCTCTCGCTCGAGAGCGGCGCACGTACGCGATCCTATTTTGGCGTCTACACGGTTCGCGAGGGCACGCGCGTCCGCGAGCTCGATCATGGCTCCACGGTTCACGGCATCCAGCTCACCGGCAGTCCGGCCCGCGAGCGGACCCCGACGACCTATTACGCACGCGAATCGGGGATCGGTCAGGCGATGCTCGCGCTCCCTGCGATCTACGGCGATCGGGCGCGGGTCGGCGTGGTCGGCCTCGGTACCGGGACGCTCGCCTGCTATGCGCGACCCGGGCAGCAGTGGCGCTTCTACGAGATCGATCCAGCGGTGATCCGTATCGCGCGCGACACCGGGCAGTTCACCTATCTCGCGCGGTGCAACCCCGGTGCCGATATCCGGCTCGGCGACGCGCGGCTGACGCTGTCGCGCGAGCCTGCCGCCAGCCTCGACCTGCTCGCGCTCGACGCCTTTTCCTCCGACGCGATCCCGATGCACCTGATGACCCGCGAGGCGTTCGCGACCTATGCCCGGGTGGTTGCGCACGACGGCCTGTTGCTGGTCCACATCTCCAACCGCTTCCTCGATCTCGAGCCGGTCGTCGCCGCGGTCGCGCGCGAGGGCGGATGGCACGCGCTCAAGCTGTCCTACCGTCCCGGGCCGCTCGATCCGAACGCCTCGGCCAGCGAGTGGATCGCGCTGTCACGCAACCCGGGGGCGATCGCCGCGCTTCGTTCGCTCGACGGTAGCTGGATGCCGCTGACTCCGCAGCCCGGCTTTGCTGCCTGGACCGACGATTATTCGACGATCCTGCCGCTCCTGAAGTGGAAGCCCTGAACCGCCGTCCGCGCGGTCAGGCGGCGGGCAGCCTGGCCTGGAGCTGCAGGATCGCGGCCTCCTGACGTTCCAGTTCCGTCTGCGCGCGGGCGCGCAGCGGCGCCAGCGCGGGATAGTCGGGGGCGAGCGTCCCGGCGCGGTCCGACGCCAGTCGATCGAGGTCGGTGACGATCGCGGACGCCTGCGCGCGCCAATCGTCGAGCGTGGCGAGTGCCGCCTGTGCGTCGAGCCACGCCTCGCTGCCGATCGGCGCGCCCCGCGCTCGCGTTGCGGCCGCCGTAGCACGCGCCGCGTCGCCGTCATGCCCGGCGACCACCGCATCGAGCCGCAGGGTGATCGCCGCCAGCGCATCGTCGAGCACCGGATCGGGCGCGACCGGCGCAGGGGTGGCGGCTTCGGGTTCGGCAAAGCCGAGTTTCTCGATCGGGCGCGGCGCCAGCGACGGGTAGGTCCGCGGGTCGCTCGCGCAGCCGGCGAGGAGAAGGGCGGTCGCAGCGACGAGCGGGGAGGTGCGGATCATCGCCTGCGCCTACGCGCCCGAATTATGTCGCGCAACGCACTTGCACGATCCGAAAGCGCCTTCTAATAGCCCCCCTCCTACAGGCGCCCGTAGCTCAGCTGGATAGAGCATCAGACTACGAATCTGAGGGTCGGACGTTCGAATCGTTCCGGGCGCACCAAGGTTTTCCGCGAAGATGCGGGCTGAAGCCGGGTCAGAGATGGCCCGGCTTTTTCGCGTCCGGCGCGGTGGCGCGTGGTGCGGCCCGGGTGCGGAAGCTCGCGACGTCGATGCCGTGACGCTGGACCTTGTAGTAGAAGGTCTTTCGCGGCAGCCCGAGCGCAGTCATGGCCGCGCCGGCATCGCCGCCACTGGCGGCGAGCGCGGCGCAGATTTCGCCACGTTCGAACGAGTCGACGCGCTGGGGAAGCGCGGCGCTGGACTGCGGGGGGCTTTCCGCTTCCACGAGGCCCGACACCACGCGGTCGGCGAAATCGGCGAGTTCGCGGATGTTGCCGGGCCAGTCGTGCTCGACCAGCCGGCGTCGCACCGCCGGGGACATCGGCGGTACCGGCACGCGCAACCGGCCGGCGGCACTGTCGAGCAGATGCGCGAACAGCGCGGGCACATCGTCGAGCCGTTCGCGAAGCGGCGGCAGCCGCAACTGCGCGCAGTCGGTGCCGAACAGGTCCGCGATCAGGGGCAGGGTGGCGCCATCCTGGCGGTCGTCGCCGTGCGCCGCGACGATCCGGAGTGCGGCGGGATCGCCACCCCGACGCGCGACGAGGTCGCGCAGACGCGCGCGTAGCGTCGGCGACGCCCCGGCGAGATCATCGAGGAACAGCGTACCGCCGGTTGCGACCGCCGCGAGTTCGGC
Source organism: Sphingomonas sp. (assembly GCA_035537395.1). Taxonomy (GTDB): domain Bacteria; phylum Pseudomonadota; class Alphaproteobacteria; order Sphingomonadales; family Sphingomonadaceae; genus Sphingomonas. Next base: position 7,037 of record DATLME010000056.1, on the reverse strand, counting down.
ATCGATCACGCTGTCCGGGATCGCAGCACAGGCGATCGCGACGAAGGGATCTCGCCGCCGAGCGCTCCCGCGGTGAATGGTTCGCGCGACCCGCGACTTGCCGGTGCCCGCCTCGCCGCGCAGCAGCACGTCGACCCCCGCAGCCGCGACTGCCGCGATCGCCTCGCGCGCGGCTTCGATCGCGACGGACCGGCCGACCAGTGCATCATCGGGCTGATCCTCGAGCGCGGCGGATAGCCGCCTGTTCTCGAGCACCAGCCCCCACATGGCGGCAGCGCGCGCGACGGCGGCGCACAGCGCGTCGCCGTCCATGTCGCGCAGCACCTCCCAGGCGCGCGCATCGCTCACCGAAGGATCGCCGATCAGGATCACGGGCAGCTCGGGATCGATCGCAGCGAAGGTGGCGGGCGACCCGCTCGCATGAGCGATCACGATCGCGGCAACGTCGACCGGAGGAGAGGACGCTCCCGCTGCGGCAGCGACCTCGATCCCGCCCGCAGCAAGCGACGCCGTGATCGCAGCCGCACGCGCGGGATCGTCGCAGGCCAGCAGCACGGTGCGGATCGCTGCGGTTTTCGACGGCGGGAACACGGGCCAGCGCTAAGCCCGCGCCCCGCTTCGCGCAACGGGCGTGGGCGAGGGACCCACCGCGAAGGCGGTCGCGGCGCACATCTGGCTTGCATTATCGGGGTGGCTCGCAGACCAAGGCCGCCCCCGACAAGGACGACGGTGCCGATGATCCAAGCCGATACCGCACCGTCCTTACCGCCGCGCGCGACCCGGTGGTACGGGCATCTCTACCTACAAGTCCTCGCCGCGATCGTCGCAGGCGTGCTGCTCGGCCATTTCTACCCCGCCACGGGCGAGGCGATGAAGCCGCTCGGCGACGCCTTCATCAAGCTCGTCAAGATGGTCATCGCGCCGGTGATCTTCCTGACCATCGTCACCGGCATCGCGGGAATGCGCGATCTCACGTCGGTCGGGCGGGTCGCGGGCAAGGCGTTCGCCTATTTCCTGTTCTTCTCCACGCTGGCCCTGTTCGTCGGGATGATCGTCGCGAACGTCGTCCGTCCCGGCGACGGGCTCGACATCGATCCGGCAACGCTGGATCCGTCGCGGGTGGCGACCTACACCGCGCAGGCGCACGACACCACGATCACCGGATTCCTCACCGGGATCATCCCCGACACCTTCCTGTCGTCGATGACGGGCAACAACATCCTCCAGGTCCTGTTCGTATCGATCCTGTTCGGCGTGTCGCTGGCGCTGATCGGCGAGCGCGGCAGTCGCGTGCTCGCGCTGCTAGAAGATCTGTCGCTGCTGTTCTTCAAGCTCGTCGCGATCGTGATGAAAGTCGCGCCGATCGGCGCCTTCGGGGCGATGGCGTTTACGATCGGCGCATACGGGGTCGGCACGCTGGCCAATCTCGCGGCGCTGGTCGGGACCTTCTACCTGACGTCGCTGCTGTTCGTCGTGGTGATCCTCGGGAGCGTCGCGCGGCTGACCGGTTTCTCGATTTTCCGGCTCATCGTCTACCTGAAGGCCGAGCTGCTGCTGGTGCTCGGGACCTCGTCGTCGGAAAGCGCGCTGCCCTCGCTGATCGAGAAGATGGAACGTGCGGGCTGCCCCAAGTCGATCGTCGGGCTGGTCGTGCCGACGGGCTACTCCTTCAATCTCGACGGCACCAACATCTACATGACGTTGGCCGCGCTGTTCATCGCGCAGGCCACCGGGGTGGAGCTGACGCTGGGGCAGCAATTGCTGTTGCTGAGCGTCGCGATGCTCAGCTCCAAGGGTGCGGCTGGCGTGACCGGCGCAGGCTTCATCACATTGGCCGCGACGTTGTCGATCGTGCCGTCGATCCCGGTGGCGGGAATGGCGCTGATCCTGGGCGTCGATCGCTTCATGTCAGAATGCCGCAGCCTGACAAATTTCATCGGTAACGCGGTCGCTACGGTGGTCGTGACGCGCTGGGAGAACGCACTGGATCGCGACGCCTTCGACGCCGCGCTGCGTGGCGACTAGGTCCGCGGGGCGCGCCGTCAGCTGATCTGTCGTTTCTCGAGCTTGCGGGCCAGGGTACGCCGATGCATCCCGAGCCGCCGGGCCGTCTCCGACACGTTGAACCCGGTCTCGGCGAGCGTTTCGTTGATGCGTTCCCATTCGATCGTCTTGATCGAGGTCTGGCGGCCTTCGATCGGCACCTCGGCATCGCCGTCGGTCATGCCGAACGCGCGTTCGATGTCGTCGGTGTTGGCGGGCTTGGCGAGATACGAGGTGGCGCCGAGCTTGATCGCCTGCACCGCGGTGGTGATGCTCGCATAGCCGGTCAGCACCACGATCACGATCGCGGGGTCGGCGGCAGTCAGGGTTTGCACGCAGACCAGCCCGGAGGCTTGCGCGAGCTTCAGGTCGACGACGGCATAGTCGGGGGTCCGCGCGGCAAGCAGCGCGTCGAGTTCGGCCGGGCTGGCCGCAACCGCGACCTCATAGTCGCGACGCTCGAACGAGCGTTGCAGCGTCCGCGCGAAGGCGGCGTCGTCCTCGACGATGAAGAGCAGCGGCTTATCGGGCATCGGCATCCCCCGTCAGTGCGATCGCGGCGAGCGGCAGGCGCAGCGTCACCTCGGCGCCGCCCTCCGCCCGGTTACGTGCGGCAAGGCTGCCGCCCAGCTTGCGCATGACGTTGCCGACCAGGAACAATCCGAGGCCAGCGCCGAGCCGCGGCTTGGTACTGTTGTAGGGCTTGCCGATGTTGGCGAGCTGGTCGGCGGCGAACCCCGGCCCGTCGTCGCGAACGGTGAACACCAGCGCCTCGGCGTCGCGCGACAGGCGGATGCCGATCCACGTCGGCGAGACCTCGGCTGCATTGTCGAGCAGGTTGTAGACCACCTGCTGGAGCACCACGTCGGACGCGATCGGCAGGTCGGGGCCGAACGCATCGACATAGTCGGCGCCAGGATGACCGCGCGCCGCGCGCCATTCGGCCACCACTCCGTCGAGAAAGCCGCGCACCGTCGTGGCCGCCGACTCTTCGCCTCGGGCATCGCCCGAGGACAGCAGGATGCTGGTGACGATCGCCTTGCAGCGCTGGACCTCGGCCTGCATCTCCTGGAGTTCCTGGCGCAGATCGGGGTCGCGCGCGATCGCAGGGCTACGGCGCCAGTCGCCGAGGATCACCGAGAGCGTGGACAAGGGGGTGCCGAGCTCGTGCGCCGCGCCCGACGCGAGCATGCCGATACGGACGATATGCTCCTCCTCGGCAGCCTGCTGGCGGATATCGGCGAGGCGGGCGTCCTGTGCGCGGAGATTGCCGTTGATCCGGGTCACGAACATCACCAGCAGCACCGCGACCAGCGCGAAGCACACCCACATGCCCTGGACGTGCAGCCCGAACAGCGTGCCCGCGAATCCGGGCGGCAGCGTGATCGGGCGATAGGCGAAGGTCAGCACCGCGAAGGCGATGCTGGTCGCGGCGACGATCACCCAGGTCGACCAGCGATCGAGCAGCACCGAGCCGAGCACGACCTGCAGCAGGAACAGCGACACGAACGGGTTGGTCGCGCCGCCGCTGAGGTAGAGCTGCGCCGACAGCGCCGCAACGTCGAGCAGCAGCGCGCCGAACAGCTCGGCATTGGTGATCCGGCGAGGCAGGCGCAGCAGGACAAGGCTCGCGGCATTGAGCACGACCAGCGCGACCAGCACCGCGAGCATCGGCAGCAGCGGCAAGTCGATCCCGAAGATCATGTGGGTGAGCAGGATCGTCGCGAGTTGCCCCGCGACGGCCAGCCACCGAAGCTGGACCAGCTGGAGCATGTTGTCGTGCCCCGCGCGCGCCGGCAGGTCGCCGATCATTCGGTCGGCTCGCCGCGTCCGGTGCGACGCCAGTAGAGGAATGCCAGCAGCGCCATCACGGCGAGCGTGTACCATGTCAGCGCATAGACGAGGTGGTTGTTCGTGAAGCGGACCACGGTGAGCCCGCCGGCCGGCTGTCCGGGTGCATCGGCGGTGGCATCCGCATCGATGAAGTAGGGGGCGACGCCCGTCAGTCCGCGCTTGCGGGCAAGCGCGGCGACATCGCGTGAGTACCAGCGATCCGCGCCGGGATCGTTGCTGCGCAGGAATCCGCCACCGGGCTCGCTGATCCGCAGCAACCCGGTGACGGCGACCGGGCCGGCCGGGGGCGGGGGCACTGCGCGTGACGGCATGACGCCACGATTGACCAGGATCGTCGCGCCGTCGCTGGTGCGCAGCGGAGTCAGTACCCACCAGCCGGGACCACGCACGGTTGACGCCTGCACGAAGCTGTCCTGACCCACGAGATAGGTGCCGCGCGCGATCACGCGTCGGTAGGCGTCGTCGCTTGAAGCGGTACGCGGCGCCGGCACGGGCGCGGCGTGGATCCGCGCCTCTACCCGCGCGATAAGGTCCAGCTTCCATGCGCGCCGCTGGACCTGCCATGTACCGAGCGCGAGCAGCAGCGCCACCGCCGCAAGCCACGCCAGCCCGATCGCGGCCCGCGCGAGGGGCCGGCCGCGCGCGGTCACCCCATCTGGCTCATGTCGTGCGTCGGCATCATGTTCTGGTTCATATGGTACATCACCCACAAGGAACCGCTGAGCGCGATGACGACGAGCACCAGCGTGAACAACAGCGCCATGATCGACCAGCCACCCTCCGCCCGACGGTTCATGTGCAGAAAGTAGATCATGTGGACGACGATCTGGACCACCGCGAACGCCATGATGATCAGTGCGGTCGCCTGGGTTGACAGCGGATTGGTCATCACCAGCCAGAACGGGATCGCGGTCAGCACCACCGACAGCAGAAACCCGATCAGATAGCCCTTGCGTGAGCCGTGCGCTTCCTCGTCGTCATGATAGTCGTCGTGCGTTTCGGCGCTCATCGCAGCATCCCCAGCAGATAGACGAAGGTAAAGACCCCGATCCAGATCACGTCGAGGAAGTGCCAGAACAGGCTGAGGCACATCAGCCGCCGCCGGTTCGCGGAGATCAGCCCCTTGGCCTGGACCTGGACCATCAGCACGACCAGCCAGACCAGGCCGAAGGTGACGTGGAGCCCATGCGTGCCGACCAGCGTGAAGAAGGATGACAGGAAGGCGCTGCGCTGCGGCCCCGCGCCCTCGTGGATGAGGTGCGCGAACTCGTAGAGCTCGATGCCGAGGAACGCCGCACCGAACAGCCCGGTGACCGCCAGCCAGGCCTGCGTCGCGCGCTGCTTGCCGTCGCTCATCGCCAACATCGCAAAGCCATAGGTGATCGACGAAAACAGCAGCATCGAGGTATTGAGCGCGACCAGCGGCAGGTCGAACAGCTCGCGCGGGCCGGGACCGCCCGCATAGCTGGTGCCGAGCACGCCGTACGTCGCGAACAGCATCGCGAAGATCAGGCAGTCGCTCATCAGGTACATCCAGAAGCCGAGCATCGTGCTCGACCCCTCGGGATGATGCGGTTCCTCCTCCAGGTGGAAGACGTCGCGGTCGAACTCGGTCATCGCGTTCATGCCACCGCTCCCTCGGCAAGCGCGCGGGTCCGCCGGTCCTCATGGTCGGTGACGAACGACGCAGGGATGTGGAAGTCGCGCTTGTAGTTGAAGCTGTGCCCGATCGCGACCGCAAGGATCCCGACGAAGCTCAGTCCGGCGAGCCACCAAACGTACCAGATCATGCCGACTGCGAAGGCGACGCTGAGCCCGGCGAGGATGATCCCCGCCGCCGTGCTGCTCGGCATGTGGATGTCGCGATATCCCTCGGTCGGGCGCTTGTAGCCGCGTGCCTTCATGTCCGCCCATGCGTCGCCGTCATGGACGACCGGGGTGAACGCGAAGTTGTAGTCGGGCGGCGGCGACGAGGTCGCCCATTCGAGGGTCCGCCCGTTCCACGGGTCGCCGGTCGTGTCGCGGAGCTGCTCGCGGTCGCGGATGCTGACGTAGAACTGGACGAACATCGCCGCGATCCCGAGCGCGACGAGGAACACCCCGAAACCGGCGATCAGGAACCAGATCTGAAGGCTCGGATCCTCGAAGGTGCGCAGCCGGCGGGTCACGCCCATCAGGCCGAGCACATAGAGCGGCATGAACGCGAAGTAGAAGCCGCTGACCCAGCACCAGAACGAGATCTTGCCCCAGAACGTCTCGAGCCGGAACCCGAACGCCTTCGGCCACCAGTAGTTGATCGCGGCGAAGGCGCCGAACAGCACGCCACCGATGATCACGTTGTGGAAGTGCGCGACCAGGAACAGCGAATTGTGCAGCACGAAGTCCGCCGGCGGCACCGCCAGCAGCACGCCCGTCATCCCGCCGATCGTGAAGGTGATCATGAACGCGATCGTCCACATCATCGGCAGCTCGAACCGCACCCGGCCACGATACATCGTGAACAGCCAGTTGAAGATCTTGGCGCCCGTCGGGATCGAGATGATCATCGTTGTGATGCCGAAGAAGCTGTTGACGCTCGCGCCTGATCCCATCGTGAAGAAATGGTGCAGCCAGACGAGGTACGCCAGCAGCGTGATCACCATCGTGGCGTACACCATCGACGTGTAGCCGAAGAGCCGCTTGCCCGAGAAGGTCGAGGTGACTTCGCTGAACACGCCGAACATTGGCAGGATCAGGATGTAGACCTCGGGATGGCCCCAGATCCAGATCAGGTTGACGTACATCATCGGGTTGCCGCCGAGCGTGTTCGTGAAGAACGCGGTACCTGCGTAGCGATCGAGCGACAGCAGCCCCAGCACCGCGGTCAGTACCGGGAAGGCGGCGACGATCAGGATGTTGGTGCACAGCGCCGTCCAGCAGAAGATCGGCATCTTCATCATCGTCATGCCCGGCGCACGCAGCTTGACGATCGTCGCGATCAGGTTGACCCCGGATAGCAAGGTCCCGACGCCCGCCACCTGCAACGCCCAGATATAATAGTCGACACCGACCCCGGGGCTGTAGCTGATCCCCGACAGCGGCGGCATCGCGAGCCATCCGGTCTGCGCGAATTCACCGACGAACAGGCTCATCATGATCGT
>DATLME010000055.1:0-9848 GCA_035537395.1 Sphingomonas sp. | reverse complement strand
ACGTCGATCAGGTAGGCCGCGTCCTCTGGCGTGAAGCCTTCCATCGCGGTGAGCAGCAATGCCTGGCGCGACAGCGGTGTCATCCGCGCGAGCCGCGCACGCGCGACCGCTTCGTTGCCGTCGATATCGCTTGCGGACGTCTCGTCGGCACCGTTGACGTTGGCCGACGCCCAGATCGCCTGGAACATCCGGTACAATCCGAGCCGCGGATCGACGTCGCGCGGAAACTCGCCCGGCGCGGCGACGATCGCCTCCAGCGTTGCACGAACATATTTGTCGCCCTGAGACTGGCTACCGGTGAGTGCACGGCCGTAGCGCCGCAGAAAAGGAAGATGCGGGGCGAGTTGCTGTCCAAGCGACATGGGTCGTGATTACTCCCTGAGATACGTTGCGACCCCGTCTGATCGGGGGCTCGCGCCAATGCAACGGTTTCGTGGAAATACCGGTTCCACGCACCCCCGGCGGAATTTTCGCGTGAGCAGGGAACCAACGAGACGCAATATGGTTTCACGGGCACCTTCATGCGACAAGGCCGTGGAGACGAACGGTGTCGCATGCGTTGCGTCGATTGCCTGGTTGCCCGGGCCCCAGGGGGAAAGTGTTGGATTTGGCCAGCGAGAAGGATAGCAGGACGACGTCGAGAAGGGCCCCTACCAAGGCACAGAGCAAGGATCGCGATATGGGATCGGCACTGCGCTCGGCTTATCAGAAGACGATCGAGGAACAGGTCCCCGACGAGATGCTCGACCTGCTGAACAAGCTTGCCTAGCCTCGGGGCATGACCGCGGATCCTACCGCCCCTGGAACAGTGATGATCGACCGGCCAGCCAAGGGTGACGTGTCCCGGCTCACGACCGGCGCAAAGCTTTTCTTGATTTTGAGCGCTGCGCTTCTGCCGCTGGCGTTGATCGCGGTGTTCGCGACCTTGCAGACAACGCGGCTGGCGGATGCGGAACTGCGCGCGCGACTGCGCGTCGCGACCGACGAGAGCGCCCGTGCGATCGGCATCGAACTGATCGGCGACACCACTGCATTGCGCGTCGCGGTGAACGCGCTGGGTGCCGACGCCGCGGATGCGCCCAGTTGCGCGCGCGTCCAGGGCGTGTTCGCGCCGCAGGCCGCCGCTGGCGCGCGCTTCGCGATCATGGACCGTGCCGGCCGGGTATTGTGCGGCGAGCCGCTCCTTGAGCCGGTCGCGCTATCGAACGGAACGCCGATCGCGGCGGCGATCGTCCCGGCGCGCGGCATCGTGCTCGGCGTCTCCGGTGCGCCGGGTGGGCCAACCGCGCGGGCCTTCTTCCCGCAGCGCTTTCTGGCGAGGCTCGGCACCCCGAGCAACCATGCGACGGGCTATAGCAGCGCGGTGGTGCTCGACGGCGAAGAACTGATGCTGAACCGCATCGAGGGCGTCCACCCGCTGGATCGGATGGAGACGATGCGCGTCGATCTCGGGATCGGCGGGCTGGCGCTCCGCGCAAGCGCGCGCAGTGCGCCGGTCTCATCGTCGCTTGTCCTCGCGATGCTGCTGCCGCTGCTGATGTGGGCCGCCGCCGCCGGGATCGGCTGGTTCGTGGTCGATCGGCTGCTGATCCGCCCGCTGCGCCAGCTGAGGGCGAGCGTCGCGGCCTATATCCCGGGCGAGCTGATCGAACCCGAACACGACCGCGCGCTGCCCGCACAGGAGATCCGCGAACTCGGCGACACGTTCCGCGCGATCAGTCGCACCGTTGCCTTGCACGAGGCGGGGCTGGCGGAGGGGCTGGTGCGCCAGACCAAGCTGACCCGCGAGGTCCACCACCGCGTCAAGAACAACCTCCAGGTGATTTCCAGCCTGATCAACTTTCACGCCCGTGCCGCGCCGAGTGCCGATGCGCTCGCCGCCTATTCGTCGATCCAGCGCCGCGTCGACGCACTGGCGGTCGTGCACCGTAATCACTTCGCCGAGATGGAGGAAAACCGCGGCCTCAACCTGCGCGCGGTGATCGGCGAACTGTCCTCCAACATCCGCGCGACCGCCCCCGAAGGCGCCGCCAGCGTCTCGATCTCGCTCGACGTCGATCCGTTCCTCGTGACCCAGGACGTCGCCGTCGCCGTCGCGTTCCTCGTCACCGAATCGATGGAGCTGGCGATGAGCTGCGATCCGGCCGCGCAGATCAGGGTCGCGATCAAGCCGGGCGACGATGAAAAGCGGGCGACGATGCGGGTCGTCTCCCGCGCCTTCTGCGAAAGCGAGGAGCTGCGCGCGCTCGTCACGACCCGCTACGGCCGGGTGATGGAGGGGCTTTCCCGCCAATTGCGCTCGCCGCTCCACCACGATCCGCTTGCCGGAATCTACGAGATCTCGATTGCGGTGCTCGGCCGCGACTGAAATTATCCGCTTGCGCAAAAAATCGTCGGCAGGATCGGAACCCATCGCGATTTTGACGGTTATGACCTTCGGATCGCGACCTTATGCCCCCCCGCTCTCGCGATCCACGACATAGGCCCGAAGGCGTCCACCCTCCCCCCCCCGGTGACGTCTTCGGGCCTTTAACGTCTTCAGGCCATCTCGGAGCGACATCGTCCCAGCCCCCCGCGACGAGCGGGCTGCCGGACGGGATCGCATGCGGAACGATCCGCCTGTCCGAACATTGGCTATTCGGCATCAAGCCCGGTTTCAGAAAGGATCCACCATGCGTAAGTTTCTCGGATTGGCGCTCGTCGCCAGCGCGCTCCTGGTAAGCGCCTGCAACACCGTCGAAGGTCTCGGCAAGGATGTCGGCTCGGCGGGCGACACGGTCGCGAAGACGGCCGACGACTCCAAGTAACGCCGTTTGGTACGACGCAGGGGCTCGCCGCACATCGTGCAGCGGGCCCTTTGCTTGTCAGGCGTCGAGCACGTCGTCCTTGGCGGCTTCGCGGGCGCGCTTGCGTTCGGTGAACCAGATCCCGATCAGTGCGATCTCGTAGAGAATGGTCAGCGGGATCGCGAGCAACAGCTGCGACCCGACGTCCGGCGGGGTCAGCACCGCCGCGATCGCGAATGCCCCGACGATTGCGTAACGCCGCGCCGACACGAGCTGCTTTCGGGTGACGATCCCCGCCCGCTCGAGCAGCATCAGCAGCACCGGCAACAGGAAGGCGATGCCGAAGCCGAACAGGAACTGCATGATGAACGACAGGTAGTTGCCGATCGCCGGCAGTGCCTCGCGATTGACGCCGCCGACCACGCCGGAATAGCCGAGCAGGAAGTGCAGCGCCATCGGCACCGCCATGTAATAGGCCATCGCCGCGCCCATGGTGAACAGTACCGGCGTCGCCAGGATGAACGGCAGCAGCGCGCGCTTCTCCTTGCGGTACAAGCCCGGCGCGATGAACTGCCACAGCTGGTTCGCGATGATCGGGAACGCCAGCATCATCGCCGCGAAGAAGCCGACCTTCACCTGCACGAAAAAGGCTTCGAAGATCTGCGTGTAGATCACGGTCTTCTGGCCGGCGTGAAGCAGCGGCTGGACCAGAAAAGCGAAGATCGTCTCGGCGAAGTACATCGCCACCGCGAACGCGATCCCGATCGCCGCGATGCAGTAGAGCAGGCGACGGCGGAGCTCGATCAGGTGATCGAGCAACGGCGCCCGGCTTTCGTCGATCTCGCTGATCTCGTTCATGACGGTGCACCGTCAGGCCTGGGTGCCGGGTGATCGGCGGGCGCGGCGACGACCTGGGGTTGTTCGACCATCACTGGGGCAGGGCTGTCGTCAGCAGTCGCATCGTCGACTATTTCGGCCGCGGCCGGTTCATCTGCCACCGGATGTTCGCGCATGATCCGTTCGTTTTCCGCCGCCCAGCGCTTTTCCATTTCCTCGAGCTCGGCCTCGCGGACCATGCTGTCGAAGCCCTGGCGGAATTGGCGGGCGACGCCGCGCGCCTTGCCGACCCAATAGCCGACGACGCGCAGTGCCTTGGGCAGGTCCTTCGGGCCGATCACGATCAACGCGACGAAGGCGACGAGCAGCAATTCGGACGGCGCGACGTCGAGCATCAGCGGCCGCCGCGTGGCAACGGGGAAAAGCTAGGCATCACGTCGGACCGTGAACGGCGCGTCGGCTCAGCGATCGTCGCGAACGCGCTCGCCGTCGCGATCGAAGGCCGGATCCGCGGTCTTCTTCGCCTCGATCCGGCCGGTCGGCTTGCCGGCCGCGTCGTCGTCCTGTTCGGCCATGCCCTTCTTGAAGTTCTTCACGCCCTTGGCGACATCGCCCATCAGGTTCGAAAAGCGGCCGCCGCCAAGCAGCAGGATGGCCACGACGGCGAGGACGAGAAGGTGAATCGGGCTAAAACTGCCCATGGCGCGTCTCCTGGAAACTGTCTCCCGTCTAGTCGCTCTCGCCGTCGGTTTCCACCTCCAATGCCCGTTCCCCGGCGATCCCCGCGAGATCGACCGGGTCGAGCAGCCCCGCCGCCTTCAGATCGTCGATCCCCGGCAGGTCGCGCCGGCTCGCCAGGCCGAAATGAACGAGGAACTCGCCGGTGGTGGCGAAGGTCAGCGGACGCCCCGGCACCTCGCGGCGCCCCGCCGGCCGGATCCATCCCGCTTCGAGCAGCACGTCGAGCGTCCCCTTGGAAATCTGCACACCGCGGATCGCTTCGATCTCGGCGCGGGTCACCGGCTCGTGATAAGCGATGATCGCCAGCGTCTCGGTGCCTGCGCGACTGAGCTTGCGCGGTTCGTGGCGATCGCGGCGCAACAAATGCGCGAGATCGCCTGCGGTTTGCAGGTGCCAGCGATCGCCCCGCCGCACCAGCTCGACGCCGCGTCCCGCATAGTCGGCGCGCAACTGCGCCAGCGCGCCGGCCACGTCGCCCGCCCCGACATGCGCGCGGATCGCCTCCACGCTCAACGGATCGGCCGACGCGAACAGCACCGCCTCGACCGCACGGACAACGTCATCGGGCGGGGTCACCCCGCCACCGCGCGCAGGTAGAGCGGCGAGAACGGCGCCTGCTGCCGCAGCTCGATCCTGCCCTGTCGCGCGAGTTCGAGCGCGGCGACGAAGCTCGATGCCAGCGCCGATCGCCGCAGACGCCCTGCGGACGCCGGCAGGAAGCTCTCGATCGTGCTCCACTCGATGCGCTCGCCGACCAATGCGGCGACTCGCTGGAGCGCGGTGTCGAGCGTCATCACCTCGCGATCGGCGACGACGTGCATCACCGGCCGGGTGCGCGCACTGATCCGCCCATAGGCGGCAATCAGATCGTAGATCTCCGCCTGCCACTGCGCGGTCCGTACCGTCCGCAAACCCTCGGGCGCCGCACGTCGGAATACGTCGCGACCGACGCGGTCCCGCGCCATCAACCGCGCGCCCGCGTCGCGCATCGCGTCGAGCCGCTCGAGCCGCAGCTGGAGCCGCAGCGCAAGCTCGTCGGGGTCGGGATCCTGGCCCGGGTCGCGCGGCAGCAGCAGCGCCGATTTAAGGTAAGCGAGCCACGCCGCCATCACGAGGTAGTCCGCCGCGATCTCCAGTCGCAGCACCTCCGCCCGGTCGACAAAACCGAGATACTGATCGACCAGGGCGAGGATCGAAATCTGGCGAAGGTCCACCTTCTGCGCGCGCGCCAGCGACAGCAGCAGATCGAGCGGCCCTTCCCAGCCGTCGATGTCGAGGGTGAGCGCGTCGGGTTCGGCCATCGCTGCCGCCGGCCTAGACCAGCGCCAGCAACGCGTCGCGCTTCGCGATCAGCGCCGCGAAATCACCCTCGGGGGCACCGACACTCGCCATCGCCCGGTCGAGCCGCGTGCGCGACACGTCGTCGATCTCGCCCAATTGGCCGGCGATCTCGACCATCTCGTGCATCCGTGCCCAGCAATCGAGCACCACGTCGCACCCGGCCGCGATCGCCGCCGCGGCCTTGTCGCCAGCACTGCCAGTCAGCGCCTTCATGTCGATGTCGTCCGTCATCAACAGTCCGTCGAAGCCGATCCGCCCGCGGATCACTTGCTCGATCACGGTCGGGGAAAGCGTCGCCGGAAGCGCGCGGTCCCAGGCTTCGAACACGATGTGCGAGGTCATTCCCATCGGCGCGGTGTTGAGTGTCCGGAACGGCTCGAGATCGATTTCCAGCTCGGCATCCGATGCGGTGACCGTCGGCAGATGGTGGTGCGTGTCGACGATCGCGCGGCCGTGCCCCGGCATGTGCTTGACCACGCCGACCACGCCACCCGCGCGCAAGCCGTCGAGCGTCGCCCGCCCGAGCGCTGCCACCCGCATCGGCTCCCGGCCGAATGCCCGGGTCGCGATCGCGTCGGTGGTGTCGGGCTGGACGACATCGAGCAGCGGCAGGCAATCGACGTTGATCCCGACCTCGGCCAGCATCAGCGCAAGCGCCTGTGCGTTCGCCCGCGCCGCCTGGATCGCAGACATCGGTGCGATGTCGTACAGCGCGTCAAAGGCGGGCCCCGCGGGAAAGGCGGGCCATTCCGGCGGCTGCATCCGCGCGACGCGGCCGCCTTCCTGGTCGATCAGGATGGGAACGTCGGCACGTCCCGACAGGTCGCGCAACGACTCGGTGAGCGCCTTCAATTGGATCCGGTCGGCGACGTTACGCTTGAACAGGATATACCCGACCGGATTGGCGTCGGCGAAAAAGGCGCGTTCGTCGGACGTGAGCGACAGGCCGGACAGGCCGAAGATGACGGGCTTCATGATCGCTCGTTAGCCGCTTTGACCGCGCGGGTCATGCCCCGGCTACGGCGCAGCACGCGAGACCGGTTCAGCTAGCGATGAAGCAGCTTTCCCCGGCGACCCTCAGGCGACCGCAAAGATCGGCTGCCTGGTTGGCGCTGCCCGCGTTGACGCGAAGCCGGTAGAGCGTCTTGCCCCCGGTGGCGACCGGCTGGATCGATTGGCCGAGCGGCGCGAGATAGGCGAAGCGCTTCGAAAAGCTGGTCCATGCCGATTTCGCCGCGGCTTCGCTCGGGAACGCGCCGAGCTGCACCAGCGAGCCGCCGGCCACCGCCGCCGCCGCGGGGCGCGCGACGCTGACCGGCGTCGCAGCGACGAGCTTGCCCCCCGATTTCGGTACCTGCGCGACGGCGTTGCGACCGGCCTGCGGCGTCGGCGTCGGGGTTGGCGCGATCCGGCGCGCCTCGACCGGCCGTTCCGGCACCGCCTTCAGGTCGATCGCGCCATTGCCTGCCTTGCCGGCGCTGGTCGCGATCGCCGCATCGCCCTCGCCATCGACCTTCAGCCCGCCCGGCTCCTCGGGCTTGACCTTGTAGCTGCCCGGCTGCGCCGCGATGATCTGGCCGTCGCCGCCACCGCCGCTCGGCCGCTGCTGGAGCTTGTAGATCCCGAAGATGATCGCGGCGAGCACGCCGAGCCCCAGTACGACCGCCGCGATTACGCGTCCGAGCGACGGACCGTCCTGCTCCTCGGGCTCGACGGTTTCGAGCCAGGGCAGGCGATCGTCCTCGCGAAGGTCCATGCTGTTGGCCATCAATTCATCTCCGCAACCGCCACCACCCCCATGATGGCGAGGCCGTTACGGATAATCTGTCCGATCCCCGCCGCCAAGGCGAGACGCGCACGGGTCGTCGCAGGATCGTCGATCACCAGGAAACGGCGCTCGGGCCGGTCGTTGCCGACGTTCCAAAGGGCGTGCAGCGCTGCTGCCAAGTCGTACAGATAGAAGGCGATTCGATGCGGCTCGCGCGCGAGTGCCGCGGTTTCGACGGTCCGCGGGAACTGCGCCGCGAGTTTCACCAGCGCCAGCTCTTCCGTATCAAGACGGGACAGATCGGCATCACCCGGCTCGATCCCGGCCTCTGCGGCACGCCGGTGCAGCGATGCGATCCGTGCATGGGCATATTGAACGTAGAAGACCGGGTTGTCCTTCGAGGCCTCCACCACCTTGGCGAAGTCGAAGTCCATCTGCGCGTCCGAACGGCGCGTCAGCATCGTGAACCGGACCACGTCCTTGCCGACTTCCTCGACGACGTCCGCGAGCGTGACGAAGTTGCCCGAGCGCTTCGACATCTTCACCGGCTCGCCGTCGCGCAGCAGCCGCACCATCTGCACCAGCCTGACGTCGAACCGGGTCTTGCCGTCGGTCAACGCCGCGACCGCCGCAACGATGCGTTTTACGGTTCCGGCGTGATCGGCGCCCCAGATATCGATGAGCTGATCCGCGCTCTGGCTCTTCTGGTAATGATAGGCGAGATCGGCGCCGAAATAGGTCCATTGGCCATTCGACTTCTTGATCGGGCGATCCTGGTCGTCGCCGAACCGGGTCGAGCGGAACAAGGGCAGCTCGACCGGCTCCCAATCCTCCGGCGCCGCCCCTTTCGGCGCCTCGAGCACCCCGTCATAGACGAGATCCCGCGCGCGAAGTTCGGCCTCCGCCGCTTCCGGCTTGCCCGCGGCCTGCAGCTCGGCTTCCGACGCGAACAGGTCGTGGTGAATGCCGAGCAGCGCCAGGTCCTCGCGGATCATCACCAGCATTGCCGCCACCGCACGGGTGCGGAAGAGCGCCAGCCAATCGGCCTCCGGCGCGGCCGCGAACCGATCGCCGAACTCGTCGGCCAGCGCCTTGCCGACCGGAACGAGATAGTCGCCCGGATACAGCCCCTCGGGGATCGCGCCGATGTCGGCGCCGAGCGCCTCGCGGTAGCGCAGGTGGACCGAGCGTGCGAGCGTATCGACCTGGCCACCGGCATCGTTGACATAATATTCGCGGATCACGCGGTGCCCGGCGAATTCGAGCAGGCTGGCGAGCGCATCACCGACCACGGCACCGCGACAATGCCCCATGTGCATCGGCCCCGTCGGGTTGGCGGAGACATATTCGATGTTGACGGTGATGCCCTGCCCCAGCGCCGAGCGGCCATAATCGCCGCCCGCCTGCGCGATCGCGCCGAGTTCGCTCCGCCAGCTGTCGTCTGCCAGCCGCATGTTGATAAATCCCGGTCCGGCGACGGCCACCTCAGCGACCTCGTCCAGCGCGCCCAGCTCGCCCGCCAGCGCATCTGCGAGCGCGCGCGGGTTCATCCCCGCGGGCTTCGCGAGCACCATCGCGGCATTGGTGGCAAGATCGCCATGGCTGACGTCGCGCGGCGGCTCGACCGTGACGTTCTTGCGATCGAGGCCGGCGGGCAGCGTTCCCGCGGCGACGAGGCGGTCGAGCGCAGCATCGAGATGCGCGGCAAAGCGGGTATAAAGCGTCATGATGTCCGTCCGGCTGGCAAGCCGCGCGCTCTAGCCCAAGCGCCCGCCTCACTCAAACGGCATCGACTCGCGCGCCCGGGCGAACAGGCGCGCGAACCCAGCCTCGTCGAGCGCGCCCACGACCAGGATCGACCCGGCGACGTAACCGGGCGTGCCGGCCACGCCGATCGCTGCCGCATAGCGCTGCGTCGCGGCGAGTTGCGTGTCGATTGCACCCGCCCCGCGCCGCAAGTCGGCAACCAGCGTCGCCCAGTTGCCGCCAGCGCTCTCGACTGCCTCGCGCAGCACGGTGTCGTCGAGCGGCCGGCGGTCGCTCATCAGGCGGTGGTGCACGGCTGCGTAGATGCCCTGGCGCGCCGAGGCGATCGCGACCCGGGCGGCGCGTTCCGATCGTGCCCCGAAGATCGGATAGTCGCGGAGCACCAGCCGGACCCGGCCGTCGCGCGCGACCGCCGCCGTCATCGCCGGGTCCGCGGCGCGGCACGCCGGGCATTGGTAGTCGGTGAATACCACCAGCGTCAGCGTGGCGACCGTTCCGGCTGCCGGCGCCGTGGCGGGCGGAACGCTGCGGTCGGCCAGCAACGCCGCGGCCGCCGGGTTGCCGCCGACATCCTCGCCGATCGGTACCGCGCGACCGACCAGCAGCCC
>DATLME010000054.1:0-16595 GCA_035537395.1 Sphingomonas sp. | reverse complement strand
TCGATCTCGGCGATCTTGAAGGGCTGGCCGGAGACCTTCGTCACGGGCCGGGCGTCGACCAGATATTGGTCGCGGAGCAGGGTCTTCAGCTGTCCCATGTTCATTTCCGGAACGATGATCCGCTCGTAAGACCTTAGAAGTTCGCCCAAATTGCGTGGCAGCGGCCAGATGTGGCGGAGGTGGACGTGGCTTACGTCGAGCCCGCGGGCCCGGGCCCGGCGCACCGCCTGGTGGATCGGCCCGAAGGTCGAGCCCCAGCCCACCACAGCCAGCTTCCCGCCGCCCTCCCCGAGCGTCACTTCCTGATCCGGAACGCTATCCTGCACGCCGCGCACCTTTTCGTGGCGGATGTCGGTCATCTTCTGATGGTTGGCAGGGGCATAGTCGATATGGCCGGTGCCGACATTCTTCTCGATACCGCCGATCCGGTGAGTAAGGGCCGGAGTGCCTGGCTTGATCCAGACGCGCGCCAGCTTTTCGTCGCGCCTGTACGGGTTGACCTTCTCCCCCTCCGCCGGCGGCTCCACCAGGAATTCGACCGGAAACGGCGCGTAGCCGGCCATGTCCGGCACCTTCCAGGGTTCGGCGGCATTGGCGATATAGCCGTCGGTGAGCAGCATCACCGGCGTCATGTACTGCGTCGCGATCCGCACCGCCTCGATCGCGCAGTCGAACGCGTCGGCCGGGCTGCGCGCCGCGATCACCGGCATCGGCGCGTCGCCGTTTCGGCCGTAGACCGCCTGGTATAGATCGCTCTGCTCAGTCTTGGTGGGAAGCCCCGTGGAGGGGCCGCCGCGCTGCGAATTGACGATGACGAGCGGCAGCTCGGTCATGATCGCGAGCCCCATCGCCTCGCCCTTCAGCGCGATGCCCGGCCCCGACGATGAAGTTACGCCGAGCTGTCCGGCGAAGCTCGCACCGATCGCGGACGCGATCGCCGCGATCTCGTCTTCGGCCTGGAAGGTGGTGACCCCGAATTCCTTCAGCCGCGACAGCGAATGGAGGATCGCCGACGCCGGGGTGATCGGATAGCCGCCGAAGAACATCGGCACATTGGCGAGCTGCGCACCCGCGACCAACCCGAGCGAGATCGAGTCCGCCCCCGTCACGGTCCGCCACAACCCGGCCTCGACCGGCGCGACGCCGACATGATGCTGCTTCATCGGCCCGGTCAGCTCGGCGGTCTCGCCATAGGCATGGCCGGCGTTCAACGCCGCGATATTGGCTTCCGCCAGCGTCGGCGCCTTGGCGAACTTGGTCTTCAGCCAGTCGACGATCGGCTGGCGATCACGGTCGAACATCCAGAGCGCGAGCCCCAGCGTCCACATGTTCTTGCAGCGCAGCGCTTCCTTGTTGCCGAGCCCGAACGGCTTCACCGCATCGAGCGTCAGCTGCGAGATGTTGAAGCTCATCAGCTGCCATTTGCCGAGGCTGCCGTCGGTCAGCGGATTGGCGTCGTATTTGGCCTTGGCGAGGTTGCGGTCGCCGAATTCGCCCTCGTCGGCGATGATCAACCCGCCGACCTTCAGGGCCTGGACGTTGGTCTTGAGCGCGGCGGGGTTCATCGCCACGAGCACGTCGGGCTGGTCGCCCGCGGTCTCGATCGCGGTCGAGCCGAAGTTGATCTGGAACGCGGACACGCCGAACAGCGTGCCCTGCGGAGCGCGGATCTCGGCCGGGAAATCGGGGAAGGTCGCGAGGTCGTTGCCCGCCAATGCGGTGGACAGGGTGAACTGCCCGCCGGTCAGCTGCATGCCGTCGCCGGAATCGCCCGCAAAGCGGACCACGATCGACTCGGCGGGAGGATTGGCGGACGATTCTGCTGGGGTAACTTGATGCGCGGCGGTTGCCATTCTTGCTTCCTGTCGGACTTCGTTGGCGCGTTCTCTAGGTCTGGGGCGCTTGATAACCAACGTAGAATGATATGGGGCCGCCGCAAGGCGGCTTTGCGGGCAGCTGGCGGCTCCTACCCCCGTTCGTCATCCCGGCGAACGCCGGGACCCAGAGCCAAGAGCATAACCTTCGGTACTCTGGCTCCCGGCGTTCGCCGGGATGACGTAAGGCGGAAACGAACCGAAGCCCCGTCCCAATTCCATGATCGACGCGACGTGCCGACGGGCGATCTCCTCCGCGTCGTCGCCATAGCCCCCGCCGACCGTACTCGCGAGCGGGATGCCGCGTGACGTCATGATGTCCGCGATCAGCCGCTCGCGGCGCTGCAGCCCTTCCAGCGTCAGCGAGAGCCTTCCGAGCCGGTCGCCCGCAAACGGATCGACCCCGGCCTGGTAGAGCACCAGATCGGGCGCGACATCGTCGATCAGCGGCACCAATGTTTCCTCCAGCCGCGTCAGATACGCGTCGTCGCCGGTTCCGTCGGGAAGCGCCACGTCGAGCGTGGAACGCGCCTTGCGGACCGGGAAGTTCTTCTCGGCATGGATCGAATAGGTCGCGATCCCGGGCCGGCCGGCGAGCAGCGAAGCAGTGCCGTCGCCCTGGTGGACGTCGCAATCGACCACCAGCAGCCGCGCCACCGCGCGCTCCTCGGTCAGCCGCACAGCGGCGATCGCCAGATCGTTGAACACGCAATAGCCGGCGCCGGTGCTCGCGAGCGCATGATGGCTGCCCCCGGCGGTGTTCGCCGCGAACCCGCGATCGAGCGCGAGCATCCCCGCCAGCCAGGTGCCCCCGGGCACCGTGACGGCGCGGGCGGCGACCTCGGGCGTGACCGGAAAGCCGATCCGACGGATCTTTTCCGCTGGCACCCGCGCCTCGATCACTTCGGCCACATAGTCGGCGTCGTGGACGGCCTCGAGCCAGTGCCGCGGCATGGCGTCGGGCGCGTGCCACTGCACCTCCGGCCCCTGCGCCAGCAACAGGTCGCGGATCAGGCCGTTCTTGTTCCACCGGTAGGTCGACCGGGCGGGTGCCGGCGCGACATAGGCCGGGTGATGGACGATCGCGATCATGCGTCATAGGTAGGGCGCGACTGCCCGGTACCCAAACCGGCTCTGGAGACGCGAGCATGAACGACACGCCGACCGCCCCCACCCCGCCGTTCGTCCGCACCGACGTGCGCGGGTTCCTCGACTATCTCAACGCGGCGCCCGGCCCCAAGACCCACGAGCTGGACGCGCCGACCGCACGTCAGATGTTCACGATGATGGGCAGCGTCGCCGAGCTGCCGATCGGCGAACTCGCGACGATAACCGACCTGTCGATCCCGGGTCCCGCCGGTGCGATCCCGGCACGGCTGTTCGACGTCGCCGTATCGCGCGAGCCGGGTCCGGCAATGGTATTCTTTCACGGTGGCGGCTTCGTGATCGGCGACATCGCGACCCATGCCAGCCTGTGCGCGGAGATGTCGCGGGTGCTGAACATGCCAGTGATCTCGGTCGACTACCGGCTGGCCCCGGAGCATGTCTGGCCCGCCGCTCCCGACGATTGCGAGGCGGCGACGCGCTGGGTGGCGGGCAGCCCCGCCGAACTCGGCCGCGTCGTCACCAGCCTCGTGCTGTGCGGCGACAGTGCCGGCGGCAACCTGGCGATCGTCGTCGCGATGGCGCTTCGTGACGCGCCGGCCGCGGCGCCGGTGATCGTCCAGGCGCCGATCTACCCGGCCGCTGACATGAGCCGGGAATTCGCGTCCTACAGCGAGTTTGCCGATGGTTATCTGCTCACGCGCGACACGATGGAATGGTTCGCCGACGCCTATGCCGCCGATCTGACGCATGCGCGCACCTCGCCGCTCCAGGCCGACCTGCGCGGCATGCCGGCAGCGGTAGTGATCACCGCAAGCCTCGACCCGATCCGCGACCAGGGCCGCGCCTATGCCGCCGCGCTGATCGACGCCGGGGTGCCGACCGTGTTCCGCGAGGCCGTCGGCAACATCCACGGCTTTGCCAATGTCCGCCAGGCAATTCCCTCGAGCCAGGGCGACATCGCGGCATATCTCGCCGCGGTGAAGACGATGATCGTGGAGGCCGAGGCGCACCGCGTCATGGCGCAGGCCGCCGGCTGAGCGCGAGGCACCGATGACCGATCCAGCCACCCTTCCCTACCGCCCGTGCGCCGGCATCATGCTGCTCAACCGCGAGGGCAAGGTCTTCGTCGGCCAGCGCGTCGATTCCACGCTCGAAGCCTGGCAGATGCCACAGGGCGGGATCGATCCGGGCGAGGACGCCGAAGCCGCTGCGCTGCGCGAACTCGGCGAGGAGACCGGGATCGCACCCGATCTCGTCGAGCTCGTCGCGGTCGCGCCCGACGAGCTGTTCTACGATCTGCCGCCCGAGATGGTCGGCAGGATATGGCACGGCAAATGGCGCGGCCAGCGCCAGCGCTGGTTCCTGTACCGCTTTCTCGGCGAGGATAGCGATGTCGACATCGCGACGGTGCACGAGGAGTTTCGCGCGTGGCGCTGGGCCGACGCCGCGGATCTCCCAACGATCATCGTTCCCTTCAAGAAGTCGCTCTACGAGGCGGTGTTGGCCGCGTTCGCGCCACATCTCGGCGCCGTCGGACGGCCGTGAGTCCCTCGCGGGTTTTCTCGGGCGCCGCTGCGCGATAGGAGGCCGGCGTGCACCGCGCCTCCTGCCTTTCCCCGGTCGTCCTTGCCGCATCCGTCGCGCCGTTGCTGCTCGGCAATGCGGACGTCGCGCTGGTCGACGACAATGCGATCCCGGTGCCCGCGGGGATCAAGGCGATGCTCGACGCCGCGCTTGCCTCGGGCAACGAGGGCGAAGTCTCCACGATCGTCAAATATGCCCGGCTTGCCGATCCGGCGAGTGCCGACGTGGTGCTCGCGATCGCGGAAAAGTGGCGCAGCGACCGCGCCGCCGAGCGCAACCGCACGATCCGCGAGGCGAGCATGTTCGATCTCTGGTCGGGCCGCGCCGAACTCGGCGGGTATCTGACGACGGGCAATTCGGACACGGTCGGGATCACCGCGGTCATCGACGCGACCCGCGAGGGGCTGCGCTGGCGCCACAAGTTCCACGCCCAGGTCGATTACACCGAGAACCAGCGCGTGGTGACGCGCCAGCATTACCTCGCCTCCTACGAACCCAATTTCAAGTTCGACGACCGGCTCTACGCCTATGGTGCCGCGCAATATGAAGGCGACCGGTTCCTCGGCTATTACGACCGTTACTCGGCCTCGGCCGGCGTCGGCTACAGCGCGATCAAGTCGCCCGCGGTGCGCCTCGACGTCGAGCTCGGCCCCGCCTTCCGGCACACCTATTTCACTGACGAGACGGTCCAGAGCAGCGCGGCGGCGCGCGGCACGCTGGCGTTCAACTGGCGGCTGCTGCCCGGCCTGACGATCAACCAGCAGGGCTCGGCCTATGTCCAGCGCTTCAATTCGACGCTGAGCGGAACGACCTCGCTCAACGCCCGGCTGATCGGGCCGCTGTCCGCACAGCTTTCGTACAATGTCCAGTATGAGAGCATGCCACCGGTCGGATCGGTGTCGACCGACAGCACGAGCCGCGCGTCGCTGGTCTACAGCTTCTAGCGCGCCGAATTGACCGTCCGGATTTCGCCTTTACGGGTGAGCGGATGAGCAACACCTCCGACGCAGCCGACCGCATGATCGCCGGAATCGACTCTATCGCGATGCGTGCGCAGGTGGAGGCCTGGGCCGCGGTGAACAGCGGCACGCGCAACCTCGCCGGCGTCGGCCGCATGGCGGCGCTGCTCGCCGATGCGTTCGCCGCCCTTCCCGGCGAGATCGCGCTGGTCGACGCCGTTCCGGTCGAAAGCGTCGGCGCGGACGGCAGCGTCTTGGTCTTGGAGCATGGCCGCCACCTGCATCTGTCGGTGCGCCCCGACGCGCCGGTGCAGATGTTGTTCACCGGGCATATGGACACGGTCTACCCGCATGATCATCCGTTCCAGGCGATCGTCGATCGCGGCGACGGAACCATCAACGGGCCGGGTACCGCCGACATGAAGGGCGGGCTCGCGGTGATGCTCGCCGCGCTGAAGGCGGTCGAGACGAACCCGCTGGCGCCGCGGATCGGCTATGACGTGGTGATCAATTCGGACGAGGAGACCGGATCCTTCTCGTCCGCCGCACTGCTTGCCCGGGTCGCGCGCGGCAAGCTCGCGGCGCTTACCTACGAGCCCGCGCTGGCGGATGGCACGCTGGCGGGCGCACGGGGCGGCACCGGCAATTTCTCGATCGTGGTGCGCGGCCGAAGCGCGCATGCCGGCCGCAATCCCGAGGAAGGCCGCAACGCGATCGTCGCCGCGGCCGACATCGCGCTGCGGCTCGCCAAGGCGCGCGGACCCCGGCTCGCGGTCAATCCGGCGCGGATCGAGGGGGGTGGCCCGAACAACGTGGTGCCCGATCTTGCCGTTCTCCGGGTCAATTTCCGTCCGGCGGCCGCCGACGACATCGTCCGCGCCCAGGCACAGATCGACGGCGCGGTGGCGATGGTCGCCGCCGAACACGACGTCCGTATCGAGGTGCATGGCAGCTTCAATCGGCCGCCCAAGCCGATCGACGAGGGCGCCGCGAAGCTCTTCGCGCTCGTCCGCGAGGTCGGCGGCGATCTCGGCCTCGACATCGGCTGGCGCGCGACCGGCGGGGTCTGCGACGGCAACAACATTGCCGCCGCGGGGGTCCCGGTGGTCGATACGATGGGCGTCCGTGGCGGCGCGATCCACTCGTCGGAGGAATTCATGATCGTCGACAGCCTTGCCGAGCGCGCCGCGCTCTCGGCGCTGACCGTGCTGCGCGTTGCCGAGCGAGGCCGGCTTTGACCTTCCTGATCCGCGCCGCTGCCGAAAGCGATCTCCAGCACCTCTACGAAATGGCCAAGCTGACGGGTGGCGGGTTCACCAATCTGCCGCCGGATCGCCGTGCCCTCGCCACCAAGGTCGAACGCAGCGCCACCGCGTTCGCGCGCGACGAGGATTCGATCACCGACGAGCTGTTCGTGCTGGTGTTGGAAAACCTGGAGACCGGGGAAGTGCGCGGCACTTGCCAGCTCTTTACGCAGGTCGGCCAGCGCCACCCCTTCTACAGCTATCGGCTCGGCACGCTGACCCAGCATAGCGAGCATCTCAAGCGCACGTTCCGCGCCGAAATGCTGGCGTTGACGACCGATCTTGAGGGAGCGTGCGAAGTCGGCGGGCTGTTCCTCCATCCGGGCGAACGCGCCGGCGGACTCGGCCTGCTGCTCGCCCGGAGCCGCTACCTGTTCATTCGCGCGCACCGCGCCCGCTTCGCGGATCGGATCCTTGCCGAGCTGCGCGGCGTCATCGACGAAGCGGGCGGTTCGCCGTTCTGGGACGGCTTGGCGGGCAGGTTCTTCGGCATGAATTTCCAGGATGCCGACCAGTTCAACGCGATCAACGGCCATCAGTTCATCGCCGATCTGATGCCGAAGCACCCGATCTATACCGCCATGCTTTCCGAGACCGCGCGGGCGGCGATCGGCTTGCCGCACCCGTCGGGTCGCGCGGCGATGCGGATGCTCGAGAACGAGGGCTTCCAGTACGAGAATTACGTCGACATCTTCGACGGCGGACCCACGATGACGACACGAACCGATCGGGTCCGCTCGATCGCGGACTCGCGGGAGGCCAGGATCGTCGCGATCGACAATGACGGCGGCACCGAAGCTTTGGTCGCCACTGGCCGTCTCGCGGACTTCCGCTGCGCCTATGGCAAGGTGCGCCCGGTTGGCGACGGGATCGTCCTGTCTGCCGACTGCGCGGGCGCGCTCGGCGTCGGCGAGGACGATGTCGTGCTCCACGTCGCGCGGCTCTGATGCTGGTCGAGATCAACTTCGACGGCATTGTCGGGCCGAGCCACAATTATGCGGGGCTTTCGCCGGGTAATCTCGCGGCGACGCGCAATGCGGGGCGCGCGTCGCGGCCTCGCCAGGCGGCGTTGCAGGGATTGGCCAAGATGCGCGCCAACCTGGCGCTCGGGCTCGTCCAGGGCTTGCTGGTACCGCATCCGCGCCCCGACCATCGCTGGCTGGCTGCGCTGTCCACACGATACCCCGACGCGCCGGTGTACCTGCAGGCACAGGCCCTGTCTGCCTCGGCGATGTGGGCGGCGAACGCGGCGACGGTGTCCCCTGCCCCTGACACGCGCGACGGCCGTTGCCATCTCACCGTCGCCAATCTCGTGACGATGCCGCACCGCAGCCATGAATGGGGCGCGACGCTTGCCCAACTGGCGCTGGCATTCGCGAACGAGGCCTTCGTCGTGCACCCGCCGGTGCCTGCGCCGTTCGGTGACGAGGGCGCGGCCAATCACATGCGGCTCTGCTCGGGCCATGGCGATGCGGGGGTGGAGGTGTTCGTCTACGGGGTCGGCGGCGGGCGCTTCCCGGCGCGGCAGCACCGCGAGGCGAGCGCGGCGATCGCACGCGCGCACGGCCTCGATCCCGCGCGAACCCTGTTCGTGCGCCAATCGGACGAAGCCATCGCTGCGGGCGCATTCCACAACGACGTGGTCGCGGTCGCCAACGAACATGTGCTGTTCGCGCACGAACAGGCGTTTGCGGATCGCGACGGGGTGTACGCGGACCTGCGCCGGTTGATGCCGGGCATCGAAATCGTCGAGGTGCCCGCCAGCGCGGTCAGCCTCGCCGACGCGGTGTCCTCCTATCTGTTCAACGCCCAGCTTGCGTCCACCCCCCACGGCATGGCGCTGGTCCTTCCCGGCGAGGTCAGCGACAATCCCGGGGTGCGCCGCTGGCTCGACGCACTGGTCGCCGGCAACGGCCCGATCCGGCGACTGTCGATCGTCGACGTTCGCGAATCGATGGCCAATGGCGGCGGGCCCGCCTGCCTGCGCCTGCGGGTCGTCGCCGATCCTGCGACGATCGATCCGCGTTTCCTGGTCGACCCCGCGAAGCTCGATCGGCTCGCGGCGGTCATCGAGGCGCATTGGCCGGAAACGATCGATCCTGCGGCGATCGGCGATCCCTCCTTGATCGCAGCCCTTGAGCGCGCGCGCAGCGCCTTGCTGGATGCGCTCGACCTGACGGTGCTGCGCTAGCGCCAGGCGATCGCCGCCCCATAGGGATGGCAGTTGGCGAGGATCCGCGTCCCCTGCCCGGGCCAGACGGTCAAGGACAGACGCACCTCACGGCGCCCTTCGTTCCACTCGAAGCCGATCCGCGCAAGCGGGCGCTCGGCGGTGGCACGGGCGCCGAACGCTGCCATGACGTCGCCAAAGGCGCGACGTGCGCCATCGGCGAAATATTGTAGCACCATCGAATGCAGGACCACGCGGCAGCGCCCCGCGACTTGCGCTTCGGACAGCTGTGCAGCGAGCCACGGCACCGCATCGCCGCGCTCGACGGTCGGCGGATGCTCCTGCGCGATCCGCAAGGCCCGGCTGAGCCGCGCGATCCGCTCCGGCTGATCGACGAACACATAAGCAAGTAGCCTCTCGCAGGCGGCGGGATCCGCGGGATCGAGCGGATGGAGGTCGACGCCCTTCGCCGCACCGATCTCGACGATCCCCGCTGGTGGCGCCGGCCCCGACCAGTGCGGCGCGACCGCGACGATCGAACCCGGCTCGCCGGCCTGCACGCCGCCGAGCAGATGACGGTAGCGTGCCATGTTGAGGTTGAGGCCCGCGCTCGCGCCGATCTCTAACAGGTCGACCGGTAAGGGCACGTCGCGTCGCAACACCAGCAACGCCGCCATGACTGCACCGGCGCGCGAGACCTCGTTGGTCTGCGGCGGATGCTGCATCCATTCCGCCAAAAATCCGTCTTCCGACGCCAGTGTGGAGCCGATCACGCGATCCGCGTCGAGTGGTTCGCCGGCATAGAAGCGACCGAGCGGCGACGAGGGCGCACGACGCGCGAGCGCATGCAGCGCGGCGTTCAGGCGCATTGCCAGCGCTGCCTTGGCGGGATCGCCGGGCCAGGTTGCGATCAGTTCGGCGAGCCGCGGCGCACGCGCGAGCTGCCGATCGCTCGCGTGGAGTATTTCCGCTACGAATGGCGACCCGAGTTCGCGGACGACCGCTGCCTGGCGTGCGAGCTCGCCCGGACCGTCGCCCGTCGATGGCACGCGCACGACATCCTGGATCATGCCGTCGCCGCGATGACCGGGTGCCGCAGCGCCACGACCCGGCCGCCCCTCGCCCGATATGGGACATCGCGGTCGTCGCCCCGCCCGGTGCGGAACCGGGCGGCCTGCTCGGCGAGCCCGCCGACTTCGCCCGCCAGGTTGCGTGCGGCGGCCGATGTCTGCTCGACCATCGCCGCATTCTGCTGGGTCGATTGGTCCATCGTCCCGATTGCCGTGGAGATCTCGGTGATCGCCGCGGCTTGCGCCTGATTGTCCGCGGCCATCGTCGCGAGCAGTTCGTGCACCTGCCCGACATCGTCGGAGATGTCCGCAAGCGCGCCATCGACCCGCTGTACGGCGTTCACCGCGGTTGCGATGTCGGTTTGAGTGACCGTCAGCTGATCGCGTGCGCGCTTCGCCTCCTCCTCAGCCCGCATCGCCAGCGCCGAGACGAGATCGGCGACCACCGCGAAGCCACGCCCGGCCTCCCCTGCGCGGCCCGCCTCCACCGCCGCGTTCATCGCCAGAACCCGGGTCTGGAACGCGATCTTGTCGAGGCCTTCGATGACGCTGTCGATCCCCTTGGCACTTTCCGAGACGCGGCCCATCACCTCGACCGCTTCGTCAGCGATCGCACGTCCCCCGCCGATCGTTGCGATCGCCTCGTCCGCGCGCTGCACGGTCCGGGTCGCGCTCTGGGCCGATGTCCGCAGGCGCCCGTCCATCTGCGCCACGGACGCAGCGGTTTCCTCGAGGCTGGCGGCGTTGCTTTCGGTTCGCCGCGCAAGGTCCTCGGCGGCCTGCGCGATCTCGCCCGATCCGGTGCGGATCGACGCCGCGCTTTCCGCTACGGAGCCGATCAACCCGCGGAGCTTGGCCAGCGCTTCGTTGAAATTGGTCTTCAACGTCGCGTACTGTCCCGAGAACTCCTCGGTGATCGCGACCGTCAGGTCGCCCGCGGAGAGATCAGCCAGATGGGCCGAGACGATACCGACGACCGCCGTCTGTTCGGCATCGGCCCTCGCCTTCGTGGCCTCGCCGGCCTGCTTGGCAACGGCGGACTCGCGGAAAACCAAGACTGCGCGAGCCATGTCGCCCAGCTCGTCGCCGCGATCGATATGGGGGACCGCGACCTCGCTGCTCCCCGCTGCCAGCTCGGCCATCGTCCGGGTCAGCGCGGTTATCGGCCGCGCGATGATCCGCCCGAGCAGCATCGCCAGCGCGACCGCGATGCCGATCAGGGCGAGCCCGCCGATCACCAGTGTCCTCGATGCG
Organism: Sphingomonas sp.; assembly: GCA_035537395.1. Classification (GTDB taxonomy): domain Bacteria; phylum Pseudomonadota; class Alphaproteobacteria; order Sphingomonadales; family Sphingomonadaceae; genus Sphingomonas. The sequence goes on along the minus strand of DATLME010000054.1, from coordinate 5,273 downwards.
TTGGCGATAGCGTCGTTCTGGCTGGCAGAGTTTGCCTCGATCGAGCTGGTCTCGACGTCGCGGATCTCGCGCAGGGGCAGCGCGATCTTGCTGACCAGTACCGCCTTGCCTCCGGCGCGCACCGCCGCCTGTGCTTCGTCGCGTCGCCCCGCACGCACCCAATCGATCAGCCGATCCCCCCAGTCACGACGCCACTTCAGGGTCTCGGTACGCGATTCCACCACGAGCCCGCGCCGAGCGGGATCCTCGAGCATTGCCTCGAGCTCGCGCGAGGTCGTGTCATATTCGTCGCGCGCCTCGGCATAGGATTTGAGATACGTCTCGTCCGCGGTCACAAGATAACCACGGAACTGACTGTTCTGACGCAAGATCGAAGTCTCTAGCGTGAGCGCCTTGGCATAGACCGACTGACTGAAATTGTTGCTTTCGGTCGAACTGCGGATGCTGGCGATGGCGGCATAGAACACGATCATGATGATCGCTGCCGACACACAGATCGCCAGAAAGGAAAATCCGAGTTTCCGGGGTATGTTCATCGCGCCGCCCATCGTCACAGCCCCAAAGAAAGTCGCGGGCCGGCGCGAGCGCCGACCCCAGGTTCCGCATCAGAACTCGAAGCGTGCGGTGGCCGATACCGTCCGCCCGTTGAGCGGCCGCACGCTTACGACGCCCGATACCGGAATGACGTTCGCATCCACCCCGGTCAGCGCGGTGACATCGAACAGGTTGTTGGCATTGACCGACAGCACCAGGCGTTCGGCCGGCCGCACCTGTACGAAGGCGTTGGTGGTGACGTAGCCCGGCATCTTGAGCTCGTTCGTGTCGGATGCGAAGCTGCCGGTGGTGCCGATGAACACTGCGCCCGCGGCGAACCGATCGGTGGTGACTTGCGGGCTCGCCTGGAAGATCAACTTGGCCTGCCGGCGGGGCACGTTGCCCTCCAGTTCCGGCGTGACGAAATCCCTGGTGATCTCGGCATCGGTATAGGTCGCCGCGGCGGTCAGGGCGAACGGGCCCATGCGGTAGCCGCCCTCGAACTCCAGCCCCTTGGCGCCATATTCGCGGCGGATCTGCGCGCCGCCGGCGGACGAGTTGACGTTGGTCTCTTCCGACGCGACCGAGAAGGCGGTCAGGTTCACCGTCAGGTCGGCGCGGCGGTACTTCACCCCGGCTTCCGCCTGCCGTACTTCGTCGATCGCGAGCGACTTGTCGATCAGCCCGCCCGCCGCGGTGAGCGAACCCTGTCCGAGCACGAACCGCTCGGCATTGGCCCGGCCGCCCCTGCTATACCGGGCGAACACCGCCAGCGGTTCGGCGATGCGGAAATTGATCCCGGCCGAATAGGACAGCAGACCATAGTCGTAGTCGACCGGCGTGGTCCGATCGAGCGCGAGCGTCGCTACCCGCCGTTCGGCGGCCGAGAGCGTGCCGTCGTTGTCGATGTCGCGGCTGACGAGCGCACCCGGGCCGTTCTGCGAACCCCTGGCCGATCCCGCGTCGTAACGAACGCTCGCGCCGAATGCGAAGCGTCCGATCTTGTAGTTCAGCGAGCCGAACGGCGCGTTGATGGCGTAACGGACCCGCAGCTTGCTGTGGAAATTGCCGCCGAGGAACGCGCTGCCGAAACCGAAATAGCCGCCCTGGGTCACCGGCTGCCCGGCCGCGTCGACGAGGTCGATCAGCGCCGCCTTGCCGTCGCCGCGAACCTCCAGCAGCGCGGTCGTCCACAGCAGGTCGAGGTCGATCGTCTGGCGCGAGCTGTAGAGACCGGCGGTCGTCGTCAGATCGCCTGCGCCGAGCTTCCACACGCGGCTGAGCCGCAGATCGTTGATCGCATTGTCGAAACCGCCGATCGTATCGAGCATGATGGCCGGTGACAGCAGGCCGTTGCCGTTGAGCGTCGAGGGCGATGCGATCGCCTGCCCTGCATCGGGGCCGCTGGCATAGCGAAACGTCGCGCCCGGCCCGCCACCGAAGGCGAACCCCACCGTAGATGCCGGCAGAAACGAAGCGTTAAGCGTACCCATAACATGCGCCGATATGTCGGCGTAGCGAAACCGTTCGCTGACGTTCCATTCGCCCATCTCGAACTGCGTCTCGACGCCGAAAGCCTTGACCCGGGAATGCTGGCCGTCCTGGAAGTTGTTGCTCGTGAAGTTGTTGTTCGTGTCCAGCGTCAGGTTGTTCGTCAGATAGCGCGAAAGCAGCGCGTCGCGGGACGGATCGAAACCGGCGACCGCGGCATATTGCGGGTCGTCGTTCGTGCCGCCGACAAGCATCGGTGCGGTATCGTACAGCGGGGTGCGGTCATCGAGATACTTGCCGTGGAAGCGGATGTAGCCGCCCGCGAAATCCTTGGTCACGTTGACCTTGATCTGCCCGCCCTTGTTGGCGTCGTAGCCGACACGGCGCGGGCCTTCGCCCTGGCGATAGAAGCCGCCGACGTGGAAGCGCAGCGTCTCGCTGATGCGCCCGCCGTAATCGACGTCAAGCCTGTAATGGTCGTAGTCCAGACCGCCGGTGACCTGGATCGCGCCGCCTTCTACCTCGCCCGACTTGCTGACGAAATTGATGATGCCCCCCGGCGAATTGGACGCGAAGGTGGAGGCCGATCCGCCGCGGATCACGTCCACCTGCGCCAGATTGAGATCGGCGCGCAGAAACGTGTCCGACGCGGCAAAGCTGGTGTCGCCGAACTCGAGCACGGGCAGGCCGTCCTCCTGCAGCTGCAGGAACTTGGACCCGGCCGCCGCGATCGGCAGGCCGCGTATCGAGATGCTTGAATTGCCCTCGCCCGTCGACGCTTCGGAACGGACGCCTGGAACGCTGCGCAGCAGATCGGCGACCGAGCGTGGCGCCAGGTTCAGGATCTCCGTCTCGCGCAGCGTGCTCGTCGACACCGCACTGTCGAGGCGGTCACGCCCGCGGGCGACGCCCGTGGTGACGACATCGCTGTTCTTGGCCTGATTTGCCTGCACGGCCGCTTGGTCTGCCGCCACATCGTCGGGTACCAAGGCGGCGGCGGTCGGCGTCGCGGGCAGCGCATCGGGCGATACCGTGAATGCCAGTGGCGCTGCGGCAAGCAGCAGATGATGAACCATCACGTCAGTAGCCCCTGTGACCTTTGTTGGATCACTTATAGGAAGCTATCATGCGTGTTGGTCGCGACTGATCCGAGAGACCAACGGCTTCCGCAGAATCGGATCGGTTCCGTAATGACGGTGAGGTCGATCGGCCGGGTAAAGGGTTGGCTGGGGCGGCAGGGTTCGAACCTGCGAATGGCGGCATCAAAAGCCGCTGCCTTACCACTTGGCGACGCCCCACCGGAGCCGGGCTTATAGCGGCGCAATCGCGGGTGAAAACCCCCCGACGGCGACCGACGGCGATCAGGTGACCGCGTGGCGCCAACCGTGGGGATCGGGCGACTGGCCCCGCTGGATCGCGGTCAGGCTGTCGAGCATCCGCTGGGTCATCTGCCCGGTGCCACCGCTTCCGATCGTGAAGCGACCGTCGCTGCCGACGACGCTGCCGATCGGGGTCACGACCGCCGCGGTGCCGCAGGCGAATGCTTCGACGAGCCGGCCGCTCTCCGCGTCCGCGCGCCATTGATCGATCGCATAGGCCTCCTCGCGCACCACGATGCCCTGGTCGCGCGCGAGCTGCAGGATCGAGTCGCGGGTGATTCCCGGCAGGATCGTCCCGGTGAGCGCGGGTGTCGCCATGCTGCCGTCAGCAAAGACGAAGAAGATGTTCATGCCGCCGAGTTCCTCAACCCAGCGCCGTTCGGCAGCGTCCAGGAAGACGACCTGGTCGCAGCCTTGGCGGATCGCCTCGGATTGCGCCACGAGGCTGGCGGCGTAATTGCCGCCGCACTTGGCGGCACCCGTGCCGCCGGCCGCAGCGCGGGTGTAATCGCGCGAAACCCAGATCGAGATCGGCCGCGCGCCGCCCTTCCAGTAAGCGCCGACCGACGAGGCGATCACCATGTAAAGATATTCGGCGGACGGCTTGACGCCGAGAAACACTTCGCTCGCGATCATGAAGGGACGCAGATACAGCGCACCGCCATCCGCTTCGGGGATCCAGTCACGGTCGGTCCGCACCAGCCGTTCGATCGATTCGAGGAACAGCGCCTCGGGAAGTTCCGGCATTGCCAAGCGCCGGGCAGAATCCTGGAACCGGCGGGCGTTGGCGTCGGGGCGGAACAGCGCGGTGCTGCCGTCCGCGAGCCGGTACGCCTTCATGCCTTCGAAGATTTCCTGCGCATAATGCAGCACCGCGGTCGAGGGATCGACCGACAGCGGCGCGCGTGCGGTGATCGCGGCATCGTGCCACCCCTTGGTGTCACTGTAGCGGATCACCGCCATATGGTCGGTAAAGACGCGGCCGAAACCCGGATCGACCAGGCGGCTGCGGCGCTCTTGCGCATCGATCCGCGTCGCGCTTGGTTCGAAGCGGAACGATCCATGATCCGCGGTCGGGGCTGCGAGCATCGTTCTCTCTCGTATGACGGGGCTTGCGGACGCCTAGGACCGTTGTACAAACCGGTCAACATGGCTGCCACAGCACCTTCTGCTTCCGCCCTTTTCCTCCGCGAGCCCGAGCTTCGCCGCGGCATGGAACTCCTGTATTTCGGACACGCGCACCTGACGCGGTCGGTCGACGAGGGGCTGGCGGCACAGGGACTTGGCCGCGCGCATCATCGCGCGCTCTACTTCATCGCGCGCAAGCCCGACCTCACGGTAAGCGAATTGCTGTCGCTGCTGACGATCACCAAACAGTCTCTCGGGCGCGTCATCAACGAACTTACGGAGCGCAATCTGGTCGAGACCCGCGCCGGCGAGCGCGACCGGCGGCAGCGGCTGCTACGGCTCACCCGCGAAGGATCGAAGATGGAAAGCGACCTGTTCGAGGCAATCCGGGTCCGGATGTCGGCGGCCTATGCGCGCGCCGGGCAAGCCGCCGTTTCGGGTTATTGGGCGGTGCTCGAAGGCATGATTCCCGAGGACAAGCTCGCCGAACTCGAGAGCCTGCGCCGCTAGCGTCGGGCCTCGGTCGCCATTTCGGCATTGCGCCGCGCCGATGCCGCGAGCGTTGCAGTCATCAACCCGACCAGTGCGTTCTCGCAGTCGAGGACGTTCAGCCCCTCGCGGGTCGATCCGCCCGGGCTGGCAACCCGGTCCGCGAGAGCTGCCGGGCTTTCGTCCGAGGCCATGGCCATCGACGCCGATCCGTCGAGCGTCGCAATCGCAAGCCGGCGTGCCTGCTCGGGC
>DATLME010000053.1:0-9214 GCA_035537395.1 Sphingomonas sp. | reverse complement strand
ATGCTGGCGCAGCAATGCGACCTGGAGCCGGGAGACCTGATCTGGAGCGGGGGCGACAGCCACGTCTATCTGAACCACGAACATCTGGTCGACGCGCAACTGGCGCGGTCGCCGCGGGGACAACCCAAGCTGCAGATCTTGCGGCGCCCAGAATCGATCTTCGATTACCGGATCGAGGATTTCACGGTCGAGCATTACGATCCGCACCCGCATATCGCGGCACCGGTGGCGGTGTAGATACAGTGACCTGAAAAAGTGGCGCGAACGACGGGATTGTCGTTCGCGCCAGCAGGGAGGCTAGAAGCGGTAACCCGCGCGGAGCTGGATACGCCGCGGCAAGGTCAGGAGATCGCGCCCGATATCGGCACGATCAAGCAGATTCGGCGGGGTTTCGCTGCGATTGATGAAGTCGTCGAAGCCGCTGAAGTTCTTGTTGTTGAACGCGTTGAGCAGATCGACCGCGATCTCGACCTGATCCTCGTTGCCAAAGACGTTGAACTTGTTAGCCAATGTGAGGTTGACTTCGCAGAAGGCGAACACGCCCTTGATGCAGTTCTTCTCGGGATAGCTGGCGGTGAACACCTGTGCCCCGGTATCGAAGCCGGCGGTCGCGTCCGTCACACGAAATGCCGAGCCACTGCCAAACGTCGAAAGTGCCGAGAATTTGAAGCCGAGCGGCAGATCGACAATCCCGGAAAGCACCAGGCGGTGGCGCTCGTCGCCGTTTCTTGGCCGCCAGCCGTAGCTGTCCGGCGTCAGACCATCGAGGCTGAAGAGATCGCCGCCGTTCTGCTCGCCCTTCGACAAAGTATAGGCAAGATTGAAGCCCCAACCCGAGGACTCGGTATAGTTCTTGTCAAGCGTGAAGTAGATCGCCTTGTAGCGGGTATCGAGACCGTCGAAGCCGATAATCACGTTGCCGTAACCGAACGGGATCACCGGCGCGGTGTTGCAGCAATTGCCCAGACCGTTGTTCTGTCGAGTGGCGAAAAGGTTGGTGTAGCCATTCCGCCCGCGCTGGTAGGAAGCGGTGAGTGCGGCCTGGAACATTCCGACCTTCTGACGGACACCAAGGCTGGCTTGGTCGTTAACCGGGGGCTTCGCGTCGTTCTTAACCGCGAACAGTTCGGGTAGCCCTTCCGTGCGCGACGATGCGATCAGCGCCTGCAGGCCTTCGCGTGTCGAGTAGGTCGAGTTGTAGATCGTGGTCGGCAAGCCATTACGTGGCAAGCCGTCGCGCGAGAAGCGGAACACGCCGATCGGGTTGATCGTGCGTGACTGCTCGTCGACTGTGTTGTTGAAGTTGTTACGATCATAATAACGACCGACGCCGCCGAAGATCACGGTCGATTGATTGTCGAACAGATCATAGGAAAAGCCGAAACGCGGCGCGAAGGCATAGGCGAACGGAGAACGATCGTTGCCGCCGGTGATGTAGTCTTCCGGATCGAAGTAGAAGGTCTTTGGCAAGGCGCGCAAAGCGCCAGCCGCGGCCGCAGGAGTGCGGTAGTTGTTGTTGAAGCCGTTGGTCTCGTAATCGTAGCGCAGGCCGATGTTGAGCTGGAGCTTGTCGGTCGCGTCCCAATCGTCCTGAACGTAAAATCCAAGCTGCGTGTTCTCGGCGATGATCCGACCACTGCCAAGCCCCAGTCGTGCTTCGGCCGGGAAGGTGAAGTCGGTCCGGTCGGTGTCGCTACGGCGGAATGTGTAGCGTGGCTGCAGGAACGACTGGTTGTTGAATTCGATGTCGGTGATCTCGACACGCCCGCCGACCTTGATGCTGTGGCCGTCGAACCGATTCCACGTCACGTCGTCGCGGATCGTGTAGCTCTGCTGGATCTCGCGCCGGCTGGAGTCCTTGCCGCCGAACGTGATCACATCGACATATTCGAGCTGCGGTAAATCAGGGTTCAGCGATGTCGGGTTGAAGCGATAATCCAGGTAATTGACGTTGAATTCGTTGACGAAGTCACTGCCGGTGTAAGTCCATTTGAACAGATAGGTGTCGACGACGTTGATCTTGTTCTCGGCAGCCTCACGCGAGGTATTGCCACCGAAGCCTTGGATGTCGGTTTCCTGACGGCGGCTGAACGACACGTCGAACACCTGATTGTCGTCAGGCGTCAGCGTCAGCTTGCCGAAGAAGAAATCGCCGCGGAACGGACTGACAAATGCGCCTTCGAACTCGCTCAGGCGACGCCCCGATGCTGCCTCGAACGCGGCGATTGCCGCCGGCGTACCGCTGCTGTCGACGTTAAAGGCCCGGTCTTGATCGTTGCCCTCATAGGTGCCGAAGAAGAACAGCTTGTCCTTGATGATCGGGCCGCCCAGCGCGACGCCGTACTGCTTGCGCTCGAAAGCCGGCTCGGCGCGATTGTTGCGCTTGTCGAGGAAGCCCTTCTGGGTGAGCGACTTGTCGGTATACTGACCGAACACTTCGCCATGGAACTCGTTGGTCCCGGACTTCGTGACCGACGTGATGATCGCGGCGCCGGCCTGTTCGTACTCGGCCTTGTAGTTCTGGGTCAGAACGCGGAATTCCTGCACCGCGAGCTGGCCGAACGGGTTGCCGCGGCTGTTCTGCTGACCGGCGACACCGCCTTCGCGAAGCTTGTTCTTGAGGCTGACGCCGTCGATGAAGACGTTGACCTGGCTGGCGGTCGAGGCGCCCGAAGAAAAGCTCTTGTCGGTCTCGCTGTCGTTGTAACGCACCCCCGGCGCGAGCGCGGCGAAGGACAGGAAGTTACGGTCGGTCTGCGGCAGGGTGCGGATCTGCTGCTGACTGACGTTGGTGGCGATCTCGCTGGTCTTGGTCTCGATCAGGCGGCTGCCCGTGACGACGATGTCGTCGCCGCTCGCGGCGACGTCCGCGCCAGCCTCGGCGGGGGCTTCGGCGGCGCCAAGCGTCACGTCGAGCGTGGCGGACTGGCCGATGTTGGCGGTGATGACGCGGGTGAAGGTCTCGCCATTGGCGCCGGTCACCGTGAGGTTGTAGGTCGCCGCGCGCACGCCGTTGAGCAAGTAATTGCCCTGGGCATCGGTGGTGGCGCGGTAGGTCTGGTTGGTGCCCGCGTTGACCGCAACGACGGTCGCGCCCGCGGCGGCCGCACCGGCGGAGTCGACTACGCGCCCGCGAACGGATCCGGTGGTCGTCTGCGCATAGGCGGCCGGAGCGGCGGCCATGGCGCACGCCAGCGCCAGCGCGCTGACGGGGAGTAGGCGATGGATCGCATGTCGTTTCATGTGAGGTTCCCCTTTGGAGTGGCCCGGTTTCCGGGCTTGTCGTTGGTCGTGTGGCGATGAAGGCCGATGGCGCGAGCGGTCTCGCGCGGGTCTGTACGGATCATGCGGAGGGAGCGGCGCGCGCAGCGGAGCGTCTGGAATTACGTCCGGACGGACATCGCTACTCTCCACGCCTTCCTCCCTGTGCGTCGTTCGACGCCGCTTGTCCCGCCGGGGCCGTTCGCTTCGCCCGAAAGCATCGCGTCGGCCATCGACTCGCGCTGGCTATGTAATCGCTTACATCGTGAGGTAACCGGTTACAACGCGCGGTCGGGGCATCGGTGTAGTTCGTGTGCGGCTTTGTTCGGTAGGTGTTGCATTATGGCCGCGGTGGCCCTGGTAGTCGGTTGTCGAGCCAGCCCCCAGTGAAGCCGGCGCGAGTCAGACCCCGGCGTAGAACCGGCGAACGCCGCATGACCCGCCAGATCGCGTCGTTTCGATGATTGGCGAGCATGCCGAGGATCGGCCCTTGGTCGATGCCGAGGTAATTCGTCGCGATCCAGCCGTGGACCGGATCGACCCGGCCCCGCTTCAGCAGCACGCCGGTGTCGCGAAAGCTGGGGTTGAAGCTGTCGAGGAAGCCGTATCTGCCGTAGATCCGCGCGCCGTGCCGGGCGTGGAGCGCTTCCGCAGCCGGAACGCAGATCTCGGGCGCGAACGGCACCGAGCCGAGCGCGGCCGTCGGCGCGATGGTCCCGTCGTCGAGGCCGTCGGGTTCGCCGACCGGGCCGCGCGCGGCATAGCCGTGGAAATGGCGGCTTTCGCCACCGATACTTCGGGTGAATTCGCCGGGGCCGTCGCAAGCGGTGAGGCCCCAGATGTCGCGCGAATAGCCGTCCCAACGCATCGGATTGGCGGCGCAATAAGCGCGGTTGGCATAGACCGCGCGGCGGCTGTTCTCGAAATAATCGAGTCCGGCGGCGCGCATCGGGGCATCGCGGATCCCGCGAAAGTCGATCCACATGTGGCTGTACTGGTGGCCGAACAGCGGCGCGAATGCGAGGCGGCGGGTGTCGCCGGTGCCGCGCCAGACCTTCGAATAGGGAGCGGTCCAGGCGTCCCATCCGCCATCGGCGATCGGCTTTCCGCTCGCGCCGAGCGCGAGCAGGTACACCATCATGCCTTCGTTATAGCCGTCCCAGCTGCGCGCGATGAACCCCTTGTCGGGGAACCAGCCCATCGAAATGTCGGGGGTGCCGTTCTGGAACCATGGCCAGTCGGCGCGCGCGACGATGGTCTCGGCAAGCGCGCGGATCTCCCGCTCGGCCGGGTCGGCGCCATCGAACCAGAGACCGGCGAAGATCATGCCGAGAAACAGCAGACTGCTGTCGACGCTCGACAGTTCGGTGTTCCGGAAGCGGTGGCCGCTCTCCATCTCGAGGAAATGGTAGAAAAAGCCGCGATGGCCGCTGACGCCGCTCGCGGCGGTACCCTGCGGAGCGGTGGCGAAAAAGCGCAGGGTCGTCAGCGTCAGGTCGCGTGCCTCGGCGCGGGTGATCCAGCCACGCTCGACCCCGAGCGGGTAGACAGTCAATGCGAAGCCGACCGCGGCGACGCTCGCGAACGGGGGATCGGGCCAGCGGTCGGGGACGAGCCCGTTGCGGCGGTTCACGGTTTCCCAGAAGAATGCGAAGGTGCGTTGTTCGAGATCGTCGAAGAACGGGGATAGGGTCGGCGCCGCGATCGGCATGCGCAAGGCTGGCATGCAGGCCGCGGTGGGAAGGGCCAGTCCGGCAAGCGCGAGGAATTGGCGACGATCGGCAGCGACAGTCATTCAACGTGCCCGGGTCGTGCCGCGGACGACGAGCTCTGGGTCGACCAGCTCGGCAGCCGGTGAAGTGGCCGAGCCGTCGAGCTCTGCGACGAGCCGCGCGATCGCGCGCGCGCCGAGATCGGCCATGCGCACCCGCATCGTCGTCAGTGTCAGGTGCCGCGCCATGGGAACGTCGTCGAAGCCCGCGACCGCAATCCGCCCCGGCACCGCCACCCCCGCCTGGCGCAGCGCGTAGAGCGCGCCCAGCGCCATCATGTCGTTTGCGGCGAAGATCGCGTCGACCGGCGACCCCTCAGCGAGCAACATCGCGACCGCGCGCTCGCCGGCTTCCTCGGTGAAGTCGCCCTGCACGACGGTAGCGGGCTGGGCGGGTGCGACGCTCGCCATCGCCGCCTCGAAGCCGGCGCGGCGGTCGCGACCGTCGATATTGTCGACGGGCCCGGCGAGATGGACGATGTGCTTGCAGCCGGCGTCGACAAGGTGGCGCACCATCGTGTCGGCGCCGCGACGGCTGTCGGCGCGCATGGAGTGGTGACCGGTGCCGTCAGGGCTATGGATCAGGACCGTGGGCACGTCGCGCGGCAGGGTTTCGCCGAGCAGCACCGGATCGACCTGCGGTGCCATCACGACCAGCCCGTCGACGCGGCCGCGCATGGCGCGCATCGCGTGCCCCGCAAGCTCGATATCGGCGTGCATGTTCGACAGCAGCAGCTGGTAGCCCCTGGCATGCGCCTCGCGATCCATGCCGCGGACGATCTCGGAGAAGAACTCGCCGTGGAGATCCGGGAGCACCACCCCGATCGCGTGGCTGCGCGCCATGCTGAGGCTGCGCGCGCCCGCATGCGGGACATAGCCGAGCGCCTTCGCAGCGGCGGCGACAAGCGCGCGTGTGTCGGGATGGACGTTCGTATGGCCATTGAGCGCCCGCGACACCGAGGCAACCGACACGCCGGCCTGGCGTGCGACATCACGGATCGTGGCAGCGGCCATGCATCTCCCCTTTTTGCCTGCGACAGGATCGGCGATCTACGACCGCGCTTCCCTGTGTCGCGGGGTTACGTAACCGGTTACAGGGTTGCGTCAACGGTGGATGCGGTAGCCAGCGTCGCGGCGTCGGTGGTACGGGCTAGGCGTGATCATCTTTATCCTCGCACGTGCCGACAATGGCGTAATCGGTCGCGACGGTGCGCTGCCATGGCGGCTGCCGGCCGATCTCAAGCGCTTCAAGGCACTGACCATGGGCAAGCCGATGGTGATGGGCCGCAAGACGTTCGAGGGGTTCCCCAGCCCGCTGCCCGGTCGTCGACACATCGTCCTGACGCGCGACCGTGGCTGGGCGGCCGAGGGCGCCGAGGTGGCGGACTCGCCCGCCGCGGCGCTGGCACTCGCAGGCTGCGATAGCGACATCGCGGTGATCGGCGGGGCGGAAATCTTCGCGCTGTTCCTGGCCCGAGCCGATCGCATCGAACTGACCGAGGTCCATGCCGACCCGGTCGGCGACGCGGTGGTGCCGGCGTTCGACGGGTGGCGCGAAGTCATGCGCGAGGATCATGCGGCCGAGGGCGAGCGGCCCGGGTATAGCTTCGTGACGCTCGAGCGATGACGTGATGCCGGGGGGTAGGTCGAAGCGCACATGGATGGTCGCCGGGCTGCTCGTCGTAGCGCTGGTCGCCGCAGCGTTTTTCGTTTTCGCCCCGGCGATGATCGAAAATTCGATGAACAAGGTCGAGCGCGTGGCGGGGATCACGATCCGGCCAGAAGCGCGGGCGCTGCACGCGAGACTGGCAGTGGTCGACCTGCACGCCGACCCATTGCTGTGGAAGCGCGACCTCAACATGCGGTCGGCGCGCGGGCAGGTCGACGTGCCGCGGCTGATCGAAGGCGGCTACGCACTCCAGCTTTTCTCCTCGGTGACGAAGACACCGAAGGGGCAGAACTACGACGCGAACCCGGCGGATACCGACAATATCACGCTGCTGACGGTTGCGCAGTTGCAGCCGCCGCGAACCTGGACGTCGCTGCTGCAGCGTTCGCTCTACCATGCCGAAAAACTCGATCGGTACGCTGCATCGTCCGGGGGGCGGTTGCTGGTGGTCCGATCTGCCGAGCAGCTCGACGGGTTGCTCGCGGATCGATCACGCGGCCGGCAGATCGTGGGCGGCATGTTGTCGATCGAAGGGCTTCAGAACCTCGAGGGTGATCTGCGCAATCTCGACCGGCTTCACGCTGCGGGGTTCCGGATGGCCGGGATGGTGCACTTCTTCGACAACGAAGTATCGGGATCGATGCACGGCGAGGCAAAGGGCGGGCTGACGCCGCTCGGCCGGCAGGTGGTGCGGCGGATGGAGGCGCTCGGCATGATCGTCGATGTCGCGCATGCGAGCCATCCAGCGGTAGCCGAGATGCTGGCGATCGCACGCCGCCCCGTGGTGTCGAGCCATGGCGGGGTTCAGGCGACGTGCAAGGTCAATCGCAACCTGACCGACGACGAGATCCGCGGGATCGCGCGCACCGGGGGATTGGTCGGGATCGGCTATTGGGATGCGGCGATCTGTTCGACTGCGCCACGCGCGGTAGCGGCAGCGATCGCGCATGTCCGCGATCTCGTCGGGGTCGATCATGTCGGGCTCGGATCGGATTTCGACGGGGCGGTGACGACGGCGTTCGATGCGAGCGAGATGGTCGCGATTACCCAGGCCCTGCTCGATCGCGGCTTCACTGCAGGCGAGATCCGCAAGGTCATGGGCGGCAATGCGTTGCGCGTGATCCGCGCCGGGATCGTGCCTGCTGGCGCGCGGATGCCGCCGCCCCTATAGGCGCTGCGCATGGAGCGGCTAGACGGCAGCTCGGCGGTACCGTCGCGGCTGGCGGGGGGGATCGTCGCGCTCGGCAATTTCGACGGCTTTCACCTCGGCCACCAGGCGGTGGTCGGGCGCGCGGTGGCGCGCGCGCGCGCCGAGGGGCGCCCGGCGCTGGTCGCGACCTTCGATCCGCACCCGGTGCGGCTGTTCAAGCCGGACATGCCGCCGTTCCGGCTGACGACACTCGACCAGCGCGAGCGCTTGTTCGCCGAGGCGGGCGCCGACGCGATGGTCGTGTTCCAGTTCGACGCCGCGCTCGCCAGCCTTACCGCGGACGCGTTCGTCGCCGAGCGGCTGATCGGTGCACTCGCGGTCGGCGGGGTCGTGACAGGCGAGGATTTCACCTTCGGCAAGGGCAAGGCGGGCACCGCGGCAGTGCTGGCCGCGCAGGGATTGCAGCATGGGTTCTCCGCAGAGACGGTGGGGCCGGTTGCGCTCGACGGCGTGCCCGTGTCGTCGAGCCGGATCCGCGATGCGTTGCGCGGCGGCGACACCGCGACCGCGGCGCGACTGCTGACGCGACCCTTCGCGATCGAAGGCGTGGTCCGGCACGGCGACAAGGTCGGGCGGACGATCGGCTATCCGACCGCAAACATCGAGCTCGGCAACTATCTTCGCCCTGCCTACGGGATCTATGCGGTGACCGCGCGCCTCGACGACGGCACGCTGCTAAAGGGAGCGGCCAATCTGGGGATTCGCCCGACCTTCGATCCGCCCAAGGAACTGCTGGAGCCTTACTTCTTCGACTTTTCGGGCGACCTTTACGGCCGGTCGATCGAGGTTGCCTTGGTCGAGTATCTGCGGCCCGAAGCGAAGTTCGATAACCTCGAGGCGCTGATCGCGCAGATGGACATCGATTGCGCGAAGGCGAAGGCGGTTCTAAGCGCGCGGAACGCATGACCGAAGCACCAGATTATCGCGACACCGTCTTCCTGCCGAAGACCGAGTTTCCCATGAAAGCCGGGCTCGCCGCCAAGGAGCCGGCGATCCTCGAGCGCTGGGCGCGGATCGGCCTGTACGACCGGCTGCGCGAACAACGCGCCGGGCGCGAGCGCTTCATCCTTCACGACGGCCCGCCCTACGCCAATGGCGACATCCATATGGGCCATGCGATGAACAAGGTGCTGAAGGACATCATCGTCCGCAGCCAGTCGCTGATGGGCAAGGATGCACCCTATGTGCCGGGCTGGGACTGCCACGGCTTGCCGATCGAGTGGAAGGTCGAGGAGGCGTATCGCGCCAAGAAGCTCAACAAGGACGAGGTGCCGGTCGCGCAGTTTCGCGCCGAATGCCGCGC
>DATLME010000052.1:0-4767 GCA_035537395.1 Sphingomonas sp. | reverse complement strand
GCCGGCTCAGCGCCCGAGGCGGTCGATCAGCGCGATGGCGCCATGCGGCGCGCGGACCTTGGCGCCGTTGATGAAGAATACGAAAGTCTCGCGGGGCGTTGCCGCGGGCGGCGCGGCGTCGACATAGGGCAGCCCGGTAGGTGCACCGCCGGCTGCCCAGACCCGCGCCGCCTCGGCCCAGCGGTCGAGCGCGCTGGGCGCGTAACCTGCCGGCTCTTCCTCGATCCCGGCCTCGAGCCGAGCATAGACGAAGTCGCAGGTCACGTCGGCGATCGCCGGGTAGGCCGCAGCGTCCGCGAACACGATCGCGATGCCAGCCGCACGTGCCATCGCGACGAACTCGGGAACCGCGAAGCTGGCGTGGCGAACATGAACCGCGTGGCGCAACGCAACCCCGGCATGATCGGCAGGAAGCAAGGCCAGGAACGCGCGCATGTCATCGGGGTCGAATGCCTTGGTCGCCGCGAACTGCCAAAGAATCGGCCCAAGCCGGTCGCCCAGCTCGACGATGCCCTGCGACACGAAGCGCTGGATCGATTCGCCGGCATCGGCAAGCACCTTGCGCGTGGTGCAGTAGCGCGACGCCTTTAGCGCGAAGACGAAGCCGTCGGGCACCGTCGCTGCCCAACTCGCGAACGTCGCGGGCTTGAACCCGCTGTAGAACGTACCGTTGACCTCGATCGCGCTGAGCTTCGATGCGGCATAGTCGAGCTCGCGCTTGTGCGGCCATTTCGGCGGGTAGAAATTGTCGCGCCACGGCGCGAAGGTCCAGCCACCGATGCCGACGCGGATCGCGCCCGGGGTCGTCGCCATGGCTCGCTTCTCCTTCTAGGTCCGCCCAGTCTCGATCTCCGTCGCGCCGGTCACGCCAGCCGCGCCGCGATCAGTCGCGCGAGCACGACCAGCAAGGCAAGCACGCTCGGATAGAAGGTCAGCGCGAACCCGAACGCGCGTGCCGCAGCACCACGCGCATAGCCCGCCCAGAACATCACCCGGCCGACCGAAAAACATCCGGCGAGCAGCGCGATGCTGGGTGCGGCACCGGTCATGGTCGCTGCCAGCGCGCCATAGGCGAACCCGGCGAGCACTGCCTGTTCGAGCGTGTTCTGCACCACTGCCTGGCCGACGCGCACCCCCGCCACCTCGCGCTCCGCGACTGCACCGTCGATCGCCCCGTTGATCGCAGCACCGTCGAAGAAGCGCAGCCGCGCGACGTTCCCGATCGCCGCGGCGACCCACAGGCCCAGGATCGCCACCGCCGCGCCGAGCGTCTCGATCGATCCGCCCGCCGGCCCCCACGCGGCCAGCCAGTTCCCGAGCGCGAGCACCGCGACCGCGACCACCAGCCCCAGGATCATGCCCCGGGCGACACCGCGTTGTTCGGCGCGGAGATCGACGGTCAAACCGTCATCCCCTGCAGCAGCTTGGGCAGGTCACCGCTCTCGCCCCGCGCCTCGGCCATGAAGCGATCCTTCAGAGGCGGGATCGCGTTGACCGCGCTGATCCCGAGCCGGCGCACCGCACTCGCGGTCTGCCCCGGGATCCCGAACAATCGCGCCAACCCGTCGGTCGCGGCGGCAACCATGAAGGTGTCGAGCCCCCGCCAGCGCTGGTACCGTGCGAGCAGGGCGGCGTCGCCCAGATCCAGCCCGAGGCGCTTGCCGTCGACCAGCACCTCGGCAAGCGTCGCGACGTCGCGAAACCCCAGATTGAGCCCCTGCCCCGCGATCGGGTGGATGCCGTGGCCCGCGTCGCCGACCAGCGCGAGCCGATCTGCGGTGATCCGGGCCGCATGGTGGAAGCCGAGCGGATAGCTCGACCGCGGCGACGCGTGCGACAGTCGGCCGAGAAAGCCGCCCATCCGCTTTTCGGCTTCGGCGAGGAAGCCGCGATCGCCGAGCTTGAGCATGCCCGCCGCATCGCTCGCCTTCACCGTCCAGACGATCGCCGATCGATGACCGAACTCGTCGTCCGCCAGCGGCAGCAAGGCGAACGGCCCCGAGGAATAGAAGATCTCGAAGGCGATCCCCTCGTGATCGCGCTCGTGATGGAACGCGCCGATGATCGCCGCGTGATCGTAGCGCCACTGCGCCACCGTGATCCCGGCGGCGGCGCGGGTCGGCGAGTTACGCCCCTCCGCCGCGATCAGCAGCGGCGCACGGACGGTCGTGCCATCGTCGAGCGTCGCGGTGACGCCGGCGGCATCGCGCACCACGGTGGCGGCGCTGGTCTGCATCCGCAGATCCACCAGCGGCGCCTCGCTCGCCGCGTCGAACAGCGTTCGCCGCAGCAGTTTGTTCTCGTACATCGTTCCGAGCGCGCCGTCGTCGGCATCGGGAATGAAATCGAGCGCACCCGGCTCGAGCCCGTCGCTGACCCGGATCTGCCGAATCGGACAGCCCCGCCCGGCCAGCCGTGACCCGACCCCGATCGCGTCGAGCATGCGGCCGCTGGCGCTCGCCACGGCAGACGCGCGTCCGTCGAACCCGGGAGCCAGCGTCACTGCAGGATCGGCGGGATCGATCACCGTGGATCGCAGGCCGTGTGCCGCAAGCGCAAGGGCCTGGGTGGCGCCGACTAGGCCACCCCCGAGGATGATGACGTCTGTGTCCATTTGGACTCTCTATCCCGGCAAAGCGGTCGTGCCAACGCCGCTACCTTGACGCCGCGCGCCGTGCAGCCGATGATTCCGGCGCATTTCGCACATTGGGGGACTAGGGCGATGGCGACGCGTGCGCAGCCAGGCTTGTTGCGTGAAACCGTGAAGGCCGGGGCGGTCCGCAGCAGCGCGCTGTTCGGGGCCTTGGCCCTGTTCGTCGTGACCCTGCTGATGGTGCTGGCGCTGGCCAGCTACCGCGCGAGCGATCCCGCGCTCAACACCGCGTCGGGCGCCACGCCGCAGAATCTTGTCGGCCTGCCCGGCGCCTGGTTCGCCGATCTCGCGCTGACCTTGTTCGGCCCCGCGGTCGTGCTGCTGCTGCCGGTAGCGCCGATCGTCGGCATGCGGCTGTGGCGCGCACAGCCGCCAGGGCGGTGGCTGCGGACGCTGCGCAACGCTGCGATCGGGGTCGCGCTGATGGCTACCGCGCTGGCGTTCGTGTCGGATGCTTCGGTGCTCGCACTGCCCGCCGGCTGGGGCGGCGTGGTCGGCCTTTCGGTCGCGCATGTCGTCGCATGGGCGCTCGCCTTCGCGGACAATCCCGCGATCACGACCTGGGGGATGCGCGCAACCGGCTTGCTGGCGATGGTCTCGGGTGTCGTGATCTGGGCCAAGAGCGTCGAACTCGGCCTTGGCGATCGGCAGTGGCGACCGCGGCGGATCCCGCGCATCACCTATGCCGCGGACCGCGACGACGCCGAGGCCGGCGTGGAGATCGAGGAAGCCGAAGACGAACCCCTCACCCTGAACCGCAAGGCGGTGCCGCCGCGCCCCATCGCCGCGCCCGATCCGCGCCCGGCACCGGTGATCGCGGACCGCTCGCTTGCGCCTTCCGCCGCCAAGCCGCGCCCGACCCAGGCGCAGCTCGATCTCGGCCACGCGTACAAGCTGCCGTCGATCGACCTGCTTGCACCGCCGCCGCCGACCCCCAAGGGTGCGATCGACAAGGCCGCGCTGGAGCGTAACGCCCGCCTGCTCGAAAACGTGCTCGACGATTTTCACGTGAAGGGATCGATCATCGAGGTTCGACCGGGACCGGTCGTCACCATGTACGAGCTCGAGCCAGCGGCGGGGATCAAGGCCAGCCGCGTCATCGCGCTCGCCGACGACATCGCGCGCAACATGTCCGCGATCTCGGCGCGGGTCGCGACGATACCGGGGCGCACCGTGATCGGCATCGAACTCCCCAATGCCAAGCGCGAGACGGTGGCGCTCCACGAGCTGGTCGGCTCGCAGAGTTTCGAGGATCAGTCCGCGCAGCTGCCGATCATCCTCGGCAAGAACATCGCGGGCGATCCGGTGATCGCGGATCTCGCGCCGATGCCGCATCTGCTCGTCGCGGGCACCACCGGCTCGGGCAAGTCGGTCGGGCTCAACTGCATGATCCTGTCGCTGCTCTACCGGCTGACCCCCGAACAGTGCCGGATGATCATGATCGATCCAAAGATGCTCGAACTGAGCATGTACGACGACATCCCGCATCTGCTGTCCCCCGTCGTCACCGATCCGGCAAAGGCGGTGCGCGCGCTGAAATGGGCGGTCGAGCAGATGGAGGATCGCTACCGGCAGATGTCGTCGGTCGGGGTGCGCAGCCTCGCCAGCTTCAACGAGAAGGTCCGCGCCGCCAAGGCCAAGGGGCAGCAGCTCGGCCGCCGCGTGCAGACCGGCTACGATCCCGAGAGCGGGCAGCCGGTCTACGAGGAAGAGAAGCTCGATTACGAGCCGCTGCCGCAGATCGTCGTGATCGTCGACGAGCTCGCCGATCTGATGATGACCGCCGGCAAGGAGGTCGAGTTCCTGATCCAGCGGCTCGCGCAAAAGGCCCGCGCCGCCGGCATCCACCTGATCATGGCAACGCAGCGCCCCTCCGTCGACGTCATCACCGGCGTGATCAAGGCGAACCTGCCGACCCGGATCAGCTTCCACGTCACGTCGAAGATCGATTCGCGCACGATCCTCGGCGAACAGGGCGCCGAACAGCTGCTCGGCCGCGGCGACATGCTCTACATGCCCGGCGGCAAGGGCATCGTCCGCGTCCATGGTCCGTTCGTCAGCGACGACGAGGTGCGCGCGGTCGCGGATCACTGGCGTAGCCAGGGCCGGCCCGA
>DATLME010000051.1:0-4352 GCA_035537395.1 Sphingomonas sp. | reverse complement strand
GGCGCTGCAACGCGATCGACAGGGTCGCGAGCGGCTCGCCCAACAGGCGTTCGGCAAGATCGAGCCCGTGCAGCGCGAGATCGATGACCGCGCCGCCACCTGCCCGCCCGGCGTCCGCGCGCCAATTGTCGTGTACGTCGCCACCGGGCGACCAGTGCGGATCGACCCAGCACGCATAGACGATGCGAACCGCGACCGGTCGGCCGATCGACCCGCCGGCTATCGCATCGGCCATCGCGACATGGGCCGGATGGTAGCGCTGATCGAACGCGGTGCCGAAGAGCGTCCGCCCCTCGACCGCTTCGGCGATCGCCCCGGCTTCGTCGATCGTCGCCGCCATCGGCTTCTCGCACAGCACCGGCACGCCTGCCGCTGCCGCTGCCAGAACCGGCGCAAGATGCGCGTCGTTGGGGGAGGCGACGTAGAGCAGGTCGCACGCCCCTGCGGCCAGCATCGCTTCGGTGGTCTCGAACGCCTGCAACCCAAGCGCTTCGGCGCGCGCTCTTGCCTGTGGCGAGGGATCGGCGACCGAGGTCACGGTTCCATTCGCCGCGCGGATGCCCGGCGCCATGTAGTCGGACGCCACCCAGCCGAAGCCTGCGATCCCCCAACGCATCACCAGCGCTCCGGTAGATCGACGAGGCGACGCACGCGCACCGGATCAGTCGCGTCCGACGTTTCGTCAGGCAGCGCCCAGCGACAGCCACCGCCATATTCGTCATGCCACCGCTGCGAAGGCCATTGCACCTTGCCGCCGACCAGCAAGGGATTGGGGCGCAGCGTGCTTGCGGGACAGGGCATCGCCAGCCCGCCGGCCAGCGCCCGGGGAGTCCCGCCGTGCTCGACTAGCGACCAAGCCTCGACGTCCGGATCGTCGATCCAGCCGCACGGCCGGGGCGGCTGCGCGGTGAACAGGGCCTCGAGCAGGTCGCGTTCGTCGTAGACTGTCGCCGTCGGGAACAAGGTACGCCATTGGGCCATATCGCGCGCCGGTCCCTTGGCGCCGCCGCAATATTCGTCATTGTGGAGATGGCTGATCGCCAGCACGCCGTTCTTTGCGAGCAGTCCTCGCAGCCGGGCGGCAACCGCCTCCTGCTCGGGGAGGAAGTAGAAGGCATCGTGGCACGCGACGAGATCGAAAACCGCATCGTCGAGCGGCCATGGTGCCCCGGCATCGAAGACGACATAAGCGGCAGCGGGCGCCACCCAATGCTTGGCCAGCCAGCATTTGGCGAACACCACGTCGGCGCCGATGCAGGCGACGCCGCGCGACGATAGCTCGCGGAGATAGTGGCCGATGCCACAGGCGAGCTCGAAGGCGCGCGCGGGCTGCTGCCAATGCGCCTCCATCAGCGCCAACCCCGCCAGATAGGTCGGATCGAGCCAGCGATAGGCGAAATAATCCGCAACCGGCCCGAGCTTCAGCAGCGCCATCGCGTCACGCAGCGACAGCGTATCGCGTTCGCGCACCAGACGCTTCAGCTCGCCCAGGTCGGTCGGGGGGCCGGTCCACCACACGTCCTGATCGGTGAGCAGCGCGACCAGCGCATCGCCGGGGCACCCGGCGTCGAGATGGTCGAGCGCGAGCGCGACCAACCCCTCGCTTTCGACCCGGAGATAGGGAATGCCGTCCACCACCGGCCAACGCTCGCCCGGCGCCGCGAGTGAATGGGCCGTGTCGGGGATCAGCACGCGACCCGAAAGCGGCGACCGGAGAGTCATGCGAGGCCGGCGTCCGCGAGGATGCGATCGTGAAACGGCTTGACCGGACCATCGTGGACCAGGCCGTAGTCGTCGAGCACGCGCGCCATCGTCACGTGCGAAGCGCGGAGATGCTGCTCGATCTCGAGCACGCGATCGAGCACGTCCGCGACGTGGAATGCGCGCGCCTCAGGGGTGTCCGAGCCCATGATCGGGGCGAGCGCACGGCGCACCTCGTCCGCAAGCGGTGCGGAGAGCTCTGCCAGCGCACGATCGCGCGAACGGGCGACAACGCCGTCCAGCGCGTCGCCGAGCAGCATCTCGCCGGTGAAGCCGCTGTCCGGCATGTCGGCGTTGTGGAGGTGGTGCGCCATCGCTGCGAGGAAGGTCTCAGCGGGATCGGCTTCGTGCCACGGGCTCGCAATCACGGCGTAGACCGCGACCATCAGGCAGTGCTCGGCGTGGTTCTCGGCCGGTTGCAACACGATCCGCGCGCGCCCGGGGCAGGTCACTCCCGCGCGCGGCTGCCGCACGAGCTTGCCGACGAAAGCGGGAGTCGCTCCCGCGAGTGGAACGCCAGCGGAGAGGGCTGCCCTCAGCCTGGCGCGCAGTACCGGATCGAGATCGCCCGTGACGTCGTCGAACCCCGCCTGCAGTGCGGTTACCGCGTCGACGCCGAGCGCGCCCAGCGTCGGAAGGTCGAGGTCGCCCAGCCGGGCGGCCGCGAGCGCGGCGGCGACGACGCGTTCCATCACCTCCTCCACCGCCATGCCGGCAACAAGCGCGCCCCATCCAGCGACGAACAGCCGTTCGGCGATCGATCCCGCCCGCGCCGCCGAATGGAGGCGCTTGAGATCGCCCAATTCGCGCAGCAACGGCAGCGCGGCCGGCGACAAGCCGACGCTCACGCGTTCTTGTCGCCCAGCCAGGCGTCGAGGATCAGCTGCTGTTCCGGAAAGCCGTGCACTGGCTCAGCGCCATCGCGGGTCTGCGGCAGCTTGAAGAAGATCCCCATTTGCTCCTGCACCCCGCCATCGCCGCGCTGCTGCGCGAGATCGAGGCAGCGTGCGATCTCGATCGCGAGCGGCGCGGCGAGCACCGAATCCTTGCACAGGAAATTCAGCTTGAGCTGCATCTTCTGGCCCAGGAATCCGGTCAGATCGATATTGTCCCAGGCTTCCTTGTCGTCGCCGCGCGGGCGATAATAATGGATCATCACGATATGATCCTCGACCGGGTAGCCCAGGATCTGGTTGAGCACGCTGCCCTTGGTACCGAGCTTCGATTGCAGCGCGTCCGGATTGTCGAGCGCGAGCCCGTCCGAATTGCCGAGGATGTTGGTCGAGAACCAGCCATCGACATGCAGCGCGCGATCCCGGAGCGCAGGCGCGATCACGGTCTTCATGAAGGTCTGGCCGGTCTTGCCGTCCTTGCCCGCGATCGGCACGTTTCGTTCACGCGCGAATTCCGCGAGCGGCGCCACGTCCGATGCCATCGATGGCGTAAAGTTCGCATAGGGCGTTCCCGCGTCGATCGCGGCATAGGCGTAGAGCATGGCAGGGCTGATCGCGGCGTCGTCGCTGTCGAGCCCGCGTTCGAAGGCCTCGCGGGTCTCGAGACAGGAAGCATCGATGCCGGGCTGACGTTCGGTCGAGGCAAGATTGACGACGACAACGCGATCCAGCGACTGTTCGGTGCGGAACCGCTGCAGGTCGTCCTGGATCTGCGACACTACCGCACGATGGCCGGTCGCCAGCTTGTGCCCGCCGTCGATGTTGGCGCAATAGGCGGTGCTGCCCGCCGCCTTCCATGGCCGCATCGCATTGAGGCTCGACGCGCCGTCGGCCAGTTCCTTTTCGCCGATCACGCCATGTCGCATCGCGCAGGCGCCGAGCGTATCCTCGGTAAGGTCCCAGCCGCCGAAATGAAGATCGCGGTAGGCGACCATCCCGTCGATATCGCGGTCGGCGAGGGGCAGCCCGTCCAGGCTGTTCGAGCCGGCCTTGATCATCTCCACGCCCGCGATGGCGGTGGTCGCAACCGCGCCCCCGACCCCGACGATCGCAACGCCCAAGCGATCCGCCATGCCCATTCTCCCGATCGGCGGCCCGCAATCGGAGCGCCTTGAGCATAGCCAAGCTTCGGCGCCGGGGTGGGTTCAGGGGAAAGCGGGAACGGCGGCGAAAATAGTTCGCAGGCGTTACATATGTTCGCGGGCCCGAGTGTCGAGATGACCTATGTCACCGTTGCCGCCGACCGGAGGCAACCAGTCGGTCGCGACATGGCCGTGGCGATCGCGAAAATCCACCAGCGCCGACAGTGCGTCGACGTCGTTGATCCGGATCACCCGGCCGTCGCGTTCGATAAGGCCGGTCTCCGCCAGTGCCTTCAGGCCGCGATTCACATGGGTCTTGGTCAGCCCGACCGCGTCGCCGAGATCCTGCTGGGTCAGCGGCAACTCGAAAGTGGCACCGTGGATGCCGTCGGCGACGCGGAGGCGGGAGCGGATGTCGAGCAGCAGGGTCGCGATCCGGGTCATGCCGTCGGTCCTCCCGATCGACGTCAGCCGGTCGGCCATCGCGACGTTCTCCGACGCGCTTACCGCATAGAGCAGCGCGCCGAGCCGCGGATGATCGCGAAACAGCCGCCCG
>DATLME010000050.1:0-2253 GCA_035537395.1 Sphingomonas sp. | reverse complement strand
AGGCAACCTCTATGCGAGCACGCTGGTGCGGCTGCGGCCCGCCGATCCCCATGCCGCGACCCTCGCGCTGGTCGCTGCGGTGGCAATCGAGGAAGTCGTGCGGCTTCTTCTCCCGACCCGGCATGACGGCGGAAGGTTACGCCTGAAATGGCCCAACGACCTGTTGATCGATGACGCCAAGGTATCGGGGATCCTCTTGGAACGCGCGGACGATGCGGTGGTGATCGGCTTCGGGGTGAATATCGCTTATCATCCCGACCTGCCCGATCGCCCCACGGCCAGCCTTGCCGAGCACGGCGTGGCAATCACGCCTGCCGACTTCGCTAGCCGGCTGGCCGAGATGTTCGCGGCGTGGCTCCACCACTGGCGCGGCGAGGGGCTCGCGCCGGTTCGGACACGCTGGCTGGAACGTGCGCATCCGCCGGGCACCGAGCTGACCGCCCGCCTGCCCGACGGCACCGCGACCGATGGGGTGTTCGACGGGCTCGACGCCGATGGTGCTCTCATCCTCCGCTTGGCGGACGGCAGCCGGCGTGTCATTCACGCCGGCGACGTCTTCCTGCTCTAACCAAGGCTCCCGCATGCTGCTCGCGATCGACGCCGGCAATACCAACGTCGTCTTCGCGCTAGTCGAAGGGCGGCAGATCAAGGCGCGCTGGCGGATCGCGACCGACCCGCGACGCACCGCGGACGAATATGCGGTATGGCTGAGCCAGTTGCTCGCGCTCGAGGGCTATGACCGCAGCCAGGTCGACGGTGTGATCGTCGCGACGGTGGTGCCCCGCGCGCTGCACAACCTGCAGGTGCTGAGCAGCAAATATTTCAAGACCGAAGCGCTGATTGCCGGGCGGCCGCCGGTCGAATGGGGCATGGCGCTCGACGTCGACGAGCCCGCCTCGCTCGGTGCCGACCGCGCGGTCAACACCATTGCCGCGCATGCACTTCACGACGGCGACCTGATCGTGATCGATTTCGGCACCGCCACCACCTTCGACGTCAGCGACTATTCGGGAGCGTACAAGGGCGGGATTATCGCGCCGGGCATCAATCTGTCGCTCGACGCGCTCGTCACCGCCGCGGCCAAACTGCCCCGGATCGCGATCGAACGGCCGGCGAGCGCCAGCGTGGTCGGGCGCAACACCGTCGATCAGATGCATATCGGCATCTACTGGGGCTATATCGCGATGATCGAGGGGCTGGTCGCACGCCTGCGCCGCGAGATCGCGCGGCCTGCCAAAGTGATCGCCACGGGTGGTCTGGCGACATTGTTCGAGCATAATACCAATGTGTTCGACGTCATCGAGCCTGATCTCACCATCCAGGGGCTGGCGATGATGTGGGAACGTGCCCATATGGGGTGACGTGCTCGCGCCCATTCCGGCCTGCGGGCGCTCCTATTTCTTGAAAGCGATGAATGACTCCGAAGAATAACGAACTTCTTTTCTGCGCCCTTGGCGGCTCGGGCGAGATCGGCATGAACGTCAACCTGTACGGGTGTAACGGCAAATGGGTGATGGTCGACTGCGGCATCACCTTCGCCGATGCCGGCTATCCCGGGATCGACGTGATCCTGCCCGACCTGTCGTTCATCGAGGACCGGCTCGACGATCTCGTCGGGATCGTGCTGACGCACGGCCATGAGGACCATATCGGTGCGCTTCCGTACCTTGCCGAGGATCTCGGCGTGCCGCTCTACGCGACGCCCTTCACCACGGGGCTGATCCGCGGCAAGCTGGAAGAGGAGGGGATCGCGAACCGCGTGAAGCTCAACATGATCCAGCCGGGCAAGTCGTTCCAGCTCGGGCCGTTCGGCTTCACCTTCGTCGAGCTGTCGCACTCGATCCCCGAGCCCAATGCGCTGATCATCGAGACGCCCGCGGGCCGCGTGTTCCACACCGGCGACTGGAAGCTCGATCCCACCCCGGTGATCGGCACCCCGACCAGCCCCGCGGCGCTCGCCGCGATCGGCGACAAGGGCATCGACGTGCTGGTCTGCGATTCCACCAACGTCTTCAACGCCGAGGCCTCGGGCTCCGAGAGCACCGTTCGTCGCGGCCTCGCCGAGGCGATCGGCAAGGCGCGCGGGCGGGTGGTCGTCACGACCTTCGCGTCGAACGCCGCGCGGTTGCACACGCTTGGCGAGGTCGCGCGCGAGACCGGCCGCAAGCTCTGCGTCACCGGGCGCTCGCTCGACCGGATCCTGAAGGTAGCGCGCGCGTGCGGCTACCTGAAGGACTTCCCCGAGACTGTCGA
>DATLME010000049.1:0-10814 GCA_035537395.1 Sphingomonas sp. | reverse complement strand
AGTGCGCCCCTGCCGCCGCCGCCGCCGCCGCCGCCGCCGCTCTTCTTGAATGGCGGCTTGATCTACGAACTCAACGTGCGTGGCTTCACCTGGCTGCACCCCGACATCCCCGAGGCGCAGCGTGGCACGCTCGCCGCGCTGGCCCACCCCTCGATTATCGCGCATTTGCGTAAGATCGGGGTCGACGCGGTCGAATTGATGCCGATCGTCGCATGGATCGACGAGCGCCACCTGCCGCCGCTCGGGCTTGCCAACGCCTGGGGCTACAACCCCGTCGTCCCGATGGCGCTCGACCCGCGGCTCGCACCAGGCGGCGTGGCCGAGTTGCGCGATACCGTGGCGGCGTTGCGGGCCGCCGGGATCGGTGTAATTCTCGATCTCGTCTTCAATCACAGCGGCGAAAGTGACCTCCACGGCGCGACGCTGTCGATGCGCGGGCTCGATCCGTCGCTCTATTACGCGCACGCCCCCGATGGCTCGCTGATCAACGACACCGGTACCGGCAACACGCTCGATTGCGCGCGGCCCGAGGTGCGCCGCCTGATCCTCGATAGCCTGCGCCACTTCGCCGCGCTCGGCGTGGACGGATTCCGGTTCGATCTTGCCCCGATACTCGCCCGCGGCCCGGGCTTCTCCGCCGATGCGCCGATCTTCGCCGAGATCGCGGCGGATCCGCTGCTCGCCTCCCGGGTGATGATCGCCGAGCCCTGGGACATCGGCCCCGGTGGCTACCAGCTGGGCGCGTTTCCCGACACCTGGCTCGAATGGAACGACCGGTTTCGCGACGACGTGCGGCGGTTCTGGCGCGGCGACGGCAGCGCGGGCGAACTCGCGACGCGCTTGGCCGGATCGGCGGACATCTTCACCGGCCCGGTCACGCGCACCGTCAACTTCATCGCCGCGCACGACGGCTTCACCCTCGCCGATCTCGTCGCCTACGAACACCGCCACAACGACGCGAACGGCGAGAACAACCGCGACGGGCATGACGACAATCATTCGTGGAACAACGGCATCGAGGGTCCCACCGACGATCCGGCGGTTCACGCCCGCCGCGATGCCGATCGGCGCGCGCTGCTGGGGCTGCTCTTCGCCTCGCGGGGGACGATCATGCTCGCGGCCGGCGATGAATTCGGCCGCAGCCAGTGCGGCAACAACAATGCCTACGCGCAGGACAACGCGATCGGCTGGATCGACTGGAGCGCCCGCGACGTCGCGCTCGAGGACCATGTCGCCAGCCTGTCAGCGTTGCGCCGCATGGGCGCGATCGGCGACCCGGGTCCACTCGGCGACGTCGCGTGGCGAACGCTTGACGGCCGCGCGATGACCGATGGCGACTGGGCCGACGCCGGTGGGTTCGATCTGCAGCGGGGCCGAGCGCGGGTCCGCGTCGACCGCGCTACCCGGCGCGTTTCGCTGGCTTGCGATCCCGCTAGCTAACGGTAGCCGCCGCCTTGGCGCGGTATTCGTCGCGCAGCAGCCGCTTGTAGAGCTTCCCCGTGTCGTGCCGCGGCAATTCGTCGCGGAAATCGATTCGACGTGGCGCCTTCACATGGCTCAGATTGGCGCGCGCATAGGCCATCAGCTCGGCGGCCAGTGCCGCGCCGGCCTCCGCGGGATCGCGGGGCTGGACGATCGCGACGACCTCCTCCCCCATCTCGTCATGCGGCGCACCGATCACCGCGACATCGGCGACCTTGGGGTGGGTGACGAGCAGGTTCTCGATCTCGGCGGGGTAGATATTGACGCCACCCGAGATGATCATGAAGCTCTTGCGGTCGGTAAGATACAGATAGCCGTCCTCGTCGACCCAGCCGACATCGCCCAGCGTGGTCCAGCCATGCGCGTTCGCGGCTTCGGCGGTCTTGGCGGGATCCTTGTGATATTCGAACGCGGTGCCGCCCGCGAAGAACACGGTGCCCTCGGCGCGTGGCGGCAATTCCTCCCCGTCCTCGCCGCAGATCTTGGTCTGCGCGGTTAGGTTGCGCCCGACCGAGCCGGGATGGGCGAGCCACTCGGCGGCCGAAATCGCGCAGAAACCGTTACCCTCGGTGCCTGCGTAATATTCGCCGATGATCGGGCCCCACCAGTCGATCATCGCCCGCTTGACCGGGATGGGGCACGGTGCCGCGGCGTGCCAGACCGCCTTCAGCGACGACATGTCGTAGCGCTTGCGGACCTCGTCGGGCAGCTTGAGCATCCGGACGAAGTGCGTCGGCACCCATTGCGCGTGGGTGACACGATACTGTTCGATGTAGCGGAGCGCGGTCTCGGGGTCGAAACGGTCCATCACGACGACGGTACCGCCGAGCTGCTGCACCGCCATCGACCAGCGCAGCGGCGCCGCATGGTAGAGCGGTGCCGGCGACAGATAGACCATGCCCTCGTCGAATGAGTAGAGGCCCCGCCCCAGCATCACCAGCGGCGAGACGTTCGTCCCGAAGGGTTCGTCGGGGAGTGCGTGTTTCACGCCCTTTGGTTTGCCGGTCGTTCCCGACGAATAGAGCATGATCGAGCCGGGCACGGGATCGTCGATCGGGTCGCCGCTCATCGCGTCGCGTGCGGCCTCGTAGCTGCTATAGTCGGCGATGGTGCCGTCACACATCAGCCGCTCGACGTCGCCAAGCCGATCGACCAGCGCCGCCGCGCAATCGGCAACTGCGACGCTCGCGATCAGCAGCCGGCAATCGCCGTCGCGGACGATATATTCGGCCTCGCCCGGGCTGAGCTTGGACGACAGGCACGTGCAATACACCCCGGTCCGTTCGGCCGCCCACAGGATCTCGAGATAGCGCGCTGAATTGTCCATCATCACCGCAATGCCGTCGCCCCGCCCGAGGCCGAGCGAACGCAACAGCCGCGCGCCCTGGTTGGCGCGTTCGTCGAGTTGGCGATAAGTGACGGTCTCCCCGGTGGCCGCCATGATATAGGCAGCCTTGTCGGGCTGGGTCGCTGCGTGACGGACGGGATGCATCGCGCTCTCTCCCACGGCGGCTTTACCGCCGCTCGTTTCCGACATAACATTCGTTATGGTATCGGGGTTGTCAAGCGCGGGGACGGTGACGGAAGCGGGCGCGCGAAGCCCCGACCTGACTCAACGCGACTGGCTCGAGGCAGGGCAGTCGTTGCTGCGACGCGGCGGGCTCAAGGCGCTGAAGCTGCGTCCGCTCGCCGACGAACTGCGGGTGTCGACGGGCAGTTTCTATCACCACTTTCCCGATTTCGACACCTATCAGGGTCGGCTCGCGGCCTATTTCGCGGACGCGCAGATCACCGCGGTGATCGACGCGATCAACCGCACCGAACGCGAGCCGGTCGCGCGGATCCGGCTGCTCGCCCAGATCGTGCGGCGTCGCGGCATGTCGCGGCTGTCGATCGCGATGCGCGCTTGGGCAGAGAGCGATCCGCGCGCGCTCGCGGCCGTCGAGCGTCATGACGATATCGTGCTCGGCTTCCTTACCGACTGCCTCATGGCCAACGGCCTGTCGCGCCACGACGCAGAGGTCCGCGGCTACGCGCTGATCACGCTGGGTCTCAGCAAGGTCCATGCGCCGCAACTAGACATGACCCAGCTGTTCGAGGACCTCGTCCGCATCCTCTGCTACCCGCCCGCGCGATGAAGGCGCTCGTCGTTTCCGCCCTGTCGAGCGACCTGTCCGGCTGTGGCGTCGTCGACGTGCCGGTGCCGCGGCGACAAGCGGGCGAGTTGCTGGTTCGCGTCCGCGCCGCAGCGCTCAACTTCCCGGATCTGCTGATGACGCGCGGCGACTATCAGCTCAAGCCGCCGCTGCCGTTCGTGCCCGGCATGGAGATGGCGGGCGAGGTGGTCGAGGCCGACGCCGAAAGCGGTTTCGCGGTCGGCGATGCGGTGGTCTGCGGCACGCGCATCGGCAGCTTCGCCGAACTTGTTGCCTGCCCTGCCGCCGCCGCGCGCGCGATGCCCGCGCAACTCGGCTTTGCACAGGCCGCTGCGATCGGCACTGCCTATCTCACCGCCTATGTCGCGCTGGTCAGGCTTGCGCGGATCGAGGCGGGAGAATGGGTGCTGGTCCATGGCGCGACCGGCGGGGTCGGCCTCGCCGCAGTGGACCTCGCAACCTTGCTCGGCGCGCGCGTGATCGCGACCTCGCGGTCTGCGGACAAGCGCGCGGTCCTTGCGCAGGACTATGCGCCAAGGGCGATCCTGCCGGCGAGCGGCTTTCGCGACGCGGTGAAGGCGATCACGGGCGGCCGCGGTGCCGACATCATATTCGATCCGGTCGGCGGCGACGTGTTCGACGAGAGCTGCCGGTCGATCGCCTTTGGCGGGAGGCTGCTGGTGGTCGGCTTTACCTCGGGTCGGATCGCGACGGTGCCGACCAACATCCCGTTGATCAAGGGGTTCTCGGTCATCGGGGTGCGCGCCGGTGAATATGGCCGCCAGTTTCCCGAACGCGGCGTCGAGAATCTGGACGTTGTCTGGGGCATGGCCGCGGCGGGGCGGCTGCGGCCGCGTGTCGACAGAACATACAAGCTGGCAGACTGGCAGGATGCGTTTGCGGCGATGGCTGCGAGCGATCTCGTCGGCAAGCTGGTGATCGAACCGTAGGAGAGAACATGGTCGAAGCCTTTGATTACGTCATCGTCGGGGGCGGTTCGGCCGGCTGTGCGCTTGCGGCCCGGCTTTCGGAGGATCCCTCGGTCAGCGTCGTCCTGCTCGAAGCCGGCGGTCGCAACGACAATATCCTGGTGCGGATGCCAGCCGGCGTCGGCAATCTGATCAAGGCGAAAGGCCCGCATAACTGGGGGTTCTGGACCGAAAACGAAGCGCACCTCGACGGGCGCCAGCTCTGGTGGCCGCGCGGTCGCGGGCTCGGCGGCAGCTCCGCGATCAACGGCATGATCTACGCGCGCGGCAATCCGCATGATTATGACGAATGGGCGCAACGCGGTCTCCCGGGCTGGTCGTGGGACGGGGTCCTGCCCTATTTCAAGAAGCTCGAGGGGCATCATCGTGGCGGCCCGCTGCACGGTACGGACGGGCCGGTGCATGTCTCGCCGGGCGAGAGCGACAGCCCGTTCAATGCCGCACTCATCGAAGCGGGCGAACAGGCGGGCTATCCGGTGACCGACGACTTCAACGGCGCACAGCAGGAAGGCTTCGGACTTTACGACCTGACGATCTCGAATGGGCGACGCTGGAGCGCCGCGGAGGCGTACCTGTTTCCGATCCGGCAGCGTCCCAATCTGACGATCGTCACGGGCGCACGCACGACGCGGATCCAGGTCGAGCGCGGCCGCGCTACCGGGGTCGACTATGCGGTCGGGCGCGACGCCCGAACCGTTACCGCGAACCGCGAAGTGTTGCTGTGCGCTGGCGCGGTGCAATCGCCGCAGATCCTGCAGGTGTCGGGGATCGGGCCCGCCGACCGACTCAGCGCCGCAGGCGTTGCCGTGACCCACGACCTTCCCGGCGTCGGCGAGAATTTGCAGGATCATCTCGACGTGCTGATGCGCTGGCGCAGCCGTGGGCTGAAGACCGCCTTCGCGTACACCAAGGGCCTGCGCCAGCTGAGCGTCGGGCTGCAATATCTGCTGACCCGCAAGGGCTTCGGGCGTCAGCAATTTTTGGAAAGCGGTGCGTTCCTGCCGTCGCGGCCGGGCCTGTCGCGGCCGGATATCCAGATCCACGCGGTCCTCGCACTGATGACCGACCACGCCAAGGTGAAGGCGACGGAGGACGGGTTCTCGCTGCACCTCTGCCAGCTGCGCCCCGAGAGTCGCGGTCGGATCACCATCGCCTCCGCCGATCCGCTCGCCGATCCGCTGATCCACGCCAACTATCTGGCCACGCCGGAAGACCGGCGGGTGATGCGCGAGGCGGTGCGCATCGGCCGCGATGTCGCGGCGCAGGCTGCGCTCGACGCCTATCGCGACGTCGAACTCGCGCCCGGAGCCAATGTCCGGACTGACGACGAGATCGACGCGTGGATCCGCAGAACCGCCGAAACCATCTACCACCCGGTAGGCACATGCCGGATGGGTCCGGCCGACGACCTGCTCGCTGTAGTCGATCCCGACCTGCGGGTCCGTGGCATCGACGCACTTCGGGTGGTCGATGCATCGGTCATGCCAACACTGGTCAGTTCCAACACCAACGCGCCCACGATCATGATCGCGGAACGTGCGGCGGATCTGATCTCGGGCCGACCATCGCTGCGTGAGGCTGCGTGACCGTGTCAGCTGCCGCCAGGATCCGCAGCGCGCTGTTCATGCCGGCGTCGAACGAGCGCGCGATCGCCAGGGCGCGTGACCTCGACTGCGACGCGGTGATCCTCGATCTGGAGGACGCGGTCGCGCCCGCGCTGAAGGACCACGCGCGCGGCGCCGCGATCGCGGCGGTGGCGGCAGGGTTCGGTCACCGCTATTGCGCGATCCGCGTCAACCCGATCGACACCGAATGGGGCGAGGCCGACCTGGTGGCGGTGCGTGCCAGCAGTGGCGACGCAGTGGTGTTACCCAAGGTCGACGGTCCCGACGATCTGCTAGCCGCACGCGCGCTGCTCGGCGACGGCGGCATGCCGATCTGGGCGATGATCGAAAGCTGTGCCGCGATCGTCGCGCTACCGTCGATCGTCTCGGTCGCGCAAGCGACGCAGACCGAGTTGCTGATCGCGGGCACCAACGATCTCGCAAAGGACATGCGCTGCCGCGCAGGGCCGGACCGGCTGCCGTTACTCTCTTCACTGTCGGCGATCGTCGTTGCGGCGCGCGCCGTCGGCATAATTGCACTGGATGGCGTCTGCAACGCGATCGACGATCCCGCGCGTTTCGCCGCGGAGTGTGAGCAGGGCGCGATGCTGGGCTTTGACGGCAAGACGCTGATCCATCCGTCGCAGATCGCCGCGGCCAATCGCGCCTTCGGTCCCGATCCCGATGCGGTCGCCTGGGCGCACCGCGTGGTCGCGGCGTTCGCGGATCCGGCAAACGACAGCAAGGGCGCGATCCGGCTCGACGATGCGATGGTCGAACGGCTGCACCTGGCGGAGGCCGAACGGATCCTTGCCGCGGCCCGCTAGCTCGCCAGCATCGCGGTGATCCGCGCTGCGATCACGTCCATCGCGAAGGGCTTGGTGACCAGCGCCATGTTGGGCGCGAGCTGGCCGTTGCCGATCACCGCGTTTTCCGCGTAGCCGGTGATGAACAGCACCTTCAGGTCGGGCAGCATGGTCAGCGCGGCATCGGCGACCTGGCGGCCGTTCATCTGCCCGGGCAGGCCGACATCGGTAACGAGCAGATCGATCCTTGCGCCGGTATTGAGCACCCGCATCGCTGCCGCACCGTCGCCCGCCTCGAGCACGGTATGGCCGAGTTCCTCGAGTACCTCGATCACGAGCATCCGGATGGTCGGTTCGTCGTCGACCACCAGGACCGTCGAGGCATTGCCGTCCGCCTGACCGACCAGCCCCGTCGCCATCCGTGAGTCGGCAGTTTGCTCGGCATCGCCGTAATGGCGCGGAAGGTAGATGCACATCGTCGTGCCGTCCCCCACCTCCGAGTAGATCCGGACCTGCCCGCCGCTCTGGCGCGCGAAGCCGTAGATCATCGACAGACCGAGACCGGTGCCCTCCCCCATCGGCTTGGTCGTGTAGAACGGATCGAATGCGCGCGCCTGCACCTCGGGCGGCATGCCCGTGCCGGTATCGGTGACGCACAGCGAGAGATACTGGCCGGGCGGGAGATCGCGCTCGCGGGCCGCGCGCTCGTCGAGCCATTTGTTGGCCGTCTCGATCGTGATCCGCCCGCCATCGGGCATGGCGTCGCGGGCATTGATGCATAGGTTGAGCAGTGCGTTCTCGAGCTGGTTCGGATCGACCATCGCCGCCCACACACCACCCGCGCCGACCACTTCGACCTCGATCTCGGGGCCGACCGTGCGCTGTACCAGCTCCTGCATGCCGTGGATCAGGCGGTTGACGTCGGTCGGCTTGGGATCGAGCGTCTGCCGACGCGAAAATGCGAGCAACCGGTGGGTCAGCGCAGCCGCGCGCTTGGTGGCGCCCTGCGCGGCGGTGGCATAGCGGTCGAGATCGCCGAGCCGCCCCTGCGCGATCCGCACCTGCATCATCTCGATCGCGCCCGAGATACCGGTCAGGAGGTTGTTGAAGTCGTGCGCGAGCCCGCCGGTCAGCTGGCCGACCGCCTCCATCTTCTGCGCCTGGCGAAGATGCTCCTCCGCGACCAGCAGGTCGCGGGTGCGCTGTTGTACTTGTTGCTCTAGCGATGCGTTCAGGGCGGCGAGCTCGTCCTCGGCGCGGCGGCGCTCGACCGCGTCGCGGGTCCGTTCCGCGACATCGCGCATGAAGGCGATCTCCTCGGGAGGCCACGCACGCTGGTCGGCATGGTTCGCATAGATCAGCGCGACGAACCCGCCCATCTCGGTGACCGGCATGTTGACGAACGCCTGGGCGGAGATCGCCTTCAGTGCGTCCGCGGTGTCGCGGGTGCGGGCGTCCTGGTAGGCGTCGGCCACGATCACGGTGTCGCCGCGCTTGAGGTCTTCGATGTACGAGCCGTAATCGCGGAACTGCAACGTGCCCGCCAGCGTGGTGATGCCCGGCGCATTCCAGTCGCGCTCGATCACGATCGTCTCGGCCGCCGCATCGATCGTGCCGTAGCCGACCCGGCTCACGTCGAGCACCCGCCCGAGGATTTCGCACGATGCGTAAGCGAGGTCGCCAGGTTCGCCGGGAGAGCGCAGCCGATCGTTCAGCTCGACCAGCGCCGACAGCCGGATTTCCTGGCTGCGGCGCGCATCGATGTCGTAGCTGACTCCCGGCATGCGGATCGCGCGCCCTGCAGCATCGAGGATGCAGCGACCGCGCGCCGCGACCCAATGTGCCCGGCCGTCGCCGTTGAGCAGCCGGTATTCGGAGGCGAACACACCGCCCTGGGCGACCGCTGCGGCGACGTCGCCGCGTACCCGATCGGCGTCTTCGGGGTGGAGCCGCGCGAAGAACAGATCGAGCGACGCACCCTCGCGGGCGATCGCCGGATCGAAGCCGTAGAGTTCGGCGCACGCGGCATCCGCGGTGACGCGATCGTCGACGATGTCCCAGTCCCAGCTGCCAACGCTCTCGCTGGCCCGGTGCCGCTCGCCCTCCTCTACCACCGTTCGCCCCTTTTCCCCGTCGGCTGCGGCTAGCCGTCGAGGATCGTTCGGTAAAGCGCGATATAGCGATCCGCCATCCGCTCGACGCTGAAGCGCGCGGCGACCGCGGCGCGGCAGGCGGCGCGATCGATTTCGCCGATCCGCGAAACCGCGGCGACCGCTTCGTCGACGTCACCGACGAGGAAGCCGGTGACGCCGTGATCGATCAATTCCGGCATCGATCCGCGATCGAACGCGATCACCGGGGTGCCGCATGCCATCGCCTCGACAACCGACAGTCCGAACGGCTCGTCGAACCCGATCAGGTGGAGCAGCGCCGCCGCACTGCCGAGCATGCCGGTGCGCGCGGCCCCGCCGACCGGCCCGTCAAAGAGGATTCGGCTGCCGTCGACATGCGGCGCGACCTCGCGCTCGTGATAGCCAATATCCTGGACGATGCCCGCCATGTGCAGCCGCCGACCGGTCGCCTGCGCCACCGCGATCGCCTCCCTGGCGCCCTTGTCCGGATGAATCCGTCCGAAGAACAGGAGGTCGTCGGAGCCGACGGCATCAAAGGGAAATTCGTCGAGCACGATACCGTGGTGGATCGTCGCGGCGTAACGCAGGCCGGGCGCGCGGTCCGCTTCGCTGATCGCCACGAAGTGAACCCGGTCCTGATAGGGCGCGTACATCGGCATGATGCGGTCGGACGAGAAGCCGTGGATCGTCGTGACCATCGGCGTATCGACCAGCCCCGAAAAGGCGTGTGCGGGGAAATCGGCCTGGTTGTGGATCAGGTCGAACTCGCCGGCGCGCTCGAACAGATGCGCGAGGTGGCGGAACTCCCAGACCTTCGCATCGATCGACGGGTCTTCCGAATACGGCCGGGGAACGACCCCCGCCAGCGTGCCGGACGTGTGGCTGTCGAGCGTGGCGAACAGCGTCACCTCGACCCCGCGCGCGACCAGCGCCTCGGTAAGCAGGCTGGTGACGAGTTCCCAGGGGCCATAATGCCTGGGCGGGGTACGCCACGCGATCGGGGCGAGCATCGCGATCTTCATTCGGTAGGCCTTAGGCGGGAGTGGTGGTCGTGCGCTACCGGCGTGATGCGTGATTGGGCCCCGTCCCTTCTTCGTCATGCCGGACTAGTTCCGGCATCCACCATGCCGCTTATACCTCGACCTGAGCATTCGCGGCACCGTGGATGCCGGAACTAGTCCGGCATGACGGGTTAGAATGAACCCTAAGCAGCGGCGACGCGGAGGATGACAGCCTCGTCGGGCGCGAGCGTCATCTCCCCACCTGCCCCTGCTTCGGGTGCGTCGGGATCGAGGCAGGAGAGAAGCAGCTCGCCCTCGGGAAGCGTGACATGCTGATCGGTCGCGCCGAAATTGAGCGCGACCACGATGCGTTCGCCGTCATGGACACGCTCATAGGCAAGCACGTCGCCCTCGACCGCGAGCAAGGCGATGCTGCCGATGGCAAGTGCGGCGTGACGACGACGGAGCCCAAGCAGGTCGCGGTGGAGCGCGAGCATCGACGCGGGATCTGCGGCCTGCGTCGCGACGTTCCGGGTGCGCCAGTCGCGGTTGAGCGGCAGCCACGGCTCGCCAGTGGTGAACCCGGCCTGCGGGCTCGCATCCCACGGCATCGGCATGCGGACCTCGTCGCGGTTGAAGGCGAT
>DATLME010000048.1:0-7722 GCA_035537395.1 Sphingomonas sp. | reverse complement strand
GCCGACTGGCGGCGGCAGCGCCAATCTAGCGGAAAGCCGGGCGCTGGAGGTGTTAGCGCAGGTGTTCAGCGATCGCTTGTTCGAGAAGATGCGGCAGGCGGCCGGCGCGAGCTACAGTCCCGGGGTGTCGAGCTCCTGGCCGAAAGGCCTGAGCGGCGGCGGGCGGCTTGCAGCGATAAGCCAGATCGCGCCTGACAAGGTCGATCTGTTCTTCCGCATGTCGCGTGAGATCGCGGCAGACCTGGTCAAGAACCCGGTTTCCGATGACGAGCTACAACGCGTAAAGGGGCCGTTGTCCGAGCTCTACCAGCGGGCCTCGACGTCGAGCCTGTTCTGGATGCGCGAGTTGTCGGGCGGCGCGTATGACGACAACAGGCTGGACGCCACACGCCGGATCGGACGCGATTTCCAGGCGGTTACGCCGCAGACGCTACAAGCGACCGCGGCGAAGTATCTGGTGCCGGCAAAAGATTGGACGATGGCGGTGGTGCCGGAGAAGAAGTGAGGACGGCTAGTCCTCTCCAGCGCAGCTGGGGAGGTTTTTGGATCTATCCCTTGTAAAGCGCACTCAGGCGCTCGCCGTAAACGTCCTTCAGGACGTGGCGACGGATCTTCAGCGAGGGGGTGAGCTGTTCGTTTTCTATCGCGAACGGCTCGTCGGCGAGGATGAAGCGGCGGATGCGTTCGGTAACCGACAGGTCCTTGTTAACCCGGTCGATCGCAGCGCCGAGCGCGGCGCGGTACTCGGGATCGTCGGCAAGCGCGCGGAAGTCGCAGCGATTGCCGTTCCTCGCGCACCATTCCTGGGTCCATTCGGGATCGGGGACGACCAGTGCGACCATATAGGGGCGGCGATCGCCTGCAATCATCGCCTGGACGATCTCGGGTTGCAACGTCAGCATGCCCTCGACCTTCGCCGGCGCGATGTTGTCGCCCTTGTCGTTGATGATCAAGTCCTTCTTGCGATCGGTGATCGTGATCCGTCCCGCCGCATCGATGTCGCCGATATCGCCGGTGTGGAGCCAGCCGTCCTGAAGCACGCGGGCGGTCTCAGCATCGTTGCGCCAATAGCCGTGCATTACGAGTTCGCCGCGGACCAGGATCTCGCCGTCGTCGGCGATTTTGACCTCGGTATCGATTAGCGGCGGGCCAACCGAGTCCATGCGCAGGCCGACCTTGGGGCGGTTGCACGAGATCACCGGCGCGGCCTCGGTCTGGCCGTAGCCCTGGAGGAAGGTCAGCCCAAGTGCCTGGAAGAACATGCCGACATCGACGTTAAGCGGCGCGCCGCCGGACACCATCGCCTTCAGGCGGCCGCCGAACCTGCGCGCGATCTTGGGCTTGAACAGCGTGCGCACCGCCAGCTGCTTCGGCCGGTCCGCCAGCCGGACCCGGCCTTCATATTCCTTGGTGCCGATGTCGAGCGCCTGATCGAGCAGATAGGCCGACAATCCGCCCTTCTTCTCGATACCCTTGATGATCCGCGCACGCAGCACTTCGAACAGCCGCGGGACGACGAACATGATCGTCGGGCGGGTCTCCTCGATATTGGCGGCGAGCTTGTCGAGGCTTTCGGCATAATAGATCTGGCCGCCAAGCCCGATCGGGAAATGCTGTCCGCCGGTATGTTCATAGGCGTGGCTGAGCGGCAGGAACGACAGGAACACTTCGTCGCCCCAGCCGAAATCCTCCGAAATGACGTTGGCGCAGCCCGCGACATTGTGAAGGATCGCGCCGTGATGCTGCATCACCCCGCGCGGGGCGCCGCCGGTTCCGCTGGTGTAGATGATGCAGGCGAGGTCGCTGCGCGCGAAGCTCGCCTCCCCCGCGGCATGGTCGGCGGTGGTGGGATGGTCCGCGATCAACTTGTGCCAGCTGTGGAAATCGAGCCCGGCCGAGGGCGCGCGCATGACGTCGATGCCGATCACGATCTGCGCCTGGCTCGATCGGAGCACCGCGGGAAGCAGCGTCTTGGCGAGCTTGGCGGTTGAGACGATCACCGCACTGGCGCCGGAATTCTCGATGATATGGTGGTGATCGCGCTCGGTGTTGGTGATGTAGGTCGGCACCGTAACCCCGCCCGCGGCCATGATCGCGAGGTCACTCAGGCACCATTCGGGGCGGTTCTCGCTGACCAGCATGACTCGGTCCCCCCGCGCAATGCCGATGGCCTTCAGCCCCGCGGCGAGCGACGCGACTTGGCGTGCCGCATCGGCCCAGCTGGTCGAGACCCAGGCACCGTCGCGTTTGGTCCAGAGGAATGGCGCGTCGCCCTTCTCGCGTGCGCGCGCGAAGAACATTGTGACGAGATTCGGAAAATGTTCGAGCCTGCGCATCGTCTCTCCTGTGTCGCGCTCTTCGGCGCTGTTGGCCGCTTCCTGTCCTTCGCCGCCGCTGGTCCTGAATGGCGCCGGAGTCTGCGAAGGCGCGTTTCGAAGGACCGGCCGGCTTGGGGCACTGTCTTCGATACGGCGCGTCGGCTTCGCTAAGCGCCTACTCAGGACGATCCGCCGTGCGGCAGCTCACTCCCGCAACGCTGTTCCGACGCTGCGCGGGTCTGCTGCGCCGATCCAGCCTTTAGCGGTGCGTTGCGCCGCGTTGGCCTTCAACGGCAGCCGGCTCGCCGTCACCTTGTGGCCGAGCTTCTCGATTGCCGGGATCATCGCCTCGAGCCGCGTGCCCCGTTCGACGACCAGTCCGCTCTTGTCGAAAAAGATCACCGGCTCGGCGAGTGCGTCGCGCGCCGACAGGCCCCAGTCGAGGTGCGCGATCAGCGTCTTGGTGACCTGCATCGGGATCGTCCGTCCGCCGGCCGCGCCGACCGCAAAGACCGGCTTGCCCTTCAGATAGACGATCGTCGGCGCCATCGACGACAGCGGGCGCTTGCCGCCCTGCGGGCGATTGGCGACCGGCATACCGTCGCGTTCGGGCGCGAAGGTGAAATCGGTCAGTTCGTTGTTGAGGACATAGCCTCCCGCGAGCAGCTGGCTGCCGAACGGACCCTCGACAGTCGAGGTCATCGACACGACGTCGCCCGATCGATCGGTTGCGATGAAGTGTGTAGTGGACGGCACCTCGGACGAGGGCGCGCCAGTGCGCGGCGCGGCACCGGGCGGCGTGCCGGGCGCATAGGCGGCGAGCGAGGCGTCCGGGCGCAGTGCCTGGCTGCGGCGTTGCAGGTAGCCCCGGTCGATCAGTCCGGCGACCGGCACTGCGATGAAATCGGCATCTGCGAGGTAGCGGTCGCGATCGGCATAGACCTGCTGCATCGCCTCGCCAATCAGGTGCCACGCCACCGGCGAATTGCGCCCGAGCTTCTTCATGTCGAAGCGTTCGAGCATCGTCAGGATGCCGATCACCGTCGTCGCGCCCGCGGACGGCGGGCCCATGCCGCAGATCCGGTACTGGCGATACGCGCCGCAGACCGCCGGGCGTTCCTTGGCCTGGTAGGCGGCGAGATCGGCGACGGTCATGTCGCTGGGCGCGACGCTGCTGCCGGTGGCGGCCGCGATCAGCGCGCGCGCATTCTCGCCCGTATAAAACGCGTCGGCGCCCTCCGCGGCCAGCGTTCGCAGGGTCTTCGCAAGCGCCGGATTGGTGATGCGCGTGCCGACCGCAAGAGGATTGCCGTCGCGGCTATATTGCTGGCGGACGGCGGGAAAGTCGCTCCACAGCGGGACCAGCGTTGCCGTCGCGTTCGCCATCGGCGGGGTTACGGTATAGCCTTGTTCCGCCAGCGCGATCGCGGGTGCGAACAGCGACTTCCACGGCAATTTGCCCCATTTCTTGGTCGCCAGCGCCATCAGCCTGATGTTGCCCGGCACACCGACGGAACGCCCGCCGGCAAATGCCTGCCGAAACGTCAACGACTTGCCCGCGGCATCGACCCAGCGGCGCTCGTTCGCCGCCATCGGCGCCTTTTCGCGTCCGTCGATCGTGTTGATCCGTCCGGTCTTGCCATCGTTGTGGACCAGGAAACCACCTCCGCCGATCCCGCTCGATTGCGGCTCGACCACGGTAAGCGCGAGCATCATCGCCATTGCGGCGTCGGTCGCGCTGCCACCCTGGCGAAGGATCGACTGGCCGGCTTCGGTTGCACGCGGATCGGCGGAGGTGACCATGCCCTGCGCATCGGCGGCGGCGGGGGCGGCGAGTGGGATCGTGAGCGCGAGGAGCGCGGAAAGCATCTTCATCGTCAGCGACCCTAACGGCCTTTGCTTGGGGGGCAAGACGCTACGTCAGCCTGTCCCCACGGCATCGGCGACGCACGCAAAACCGTCGCGTCGGAGCAGCGTGTCGAGCCCCGCGAGCAGGCGGACCGGTAGACCGGGACCTTCATAGGCGAGCGCGGAATAAAGCTGGACGAGGCTCGCGCCTGCACGGATCCGCGCATAGGCCTCGGCCGCGCCGTCGATCCCACCCGCGGCGATCAGCGGCAACGCGCCTCCGGTTGCGGTGCGAAAGTCCACAAGCCGCTGACGCGCGAGCAATGCAAGCGGCGCGCCCGAAAGCCCGCCCGCTTCGCCACCGGCGGGCGAAGCGAGCGACGCGGGCCGCGAGACGGTCGTATTGCCGATGACGATCGCATCGACTTGCCCGGCGATGGCGGCACGCGCGATGTCGTCCACTGCGCTGGGCCCGAGATCGGGTGCGACCTTCAGGAACAATGGCGTTCCCGCCTTTGTCGCGGCGCAGGCCGCCAGGAGATCGCGCAGCGCCGATCCGTGCTGGAGATCGCGCAGCCCGGGCGTGTTCGGCGAACTGATGTTGATCGTGACGTAGTCGGCAACGGCTGCGGCGTGGGCCACGCCATGCGCATAGTCGGCGATACGATCCCCGGCATCCTTGTTGGCACCGACATTGATCCCGAGCACCCCGCCGCGTCGTGCAGCACGGGCGCGCGGCAGGGCGGCAGCGAGCCCCCCATTGTTGAAACCCATCCGATTGACGATCGCGCGATCCTCGACGAGTCGGAACAAGCGCGGCTTCGGATTGCCCGCTTGGGGCAGGGGGGTCAACGTGCCGATCTCGACCGCACCGAACCCCAGACCGAACCAGGCGTCGATCGCTACGCCGTCCTTGTCGACCCCGGCGGCGAGGCCGAGCGGATTGGCAAAGTCGATCCCGGCAATCCGGATTGCAAGTCGGGTCGACGGCGCATTCGGGCGAGCGAGTAGCGGCCCGGTGCGCGCCCACGCGCGGAGCGCCACGAGGGTAAGTTTATGCGCTTGCTCGGCATCGATCGCGAACAAGGCGGGGCGCAGGAGGAAGGCCATGGCGCGCCATCGCACCACGACGCTTTGCCGTCAAAGCGGACCGGCTTCGCCGGCGGCGTCGGATTCATGCAATACGCTACCGCGAATCGATGACTAAGTACGCTTGCGACCCAGAAAGCGATCCCTTGTGGAAGCTTTCCACTCCGGCCCGGCCATTCGTGGCCGGGCCGCTTTTACGATAGCTCAAGATGCGCTAAAGAAGTGTTCGACGGGGGTCGAACATGGGCGACGTACAGCTGGATTACGTGGTTCCAGGAGCCGAACTGGCGCCGTATGTCACGCTATTCTATCGCTTTCGCGCCGATGTTCCCGAATTCGTCGATACCGAGCGTGCCGATCACGCGCAGTTGCGTTTCCGGCTGTCGCCCGGCGACGCACATTATCTTTTCCCCGACGGTAGCCGGCAGTCCGCGCCGCCCTACCATGTGCTCGGCGCGACATCCGGTGCGATTCGGACCCATGTGGTCGGTCCGGTCAAAGTGTTCGGGATGGGCCTGACGCCGCTCGGCTGGGCGACACTGATCGGCACCGACGCCTCGGCCATGGCCAATCGCGTCTTCGATGCTGAAACCGTGCTCGGTGACGGCGTAGCGGAAGCGGGAGTGGCGTTGCGCAACGCTTCCGATGGAGACGCGATGGTAGCGGCGGTCATGCCATTGCTCCGGCGCCTGATCGGCGGCGATACACACCGTCCCGCGCTCGGCTTCGTGCGCGCGGTCGATGCCTGGCTGGCTGGCGCGTTCTCTCCCGACATTGAAGACCTCGCCGCCGCAACGGGGCTGTCGCGGCGGCAGGTGGAGCGCCGCTGCAACGCACTTTACGGAGCGCCGCCGAAGCTGCTCGCGCGCAAATACCGTGCCCTGCGCGCGGCGGTGGCGATGGCATCGCACGATGCCGACATCGATGCACTGATCGGCGAGGGATTCTACGATCAGAGCCACATGATCCGCGAGATCAAGCAGTTCACCGGCCTTACGCCGGGCCAGGTTCGCGGCGACAGCGCGCCCTTGACCCAGATGACGATCGAACGGCGGCATGCGCTCGTCGGAAAGGTTCACCCGATCATCAGCGATACCTGAGCCGGCCTGATTAGCCATTGCGGTCGATGCACGTGCAGGAAGATGAAAAGCGGAGATCTCCGGCGCGATCGAGGTGTTGACCTCGGGTGCCCATGCCCCCACTTACAATCGGACTAATTTAATCCGATTGGAACCATGCGTCTTTCAAGCCTTGCCGATTATGCGGTCGTGATGATGTCTGCCGCCGCCCGCCACTGCGGCGGCCAGGCGCGGCTCAATGCGACGTTGCTCGCGGGGGAAACGGGAGTGCCGTTGCCGACCGCGCAGAAGCTGGTCAGTCGCTTGTCGTCTGCGGGCTTGCTGGAAAGCGCACGCGGTACCGGTGGTGGGTTCCGGCTGGCGCGGCCGCCGTCTTCGATTTCACTCGCCGACATCATCGAGGCGGTCGAGGGGCCGATCACGCTGACGCCCTGCGTCGACGAGGCCAATCACGACTGCGCGATCTCGGGAAATTGTCGGGTCAGGCCGCACTGGAACATCGTCAACAATGCGGTGCGCGGCGCGCTCGCCGGCGTCAGCCTCGCGAGTCTTTCGTCGGAACGCGCCGCGGTCGTACCGGTCGCCGGCTCAACACGATCACACAGGATTCCCGCCGTCGCGGGAGCACGAGGATAACATGGCCACCCGCAACGCCGAAGCCTACGCCGCCGCGAACAAGACCTATGAATGGGGCTTTTCGTCGGACATCGAACAGGAGTTCGCGCCCAAGGGTCTGAACGAGGACACCGTTCGCTACATCTCCGCCAAGAAGGGCGAGCCACAGTGGATGCTCGACTGGCGGCTAAAGGCGTTCGCGCTGTGGCAGACGATGGAGGCGCCCGACTGGGCCAAGCTCAAC
Source organism: Sphingomonas sp. (assembly GCA_035537395.1). Lineage (GTDB taxonomy): Bacteria > Pseudomonadota > Alphaproteobacteria > Sphingomonadales > Sphingomonadaceae > Sphingomonas. Next base: position 529 of record DATLME010000048.1, on the reverse strand, counting down.
GTCCCGCCGATCGATTACCAAGACGCGTTCTATTACGCGGAGCCCAAGGCCAAGCCGAAGCTCGGCAGCCTCGACGAGGTCGATCCCGAGATCCTGCGCGTCTACGAAAAGCTCGGCATTCCCATCTCGGAGCAGAAGATGCTTGCGGGCGTCGTCGATCCAGATGCGCCGCCGCCGCGCCGCGTCGCGGTGGATGCGGTGTTCGACAGCGTTTCGGTCGCGACGACCTTCCGCAAGGAACTCGAGGCCGCTGGCGTGATCTTCCGGTCGATTTCGGAAGCGATCAAGGAATATCCCGATCTTGTCCGCAAGTGGCTCGGCCGCGTCGTGCCGCAGCGTGACAATTACTTCGCGACGCTCAATAGCGCGGTCTTCTCGGACGGCACCTTCGTCTACATCCCGGAAGGCGTTCGCTGCCCGATGGAGCTGTCGACCTATTTCCGCATCAACGCCGAGAATACCGGGCAGTTCGAACGCACACTGATCGTTGCCGACAAGGGCAGCTACGTCTCGTATCTCGAGGGCTGCA
>DATLME010000047.1:0-3071 GCA_035537395.1 Sphingomonas sp. | reverse complement strand
TCGAAAACGGCTATCTCAAGCTCGGCGGGGGCACCGCCCGGACCCAGGCCGAATTCGCGCGCTTTTCGCAATCCGACGCGGACAGTTTTCCCGCCTACGAGGCCGCGCTGGAAAAGGTCGCGCAGGTGCTGCGCGATCTCGCGCTCAAAGCACCGCCGAACGTCGGCAGCGGCCTGCCCGCGCTGCTCGCCGCCGGCAGGCAAGGCTGGCCCCTGTCGCAGATGGCGATCGAGGCCCAGCGCGACCTGCTCGACGTGTTCACCAAGTCGGCGCGCGACTTCCTCGACGGATGGTACGAGAACGACCACGTCAAATCCGCCTTCGCGTTCGATGCGGTAGTCGGAAACTATGCGGGCGTGTCGACCCCCGGCAGCGCCTATGTGCTTCTCCACCATGTGTTCGGCGAAGTTAACGGCAAGTTCGGCGCCTGGGGTCATTCGGTCGGCGGGATGGGCGCGATCACCCAGGCGATGGCAGCGGCGTGCGTGGAAGAGGGCGTGGAAATCAGCCTCGACTCACCCGTCGACAAGCTGCTCGTCGACGGCGGCCGGGCGACCGGGGTCAGGTTGGAAAGCGGCGAGGAGATCGTCGCGCCGATCGTCGCCGCCAATGTCGGGCCGGCGATGCTCTACCGTCAGATGGTCGACGCGCACGATCTGCCCGCCGACTTCCGCCGCCGGATCGCCGGCTTCAAGACCGGATCGGGGACGTTCCGCATGAACGTCGCGCTCAGCGAACTTCCGGATTTCAGCGTGCTGCGCGGCCGTGACAAGGCGGAACACCACACCGCTGGCATCATCATCGCGCCGAGCATGGACTATATGGACCAGGCCTTCGACGATGCGCGGCAGTTTGGCTGGTCCAAGGAGCCGATCGTTGAGATGAAGCTGCCGACCTCCGTCGACGATAGCCTCGCACCGCCGGGGATGCACATCGCCAGCCTGTTCTGCCAGCAGTTCGCCCCCGAACTGCCCACCGGGCCCGATGGCGTGGCGCGGACCTGGGACGATTGTCGCGAGGAAGCGGCGGACCTGATCATCGACACCGTCACCGCTCATGCGCCCAACTTCAAGGGTTCGATCATCGGGCGCCAGATCCATTCGCCGCTCGACCTGGAACGCAAGTTCGGGCTGATCGGCGGCGACATCTTCCATGGCCAGATGGGCCTGGATCAGCTGTGGGCGGCGCGCCCGGTGCTCGGCCATGGCGATTATCGCGCGCCGATCCGCGGGCTCTACATGTGTGGATCGGGAACCCACCCCGGCGGGGGAGTCACCGGTGCGCCCGGGCATAATGCGGCGCATGCGATCCTCGCCGATCGCAGCATCATCGGCCGGCTGCTGCGCCGAGCTTGACGAGGAGGTACACCGGGGCGCCAGCGACGAGCAGCACCAGCGCCCACGTGTTCGCCTCCGCGCCAAGGCCCCAGGACAGCCACGCCACGAACGCCGCGGCGATGCCCGCAACGATCGTCAGCACGCGATCGCCAGGCAACAGCCGGATCGCCGCTAGCGCACTGGCGAAATAGGCGAGCATGCCGGCAGCCAACGAAACCGAGGCGATGAACTGGAACATATCGCCCATGCCGCGGGCGTAGTTGAGCAGCGTCACGATCGTGACCAGCACGCCGGAAACGAGGTGCGCTCGTACGGGTGTGCCGTTGTGCCCCACCTTGCCGAACCACGCCGGAAACACTCCGCCCCGCCCCATCGCGCCGCAAACTTCGCCTTGCAGCAGGATAAAACCATTAAGCGTCCCGAATGCGCTCACCGCGGCGAACAGCGCGACCACCGCCGCGGTGCCAGCGCCCAGCTTGGTCCCGAGAAACGCGGCCACGGGGGCAGGCGACGCCGCAACCTCCGCGGTCGGCATCAGCGTCGTTATCGCTGCGGTCACTGCGAGGTAGATGACACCCGCGAGCACGGTGCCGATCAACGTCGCGCGCGGCACCACGCGCCGGGCATCCGCGACCTTGTCGGCGGGCACCGTTGCGGATTCCAGCCCGAGGAAACCCCAGAAGGTCAGGGCAGCCGCCCCCGCGATTGCACCGGGGCCGATGGGCACCGGCGATGCCACGATCCGCGCCTCGCCTCCTGCAAGCATCCACGCCGCGAGCAGTATCACACCCACGAGCGGTATCAGCTTGAGCAGCGTCGTTACCAGCTGCACCTTCCCGACCAGCGCGACGCCCCGCATGTTGACGAACACCAGCAGCCAGATGAGCACGAGCGCCGACAGCGCCGCATGGGCGGCCAGCGCGGGCACGATCAGGCTCAATGCGCTGACCACCGCAACCGCGACTGCGGCATTACCCGCCCAGATCAACGTCCAGTAGCTCCAGGCGGTGGCGAAGCCCGCGGCGGGACCGAACGCGGCCTGCGCAAAGGCGTAGGGACCGCCGGCCACGGGCATTGCCGCTCCCAGCCGCGCGAAGACGAAGGCGAGGCAGAGCGCACCCGCTATCGTCGCGATCCACCCCAACATCGCGTTCGCGCCGAGCGGGGCGAGTGTAGCGGGCAACAGGTAGATGCCCGAACCGACCATGTTGCCGACGACCAGCGCCAGTACCGGCCAGAAGCCCAGCGGCTTGGCCGCGCGATCGGTCGTGCTCGTCATGCCGGACCGAGGCTACAGCTTGATCGCGGGCGCGCCACATGGTTTCTGCGGGCCACATGGCGTCTTCACCCCCGACCCCCCGCTGGCCGGCCACTCTCGTCGATGCCGCGCTCGCGTTGCACGACAATCGGCTGGAGATCGCCGAACCGCTGCTCCGCCAGCATCTGAGGCGCGATCCGTTCGATGCGCGGGCGATCAGGATGCTCGCCGAACTCGCCGGCCGCCTTGGCCGGTACAAGGATTCGGAAACACTGCTCCGCCGCGCGCTGGAACTGGCGCCCGCCTTCACCGCGGCCCGCGCGAACCTAGCGATTGTGCTGTACCGGCTCAACCGTCCGATCGACGCGCTCGAGGAGCTCGACCGCCTGCTTGCCGAGGAGCCTGAGCACCCCGGCCACGCCAATTTGAAGGCTGCAGCGCTCGGGCGGCTCGGCGGGTTCGAGGCGGCCATCAGG
>DATLME010000046.1:0-8783 GCA_035537395.1 Sphingomonas sp. | reverse complement strand
GGCGATGCTCGAGGACATCGCGATCCTGACCAAGGGCGAGATGATCTCGGAAGATCTCGGCATCAAGCTCGAGACGGTTACGCTTGGCATGCTCGGCACCGCCAAGCGCGTCCAGATCGACAAGGACAACACCACCATCGTTGATGGTGCTGGCGACCATGACGCGATCAAGGGCCGTACCGAAGCGATCCGCCAGCAGATCGAGAACACCTCGAGCGATTACGACCGCGAGAAGCTCCAGGAGCGTCTCGCCAAGCTCGCCGGCGGTGTTGCCGTGATCAAGGTCGGTGGGTCGACCGAAGTCGAGGTGAAGGAGCGCAAGGATCGCGTCGACGATGCGCTGCACGCGACTCGTGCGGCTGTCGAGGAGGGCATCGTTCCTGGTGGCGGTACCGCGTTGCTCTACGCGACGCGCGTGCTCGACGGCATGAAGGGTGCCAACGACGACCAGACCCGCGGCATCGATATCATCCGCAAGGCGCTCTACGCGCCGGTTCGCCAGATCGCGCAGAACGCCGGTCATGACGGTGCGGTGATCTCGGGCAAGCTGCTCGACGGCAACGATCCGGACATCGGCTTCAACGCGCAGACGGATGTGTACGAGAACCTCGTCACCGCCGGCGTGATCGATCCGACCAAGGTCGTTCGTACCGCGCTTCAGGATGCGGCCTCGGTCGCCGGCCTGCTCATCACGACCGAAGCGGCCGTGAGCGAGTTGCCGGAAGACAAGTCGGCAATGCCGATGGGCGGCGGCGGCGGCGGCATGGGCGGCATGGGCGGCATGGATTTCTGATCCAGCCAGTCCGGCCGGGCATACCGACCGACACTGCTAAGGAACGGGCCGGGGGAGCGATCCCCCGGCCTTTTTCGTGTTCGTGGAACGCGCGTGGCATGGCCGACGCGTGCTTGCCTCGCTGCGACGTGCGCGCCACAGGTTGCAGTTCAGGAGAGCCGCATGTCCTATCGCTGCCAGATCATCGCCACTACCGCGCTCGTGCTGCTCGCCGCGTGTGGTGAGAAAGCGCCAAGCGAAAACAACAGCTCGGGGATCACGGTGGTGCCCGCGCTTCCGGCGTTCGCAGTCGATGCGAAGACCGCCATCGCGCGCATCTCGGCACTCGGCCCGCCCTGGTCGGAGGCGACCGCCAGCGAACCGATGGCGGATCCGGCGACCGGCGGACAGGCGACGGTGTTGACCGGCTCCGCCGGCAGCGCGCAGATCTTCAGCCGAGTCGAGGGCACCGTCTGGCAGGTCCGCCTCGTCACGGGAACGCCAGGTTCCTGCGGCGAAGCCGCGCCGCTGGTGGCGGCCTTGCCGAAGGTGGTCGACCTGTTGAAGCCCGGCACGACGATCGATGCGGCGAGAACCACGGCAATCACCGCCGGTCTGGCAGGTGCGAAGGCGAGCACCCACCAACTGCCCGGGATGACGCTCACCGTGGTCGGCGGTTGCACCCATTGGCTGACGATCGCAGTACCCGTCTAGCCGCCTGCGGTCAGTCCTTCATCGCGGCGATCAGCTTCTTGATATCCTGGCTGCGGCCGCGCGGCATGATCAGCACGTCGTTGCCGCTCGCCACGACAATCAGGTCGGATACCCCGACCAGGGCGATCTTGATGCCGTCGCTGCGGACCAGGCAGTTCTCGGTCTCGATCGCGAGTATTTCGCCGCGATGCGCATTGCCCGCCCCGTCGCGCTCGCTGATCGCGTGCAGCGCGTCCCAGCTGCCGACATCGTTCCACCCCATCGCCACCGGGGCGACCGCCACGCGATCAGCCTTCTCCATCACGGCATAGTCGATCGAATCGTCCGGAGATTCAGCGAATGCAGCGGCGTCGGGATAGATCCTGCTGCCCTCGTGTCGCGCCAGATCCATCGCCGAGCGGGTGGCGGCGAGAATGTCGGGCGCGAAGCTCGCCAGCGCGGCCAGATAGGTGTCCGCCCTGAACAGGAAGATGCCGCCGTTCCAGGCGTGGTCGCCCGACGCGAGCATCGCCTCCGCCTTGTCGCGCGGCGGTTTCTCCACGAAGCGATCGACGCGGTGAACTCCGTCGCCGATCGGCGCGCCGATCTTGATCCAGCCATAGCCGACCTCCGGCGCATCGGGGCTGATCCCGAACGTTACCAGCCAGCCGTCGTTGACGAACGGCAGCGCGGCGGCGATCGCGGCGTGGAAAGCGTCGACATCGCCGATGACGTGATCCGACGGCATCACCAGCAACGCGTCGCTGCCGCCACCCGCCGCGATCGCCGCTAGCGCGATCGCCGGCGCGGTGTTGCGCCCGGCGGGTTCGAGGATCAGCGCCTGCGCGGTCGCGCCAACGCCATCCAGTTGCTCCTCGACGAGATCGGCGTGGCGCGCATTAGCGACGACGATCGGCGCAGCATAGGCCTCCCCGACGGCGCGGCGTGCGGTCAATTGAAGCATCGTGTCGTCGCCGGTGAGCGCAAGCATCTGCTTGGGGCGCTCGGGACGGGACATCGGCCACAGCCGGGTACCCGAGCCGCCGGAAAGGATGACGGGCACGATCTTGCTATTGGGCATTGTTCCTCCGCTCACTCGCGGCTGTAGCCCAGCGCCGGGCTCGGGGGAATTGCCGAAAGCAGGTCGCTAGCTGCGTTGTTCAGGGTTTCTTTGGCTTTTGCTGCGATGCGCAGTGTCGGGATTGTTTACACAGCAGCCCGACGGAGACGACGACGGCATGATCCGGCTGTTCAAGCATTATGTGCCTCATGCGGTGTTGTTGCTCGGGCTGGTCGACGCGATTGCGCTGATGGCGGCGGCCGAGATCGGCTGGGTGGTTCGCGCCGGCCAGATCGGGATGGCGATCGAACCGATCTATACCCGCATTCCCCAGCTACTCTCGTTCGCGGCGTCGCTGCAGATCGCGCTCGTCGCGGTCGGTGCTTATGGCGTCGCCTCGTTCCTGTCGCTGCGGTTCGCCGCGGCGCGGCTGATCGTTGCGATCTCGCTGGGCGTGATCCTGCTGTCGCTGATCTTCTTCTTCGTGCCTTCGCTCACCTTCTGGCGATCGAACCTGCTCTATTCCATGCTGATCGCGACCGTCTTCCTGGTCGCGATTCGGGCGCTGCTCGGCCAGTTGCTCGGCGGCGACACCTTCAAGCGGCGCGTGATCGTGCTCGGCGCCGGGCGGCGCGCCGATCGCATTCGCGAACTCGCGGCGCAGCCTGGCATCAACTTCGTCGCTGCCGGCTTCGTCGCAATGGCGGACGGCATGGCGATCGTGCCGGGTGCGCTCCCCCGCGACCAGATCGCGAACCTTGCGCAGCACGTCGTCGACCTGAAGGCGAGCGAGGTCGTACTGGCGCTCGAAGAACGCCGCAATGCGCTGCCGCTCCAGGATCTCCTGCGGATCAAGACTACCGGCGTGACGGTGAGCGAAATCTCGACCTTTCTCGAACGGCAGACCGGACGGATCGACCTCAACAGCGTCAATCCGTCATGGCTGATCTTTTCGGACGGGTTTTCGTCGGGGCAGATGCTGTCGACCGTCTTCAAACGCGCGTTCGATATCGTCGCGAGCCTGTTGCTGCTCGCGCTCACCCTGCCGCTGATCGTCGTCACGGTGCTTGCGATCAAGCTCGAGTCGCGAGGGCCGGCATTCTACCGGCAGTCGCGCGTCGGCCTGTACAACCAGAGTTTCGACATCCTCAAACTGCGGTCGATGCGCCAGGACGCCGAGGTCGCCGGCAACGCCGTCTGGGCGGAGAAGAACGATCCGCGGGTGACCCGCATCGGACGCCTGATCCGCAAGGTCCGGATCGACGAACTGCCGCAGACCTGGACGGTTCTGAAGGGCGAGATGAGCTTCGTCGGGCCACGCCCCGAGCGCCCCCATTTCGTCGACCAGCTGGAGCAGCAGCTGCCGTTCTACGCCGAACGCCACATGGTCAAACCCGGCATTACCGGCTGGGCGCAGATCAACTATCCCTATGGTGCGTCGATCGAGGATGCGCGGCACAAGCTCGAATACGACCTGTATTACGCCAAGAACTATTCGCCGTTCCTCGACATGCTGATCCTGCTGCAAACCCTCCGGGTGGTGCTCTGGCCGGTGGGCGCGCGATGAGCGCCACGCTGATCGTCTGGGGCCATGCGCTCGCCGCGCTGCTGTTCGGCGTGCTTGCGGTCCGACAATTGCGCAATCCGCAGCGTGGCTGGCCGCAAAAGACCTTCGTGATTGCGCTGGGAGTCTCGGCGCTCTGGGCTCTTGCGGTCGCTGGTATCGACCCCCGCGACGTCACGGCGCGGGTGGCCGGCAGCCTGCGCAACATCGCCTGGCTCGCCTTCATGCTCGCGCTGGTCAAGCGCGATCGCGCGGGTGGCGCCTCGCTGATCGCGGTCTATGTCGTCGTGATGCTGCTGGCGGTCGCGGGAGCGGGCGTAGCGGTCGTCGAGACGATGCCGCTGCGCGGGCAGCTCGCCACCGCCCTGGCGGACACGCGCCTGCTGTTGCGGATGTTGGGCGCGGTCGCCGCGTTGCTGCTGGTGCGGCACCTTCATGGCATCGCCGGGCCCGCGGCGCGCGGCTGGATCCGCCCCACCGTGCTGGCGCTGGCAACGATGTGGACGCTCGAAGTCGTGCTGTTCACCGCCGCCTATGCCGGCGACCTGTGGGTCGGGCCGCTCTTCGTGTTGCGCGGGTTCGGCATGGCCGGGGTCGCGCTGGTGTTTGCGCTCGCCGCGCAACGTGGCGGCGACTGGTCGCTTGCGGTGTCACGAACGGTCGCGATGCGCTCGCTGTCGATCGTCGGGCTGGCGTTGTACGCCTTGGTGACGATGCTCTTGATCAGCGTCGCCGGCCAGGTCGGCGGCGCCTATGGCCGGATCTTCCAGGCCGCCGCCGTCTTCGGGACCACGGCGGCGCTGCTGACCCTGGTCTCCACGCCATGGTTGCGCGCCTGGGCGAAGGTGAAGGTCGCCAAGCATCTCTTCCGTCACCGCTATGACTACCGCGCCGAGTGGCAGCGCTTCACCGAGACATTGGGCACTCCCGGCGAGGGCGCGGCGCCGCTTGCGGAACGCATCGTCAAGGCAGTCGCGGATCTCACCGACTCCCCCGCCGGGTTGCTGCTGGTCGCCGACGCCGGCGCGCTCGAGCCCGGCGCCGGATGGAACTGGCCGGTCCAGCCGACGATCGATCGCGACCTGCGGCTGGCGCAGCATCTCGCGGCGACGGCGCGGATCGTCGAGCTCGATACGCTGCGCCTCGCCCCCAGCGAGGGGGAGGCTGCGTCGGTGCCGAACTGGATCCTCGACCGGAGCGAGGCGTGGGCGATCGTACCGCTGCTCCACGGTGCCAATCTGGTCGGCGCGATCCTGCTCGCCCGGCCACCGATCGACCGCGCGCTCGATTGGGAGGACCTCGATCTGTTGCGCGTGGCCGGCCGCCAGGCGGCAAGCTATCTTGCCGAGGACCGGGCGCACGCCAAACTTGCCGATGCGGCACGGTTCGACGAGTTCAACCGCCGATTCGCCTTCATCCTCCACGACATCAAGAATCTGGTGAGCGGGCTGACCTTGGTCGCGCGCAACGCCGAGCGTCACGCAGACAATCCCGAATTCCGTGCGGACATGATCGCGACCCTGCAGGATTCGGCGACCCGGATGAATGCGCTGCTCGCGCGATTGTCGCAGCATCACCAGCCGCTCACCGAAGCGACCCAGGCGATCGATGTCGCCGCCCTCGCGTTGCGCGCGGCCTCGGCTCGCGGTGCCGGCGATGCGGTCGAGATCCACGGTAGCGCGTTGGTATTCGGCCAGCCGGCGAGGCTCGAACAGGTGCTCGGGCATCTGATCCAGAACGGGGTTGAGGCGGGGCGGGCCGGGGACATCGTTCTCGTCGAGATCGGAAGCGAGGCAGGCCGGGTGACGATCGACGTGGTCGACCGCGGCTGCGGCATGAGCCCCGCCTTCGTCCGCGATCAACTGTTCAGGCCGTTCGCATCGTCGAAGCCGGCCGGGTTCGGCATCGGCGCCTATGAGGCGCGCCAGCTCGTCGAGACGATGGGCGGGTCGATCGGCGTCGACAGCTGCGAAGGCGAGGGCACCCGGTTCCGCATCGTCCTGCCCGCCGCCGCGGCAATGGAGAAGGCCGCATGAGCAACAAGCCCGTCCTGCTGATCGTCGAGGACGACGCCGCGCTCCAGCGGCAGTTGCGCTGGGCCTATGAAGGATACGACATCGTCGCGGCGACCACGCGTGCCGAGGCGATCGAGGCGGTTCGCGCGCATGAGCCAGCAGTCGTGACGCTGGACCTCGGCCTGCCGCCTGATCCCGACGGGGTGACCGAGGGTTTCGCGACCCTGGCCGAGATCCTCAGCCTCAAACCCGATACCAAGGTGATCGTGGCGTCGGGTCACGGCGCGCGGGACTCCGCGTTGAAGGCGATCGCGGACGGCGCCTGGGATTTCTATGCCAAGCCGATCGACATCGATGCGCTTGGACTGATCGTTGCGCGCGCCTTTCACGTCCATGCACTGGAGGCGGAAAACCGGAGGCTCGCGCTGCGCGTCGGCGGGGGCGGGCTCGCCGGGCTGATCTCGGCCTCGGCCGAAATGGCGAAGGTGGTCCGCACTGTCGAGCGGGTCGCGCCGGCCGACGTGTCGGTGATGCTGCTCGGCGCAAGCGGGACCGGCAAGGAACTCCTCGCGCGCGGCCTCCACGACGGATCGCGCCGCGCGCGCGGCGCCTTCGTTGCGATCAACTGCGCCGCGATTCCCGAAACGCTGCTGGAAAGCGAGCTGTTCGGGCATGAGAAGGGTGCGTTCACCGGCGCGGTGAAGACGACACCGGGCAAGATCGAACAGGCGCAGGGCGGCACGCTGTTCCTCGACGAGATCGGCGACGTCCCGCTGCCGCTGCAGGTCAAGTTGCTGCGGTTCCTGCAGGAACGCGTGATCGAGCGGATCGGGGGGCGCAGCGCGATCGCCGTCGATACCCGGATCGTCTGCGCGACCCATCAGGATATCGACGCGATGGTCGCGGCCGGGCGATTCCGCGAAGATCTCTACTACCGGCTCGCCGAGATCGTGGTCCGGATCCCCTCGCTCGCCGAGCGTCCGGGCGACGCCGGGCTGCTCGCGCGGCATTTCGTCGGCCACTATGCCAAGGCGATGAACAGCGGGGTCACCGGACTGGCGCCCGATGCGCGGGCCGCGATCGATGCATGGCCCTGGCCCGGCAACGTCCGAGAACTCGAAAACCGCATCAAGCGCGCGGTGATCATGGCCGACGGCAAGCTCGTCACGGCCGCCGATCTCGACCTCGGCGGAACCGGCGGCGATCCGGTACCGCTCAATCTGCGCCAGGTACGCGAGATCGCCGACCGCAAGGCGATCCGGCATGCGCTTTCGCGCGCCGACGGCAATATCGCGGGTGCGTCGCGGTTGCTCGGGATCAGCCGTCCGACGTTGTACGATCTGCTGAAAAGCTACGATCTCCATGGCTGAGGTGCTGGCTGCCCCGCCGGCGCGGCAGCGCAGGTGGCGGATCGATGCCCGCACTCTCGCCGTCGCGATCCTGCTGGCGGTGGCTGCGGTCGCGATCATCGGCCGGGTCGGCCCGCGTGGCGCTGACGCCCGGCAGTCGTTGGTCGATGCGCTGACCACGCTGGATGCCGGCAACTTCAGCGCCGCGCGCAACCACGCCCAGGCTGCGGTTCGCGCCGCGCCGGATTCGGGCATGGCGCACGCGATCCTGGCGCGCGCCTATCTGCAACTCGGCGAAGGTCTCGCCGCCGAGTCCGAGCTCGCGCGTGCACGCGAGGCCGGCATGCCGGAGGTGCGGCTCCATCAACTCGCCGCGCACGCGGCATTTCTGCAGGGCGACGATGCGGGAGCAATCGCGCAGGCGGCGAGGGCGGCGCCCCGCTATGCCAACTACGCGGGCCGAATCGAGGCGCGCGCCCGCGCCGCGCAAGGCGCGACCACGACGGCGGTGGCGTCGCTGGAGCGACTGACCGCGCGAAATCCCGGAGACGCCGCGGCGTGGACCGATCTCGGGCGCGTCCGGCTTTCCGCCGGCGACATCGGCGGCGCCACAGTGGCCTCGGCACGGGCGGTGGCGCTGGCACCGCGCGATCCGGTGGCGCTCACGTTGCGAGGCGAGGTGGTCCGCACCCGCCTCGGGCTGATTGCAGCGCTGCCGTGGTTCGAAGCTGCGTTGCGGCGCGATGCCTATTATCACCCGGCGCTGATCGAATATGCGGCGACCCTCGGCGATGCGGGGCGTTACCGCGAGATGCTGGCAGCGACGCGGCGCGCCCAGGCTGCGCGGCCGGGGAGTCCGCAGGCGTTCTACCTCCAGGCGGTTCTCGCCGCGCGCGCGAACCGGCTGGATCTGGCGCGCGATCTTCTCGGCCGCACCGGCGGCGTGCTCGACGACTTGCCCGGCGCCGTGCTGCTGAGCGGCAGCCTGGATCTCGCCCAGGGCAAGAACGAACAGGCGATCGCGATGTACCGGCGCGTCGTCGACCTGCAGCCGCTCAATGTCGGGGCGCGCCGGCTGCTCGGCGTGGCGCTGCTGCGGTCGGGCGACCCGGCGGGTGCCCGCGCGACGCTGGCGCCGATCGCCACGCGCAGCGATGCCGACGCGTATGCCCTGACGGTCGCGGCTCGCGCGTTCGAAGCCGGCGGCGATCGCGAGGGTGCCGCGATACTGCTCGACCGCGTGGCGCGCGCGAGCGGCGCGCCGGCCGCGGTGTTTGCGAGCGACACGGCGGTTGCAGCGGTCGCGGCCGGCGCAGCGCGAGCGCCGGAC
>DATLME010000045.1:0-2437 GCA_035537395.1 Sphingomonas sp. | reverse complement strand
TACGGCTTCGTCGGGGCCGACCTGGCCGCGCTGACCCGCGAGGCGGCGATCGACGCCGTCCGGCGGATCATGCCCAAGCTCAACCTCGAGGAGCGGGTGATCCCGCCCGAGGTGCTCGACCAGCTGTCGGTCACCCGCGAGGATTTCGTCGAGGCGCTGAAACGCGTCCAGCCTTCGGCGATGCGCGAGGTCATGGTCCAGGCGCCGAGCGTGCGCTGGGAGGATGTCGGCGGGCTCGACGATGCGCAGATGCGGCTGAAGGAAGGCGTCGAGCTGCCGCTGAAGGATCCCGACGCGTTCCGCCGGCTCGGCATCCGTCCCGCCAAGGGGTTCCTGCTCTATGGCCCGCCCGGCACCGGCAAGACGCTGCTGGCGAAGGCGGTCGCGCGGGAGGCCGAGGCGAACTTCATCGCCACCAAATCGTCCGACCTGCTGAGCAAATGGTATGGCGAGAGCGAGCAGCAGATCGCCAAGCTGTTCGCGCGCGCACGCCAGGTGGCGCCGTGCGTGATCTTCATCGACGAACTCGACTCGCTGGTGCCCGCGCGGGGCAGTGGCGGCGGCGAGCCGCAGGTCACCGAGCGGGTGGTCAACACCATCCTTGCCGAGATGGATGGGCTCGAGGAACTCCAGTCGGTGGTGGTGATCGGCGCAACCAATCGTCCCAACCTCGTCGATCCCGCGCTGCTGCGCCCGGGGCGGTTCGACGAACTGATCTATGTCGGCGTGCCGAGCATGGCGGGTCGGCGGCGGATCCTGTCGATCCAGACGGGGAAGATGCCGCTCGCGGACGATGTCGATCTCGATCGCGTCGCCGAGCGGACCGACCGGTTCACCGGTGCGGATCTCGCCGACGTGGTCCGCCGCGCCGGGCTCGTCGCACTGCGCCGATCACTCCAGTCGACGCATGTCGGCATGGCGGATTTCGAGGAGGCGCTGACCGAATCGCGGGCGAGCGTCACCGCCGAGATGGAGCGCGACTACGAGATGATCGCGGCCAAGCTGAAGCAGAATGCGGCGGCGATCCAGCCGATCGGCTTCATCTCGCCGGGACAGCTCCAGCCACGCGGGCCGAAGGGGACCGACTGACGCCCCTGCCTGTCACGCGGGAGGGCCGCCGTCAGATCGGCCGGTCCCGCAACGCCAGCCAGCTATAGACGAACAGCACCACCAGCGCGGCACCCGCGATCAGGTACGGCAGCGAATGTTGTGCCTCGTAGAGGCCGACGCCGATCGACGGGCCGAGCACGAAGCTGGCGCCGTTCACGCTGGTCACCTTGCCCGCCACCGAACCCTGGCCTTCCGGGCCGACCGAGAGCGATGCGCCCGCGGTGAAACCGGGACGGGTGAAGCCGAAGCCGAGGCTCGCCAGCGCGAAGGCGGTCGCGATTCCGTAGAGCGACGACGCGACCCCGGTCAGCGCGGTGCCGATCGCCGCCAGCACCAGTCCCGACAGCACGAGCTGGCGCGGCGTCAGGTTCAATCGCGGGATGATCCCCCATTGCGCGAGCAGCGACGCGCCGGCGCCCATCATCAGCACGATGCCGGTCGGCTCGAGCGCGAGCGCGGGTGCGACGTTGAGCCGGTCGATGACGAGGAAGCCGATCGCCTGGCTGGTCATCGCCTGGGCATGCCCCATCACCAGTCCGGCGATCATCCAGCCGCGGATCCGCGGATCGGTATAGCCGACCTTCTCGCCATGCGATCCCGTGGCTGCGGCGACGCTGGCGCCGGTCGGCGCGCCTCCGATCGAGGGATAGGCCGACGACGCGACATGCGTATCGACCGAAGGCGTCCGGTCGTCGGGTAGCATCGTCCGCACCGTGAAGAACACGACGACCCCGAACAGCGCGAACACGAACGCGGGGCCGGCCAGCCCGATTTCGACGCCGTCGATCGATCCGAGCAACAGATAGGGCGCGATCGCCGGACCGAGGATCGTGCCGAGCCCGAATGCCGAGGCGAGCAGCGTCAATGCCTTGGTGCGTTCCTCGCGCGTGGTCTCGCCGGCGACCAGCGCCTGCACCGCGGGCGGGGCGGCAGCGCCGAACGTGCCGTAGATCAGCCGCCCGCCGATGAAACAGAGGAACGCCGCGGTGCCGCTGATCCAGCCGTTGATGCCGGCGGCGAGGAATACGCCGCACAGCGCGAGCGACACCACGAACCCGCCCATCCCGAGCAGGATCATCGTCCGCCGGCCGTAGCGATCGGACCGGGTGGCCCAGAACGGCGCTGCGATCACCCAGAGCAGCGCCGATACCGAGAACGCCGCCGCCACTGCGCGATCGGCGACGCCGAGCGAGCGGCCGAGCGCCGGCAGCACCGATTGCAACGCGGTATTGCCCGCCGCGATCGTCAGCATCACCAGGAACATCAGCGCGAAGCGGCGATAGATCGCGGTGTTGTCGGTCATGGCCTGCTCCAGCCTTAGGATCGC
>DATLME010000044.1:0-7292 GCA_035537395.1 Sphingomonas sp. | reverse complement strand
TCGCGTTGCGCAAGCCCGGCCACCCGCACCGCCTGCCGACCGTCGGCAGCGACCACGCCCAGCACCGCCCCGGGAATCCGGCCGGCAGCGACATGCTCTCGCGCAATCGCGAACCCGGCGTCGGCTACCGTCTCGATCATGCGTCCGCTTCGCCCTGGTGCCGGACGCGGGATGCGGCCGTGCCCCGACGATCTACGCCGGCGCCGGCACGACGACAAACCCCTGCGCCTGCGCTCATCTCGCGCGGGGCGGGAGCAAGCACGCCCGCACGCACGTTGTCGCCGCAATGATCGAGACCGAACGTCCCGCGTCGCAGCGCTTTCCGCTCCACCTCCAGATGCTCGCCGGGTTCGCGGTCGGGCTCGTCGGCGGGCTCGTCGTCAACCTGACCGCGGGCGACGCAGCCTGGGTGAAGACGATCGTCACCTACGTCACCGGCCCCGCGGGCCAGGTGTTTCTCCGACTCTTGTTCATGCTGGTGATCCCGCTGCTGTTTTCGGCGCTGGTCACGGGGGTCGCCGAGATGGGCGATCTCGCCTCGCTGAAGCGGGTGGGCGTGCGCACATTGCTGTTCACGCTGGTGCTGTCGACGATCTCGGTGGTCGTCGCCCTGTTGCTCGTCAACCTGATCCGCCCCGGCGGCGGGGTCGATCCGGCGCTGGCGCGCGCGATGCTGGCGCAGGCGAGTAGCGGCGCCAGCGCGATCGTGGCGCAGGGCCGCGACCAGCCCAGCGGGATCGACGCGGTGATCGGCATCATCCCCGCCAACGCGATCAAGGCGGCGGCCGAGGACGACATTCTCGCATTGATGGTGTTCGCGCTCGCGATCGGCATCGGGCTGGTGCTCGTCCGCAGCGAAAAGACGACGGCCTTCCAGCATGCCGTCGAGGGACTGCTGGAGATCGCGATGGCGCTGATCGGGCTCGTCATCCGCCTCGCGCCCATCGCCGTCGCCTGTTTCATGTTCAACCTGACCGCGCTGTTCGGCGTCGACATTCTCGTCCGGCTGAGCTGGTACGTCGCGACGGTGCTGGTCGCGATCATGTTCCAGCTCGTGATCGTCTACGGTAGCGGCGTGTACCTGGCCGCCGGCATGGGCCCGCGCACCTTTTTCGGCGGAGTCCGCGAGGCCATGGTCATGGCGTTCTCTACCGCCAGCTCGAATGCCACCCTGCCGACGTCGCTGCGCGTCGCCGAAACCGAGCTGAAGCTGCCGCGGCAGATCTCGCGCTTCGTGCTGACGATCGGGGCCACCGCCAACCAGAACGGCACCGCGATCTTCGAAGGCGTGACGGTGATCTTCCTGGCGCAGGTGTTCGGCGTCGACCTGACGATCGGGCAACAGATCATGGTCATGCTGGTGTGCATCCTGGGCGGTATCGGCACCGCGGGCGTCCCCGCGGGCTCGCTGCCGGTAATCGCATTGATCCTCGGCATGGTGGGCGTGCCGCCGACCGCGATCGGCATCGTGCTGGGCGTCGACCGGTTCCTCGACATGTGCCGGACCACCCTCAACGTCACCGGCGACCTCGCCATTGCGGCGATGGTCAACGGGCGGGACGCGCGCGCCGGCTGAACACTGTCGCCGACCCTGCACGGGGACGCACGGGCGGTCGACCCGGCGATCGCCGCCATCCACAAGCAACCGGCCGACGCCTATGCAAGAAGATCGGCAGGACGTCTCGCCACGTCTTGCAAGCAAGTATCCAGATTTGCCTAAGCAGGCAGGGCGTTGTCGCTCATCGTAGAGGGCGCTTCCGACGCCGAAACATGCATCACGTACATGATCAGGCCGTTGGCGTCCGTCACGTCGACCCGCCAATCCTGGTCTTCCCAGATTTTCACGGCATGGTCTCTCAAAAGCTCGCCAACGAAGCGAGCGAGTTCGATCCGCAATGCCTCATGATCGTCGCGCTCCACAATGACCGTGTCCCAGACATGCGTGCTGTTGCGAAGCTGAAGACTATAGTGCGCCATGGTGTCACCCCGAGGATGCAGCCGCGGGGTAGACCATGCCAGCTTCGCTGTCCGCACAATTAGTTCTTGGACGACCGCTTTCATCTTTGGGCGGCGCCACGCGGACAGGATCCGCTCGCAGCTAGAAGGTGGCGGTGGCGTTCATCGACACGTAGCGCGTCCAGCGCCCCGCCGGCGCGTTCGGCGCTTCGCGGAGGAAGCGCCCCTTCGCCAGCAGCACGCCGTCCAGTTCCAGTCGCAGCCAGGGCATGATCAGGTGACGCACGCGGCCGTCGAACTGTGTCCCGGCATATCGCCCGGCGCGGCCGCTGAGGTCGCGCACCCCGGTCGACGCGAAGCTGTCCTCGCGCGCCGCCAGCCACATCGGGTGCAGCGTCGCCATCAGGTCGGTTCGCTTGTCCGGCGTCGCTTCCACCCGCACGCCCGCGCTGATCACGTTGCTGCGGGAGATCGCGTTGTAGAGCCCGGCCGGGGCGAGATCCGCGCGGCGCATGCCGAACAGCGTATCGAACCGGCCATTGGCGCCGCCGGGCCGGTCGCCGCTGGCGTGGTCGTATTCGACCGACAGCCGCGTCTTCCAGCGATCCGCGACGCTGTAGCCGGTATCGGCATGGACGAACCATGCGCGGACGGATTGCTGCGCGGCCGTAGCGGCGAGGCCGGTCGATACATGACCGCGCTGGACGATCGCCTCGATCTCGCCATCGACCTGCGCAGCGGCGGGATCGCGGATCAGCCGCACGCTGGCGGTATCGAGCGAGCGATCGCGGGTCGGCCGGGCCGGCGTGTCGCGCTCGCCGAGGTGGAAATAGGATCCCTCCACGGTCACCGGGCCGATCGCCCGGCTGCGGCTGAGCAGGCCACCCCACAGGACGAGGTCGAAGCCCTCGTCGTCGAAGCGCGCGACATTGCGGCGCAACCGGCCGAGGTCGTCGGGGCGACGCTGCTGCGGCAGGGTGTAGATCAACGTCGCGTTCCAGCCGCCTTGCCAGGCGAGGTCCGCGCGCAGCCCGGTATAGCCGTTGGTGGTGTTGCGATAATCGTCCGCCGCGATCAGCCGGCGCGAACCGAGGTTCAGGACGAAGCGCCCGGCCGCCACCGTCGCGCTGCTGCCCGTGCCGATCAGGCCGCGTGTCTTCACTTCGGCGAACGCCTGCACGAGTTCGGCCGTATTGACCTCGCCGGTGCCGATCGGCGTGCCGCGATCGTCGCCATAGACGCGGCTGTCCCATAGCTCCGCAACCAGGCGGAGCGGGCCATTGCGATATTGCGCCATCACCGTCGTGCGCAGGTTGACCAGCTCGTCCGCCTCGTTGAACCCGGCCCGAGCCTGTCCGTCGATCGCTTCCACCCGCAGCCGGCTCGTGCCCGAGAGGAGGAAATCCCCGGCCGCTTCGGTCTGCGCGGTGGCAGGCGCAGTCCAGGCGACGACCGAGAACGCCATCGCATGGCCGGTGGCAGAGACCACCCGTCGCAGCCGGAACGGTGAAGAATGTGGGTGTCGGGCAGCCATGGTGCGTCCTTCGAGCCGATCTGGACGCGATGCTTCGGCTGACGCCTCATGGAGAGATCGCAGTCCCCATCGCGCCAATCAGCCACGCGCCTGTGCGGCTGTCAATCATCCCGGACGGGCTTGCTCGCGCCCGGACCGAGTATGCGCTGCCGAGGACCGCGGTGGGCAGGGCCGCGACGCTTCGGAAAGCTTGGCCTCGGCAAAACCGCGATAATCATGTATGATCGCGGCCGAGGAGACGCTGCATGTCGAACCCTCCCGTCCTGATCGTCGGCGCCGGCCCGACCGGGCTCAATCTGGCGCTGCGCCTCGCCCGCCACGGCACCCCGTTCCGGCTCATCGACGAGCGTGAAGAAGCCGCATCCGAGTCGCGCGCGCTGGCCGTCCATGCCCGGACGCTCGAATTTTACGACCAGCTTGGCCTTGCCGACGCGATCGTCGCCGCCGGGACCGAGGTCGAGGGCATCCACGTCCATGGTGGCGGGCGTGAACGCGTCCAGCTCGATATCAAGAAGATCGGCGAAGGCCTGAGCCCCTACCCCTTCATCCTCGATTTTCCGCAAGACGAACACGAGCATTTCCTGGTCGAACGATTGCGCGAAAGCGCGATCGAGGTCGAGCGCGGCACCGCGCTCCTCGCGCTCCACCAGACCGACGACCGTGTCGAGGTGACGCTCGAGGGCAGCAAGGGTCGAGAGGACGCGAGCTTTTCCTATGTTTGCGGATGCGACGGCGCGCGAAGCAAGGTGCGCGAGGACCTCGGCATCGGCTTCGGTGGCGGCACCTACGAGCATCTCTACTATGTCGCGGACGTGCGGCTCGAAGAGGCCGACACCGAGCGGCACCTCCACGTCGCCACCGGCGTGGACACGTTCGCGCTGAGGCTGCCTGCTCGCAAGGGCAAGATGGAACGCCTGGTCGGGCTGGTTCCCGACAGCGTGGAGCAACCTCGCTTCGACGATGTGCGGGCCAGCGCCGAAAGCCTGCTCGGGACCAAGGTCGCCGAACTCAACTGGTTCTCGACCTATCGCGTGCACCACCGCGTCGCCGACACCTTCCGAAAGGGTCGCGCGTTCCTCCTCGGCGATGCCGGCCACCTCCACAGCCCGGTCGGCGGCCAGGGCATGAACACCGGCATCGGCGACGCGGTCAATCTGTCGTGGAAGCTCGCGCACGTGCTTGGCGGCCGGGCGCCCCCCGATCTTCTCGACACCTATGAGCCCGAGCGGATCGCCTTCGCGCGCAGTCTCGTCAAAACCACCGATCGGCTGTTCCGGATGATCGTCTCGGGCGGGCTTGCCGGCCGCTTCTTCCGGACGACGATGCTGCCGACGATGGCACCGATCGCCACCCGGTTCATCGCTGGTCGCCGGGCGTTCTTCCGTTTCGCGTCGCAGATCCGCATCAGCTATCCGCAAAGCATCCTGTCGGAAGGTGCCGCCGGCGGCGTCGCGAGCGGAGACCGGCTCCCCTGGGTCCAATCGGCCGACAATTTCGCGCCGCTGAAGAGCCTGGACTGGCAGCTTCATATCTATGGCCATGCCGACCGGCAGATCGTCGACACTGCCGACGCGCTGTCGCTGCCGATGCATGTTTTCCCGTGGAGCCAGGAAGCCAACGCGGCGGGCCTTGCGCGCGATGCCGCCTATCTGGTGCGGCCCGACGGCCATGTCGCGCTAACGACGCTTGAGCCGACCCCGGAGCGGCTGAAGGAATATTGCTCGAAGCACCGCCTCGTCTTCTGACGCATCGGCCGCGGCCCCTCGGTTGCCGCGCCATCGCCGATACCAGCGGCCGGCGCGCACGCGACAAACCGGTTTTTTGCACCGGAACTCACATCCTTCCGACCGGTTGGTCATCCGGTAACGAGGAGGCTTTCACATGTTCATGCACAACAAGCGGCTGCAATATACCGTCCGGGTTTCGGAGCCGAACCCGCGGCTCGCCACCCTGATGATGGAGCAATTCGGCGGCGCCGACGGGGAGCTTGCCGCGGCGATGCGCTATTTCACGCAAGGGCTCGGCGAAGACGATGCCGGGCGGAAGGATCTGCTGCTCGACATCGCCACTGAGGAGCTCAGCCATCTCGAGGTCATTGGAACGATCGTCACCATGCTCAACAAGGGCGTGAAGGCGCAGCTTGCGGAAGGTACGATGAAGGAGGCCGAACTCTATCAGATGATCGGCGCGACGGGCACCTCAGCGAAGGAAGCAATCCTGTTCGGCGGCGGACCGGCGCTGTGCGATTCTGCGGGCGTGCCGTGGACCGCCGCTTATGTGGACTCGCGCGGCGAGCCCACGGCAGATCTGCGTTCGAACATCGCCGCCGAAGCACGCGCCAAGATCGTCTACGAGCGGCTGATCAACATCACGGACGATCCCGGCATCAAGGATGCGCTTGGCTTCCTGATGACACGCGAGGTCGCGCATCAGAAGTCGTTCGAGAAGGCACTGTACGCGATCGAGAACAACTTCCCGTCGGGCAAGCTGCCCGGAGTGGAAAAGTACGCCAGCATGTACGTCAACACGTCGCAGGGCGAAGGTGACACGACCGGGCCGTGGAACTCGGGTGACGAATGGGACCGCATCGACGATCTCGAACTCGTCATGCCTGCGGACGACGGCGACGGCACCGCCAGCGTCCAGCTAGGCGCCAAGGACAGGAAGGTCGCGGCCAAGATGGCGAAGCGGACGATGTCCGATCCTTCGGCCGACCCGACCACCGGCGCCGACCTCGGCGCAGGGCCCGGCGCGGGGCGCACCAAGAGCGGCGACATGGGCGGGGCAGCCGATATCCAGGAAGCGCCTGCCAAAGCGGAAGCTACCGTAGGCAAGTGAGCACGATGCCGGCGAGTCTGCGGCTCGCCGGCACACTGCTTGCGGGGACGTCCGTTCGACGTCCCAGATGAAAATCTGCTTGGATCCGGGCGGTCCTTGGCCGGGCATATGTGCGGCTCGGCATCGAGATGGTTCGCTACGTCGGCATGGCCGAGCCGTGGTGAGGGACCGCCTAGTTCTTCGAACCCGGGTCTTGGCGCAGCGCCACCAACGTCGTTAGAGCACAACAATGGGCGAGATCGAGCGCAGCGTACCGGCCGGTACGATCGAACAATGGGTGATGCACCTGCGTCGGCAGCGCTCACGCGCGTGGGATCAGATCTGGCTGATCGAACAGGGTTATACAGTGCATGATGGACGCGACGGCACGCCAACCCGCGATGCTACCGCGCGTGTATTGAGCGAGCAGAAGTCGATCGTGGAGGAAGTAACGGCACTTCTGCGGCTCTATGACCAACTCAATTTGCCCGGCACGCAATCGGAATTCTGATACGGGAGGTTGTTGCTCCGATGGCCGAACTTGCCATTTGAGCGCCAGCCCGAGTTCCCGAAGGTCCGCGCGGCCGTGCAAGCAGAGCCTAAATGCCAGCTTCACGAACATCCAAGAAGCGGCCTATCATCGGCTAAAGTGCGCTGCAGTGCCCGCCAGGGAGGAAAGCCGATATGCCGAACACCGCCAGGCTACACCGGGTTCTCACCGCGCCCCCCGACAAGGTTTACCGCGCCTTCGTCGAGCCGGATGCTATTGCCAGCTGGCTGCCTCCGTTCGGCTTCGTCTGCACCGTTCATCAAATCGACGCTCGGGATGGCGGCGCGCACAGGATGTCGTTCCGGAACTTCACTACCGGTGCCAGTCACTCTTTCGGTGGTAAGTATATCGAGCTCATTCCCGGGGAAAAGCTGGTTTACACCGATCGGTTCGACGACCCGGGACTGCCGGGCGAAATGAGAACGACGATTACGC
>DATLME010000043.1:0-6003 GCA_035537395.1 Sphingomonas sp. | reverse complement strand
CGACTGCCGTGTTGATGCGCATCATCGCTTTGCTCATGGTGCCCCCGATCATCGCCCACATGGGGCGCTTTGTTACGGTCACGCAGCAATAGGTATTAGGTCCGTATCGGAAGCAAGCGCAGTGCGCTCCTGACGAGCCCCTGGCGTCGCCTTTTCAGCGGCAAGTTGTAAATATGACACATTCCTTGCAGGCAAAGCTTCGTACACCCCGGGGGCAGCCCACCGGTGCGCGGCGCCCGGCCACGTCCCGGGCGATCACGCATGCTGAGGCAATGTCGCGACGTGTCGCCGTTCTTTGGCGCTCCCAATGGCGACACCGATCAAGGCTTCCAACTCGGCCACGCAGGCGAGGCATATGATCTGCGATCGGGGTTGTAGGTCTATCCGGTGTCGGGAGGACGTTGGCCTGTTTCACGACCATGATGCGAGAGGGTAGTCGCGCCGGACCTTCCGGCTTCTCGCCCGAAGAAGGGACGATCGTACGCCGCTGATCTGGACACTTCCGTCGTCGGCTGAGCCGCACCGACTTTCGGACGGGTTACCACCACCTGCACCACTGTCGTGTTCGTACAATGAGCGGACGCCGGGATACTTTACGAAGCGGGCGCTATCCTTGGTAGGGGACCTGCGTTGAACGAGACCGACGACGTCGATGCCCGGCGGGCGAACGACGAGGCACTCTTCCTTGTCGAACTTTCCGGGTCCGAGCGGCCGCGCTATGCGATCTGCCAGCAGATCGTCGTCGTGGATCCGGATCGCACCGACAATGACGTGCCGTGGCACGAGCTTGCGGCGTTGTTCCGCGGCGAGACGCTCCGGGCGGTTCCGATGCCGGGGAGGGCGAGCCGGGGATTGCACGCGCGGCGTCGCGAGGCCGGCGTGTCGACGGAGCCCGGCGTCTCCACGGTGATCGAGGTCAACCTGGTGAAGATCGAGCGCAAGGACTGACCGGACCGGCGATCCGTGCGCAGACGCTCGTCGACGGCCAGTTGCGCAACCGGCCGCTGTCGGAAACCCTGGCGCTGGCGCGACGCGCCGGGAACCTCGCCGGCGTCACCCGCCTTGCCGACGTGAGCGGGCTTACGCCCTTCGCGGTGCCGGTGTTTCAGGCGGTGCGGCCGACGTCGCGGTCGGTTGCCGTTTCGCAGGGCAAGGGGCTGACGCCGATGGCGGCCAAGGTCTCGGCGCTGCTCGAGGCAGCGGAGCTGTTCGTCGCTGAACGACTGCCGCCGCCGCATGGATGGGCGGCACTCAGCGATCTCGGCGACGATGCGCTGTCCTGCTGGCATGGGGCGCCCCGCCGCGCCGGCGCGGTCCGGCTCGGTCGATCGCTCGAACGATCGTGGCTGGCCGGGTCATGCCTGCGAACCGGACGAACGATTCCGGTGCCTTTCGACCTGGTATCGCTCGACTTCACCAGGCTGCCGAACGAGGACGCGCACGCCTCGTCGTCGGGCCTCGCCACCGGCAACGACGTCATCGAGGCGACCGTCTGCGCGATCGCCGAGCTGCTCGAGCGTGATCTTACCGTTGCCTTCGACCAGGCCTTGGCCACCGATCGCCACGCCTGCCAGATCGACCTCGGCTCGATCGACGATCCGGCGACGCGCGGCCTCGTCGAACGCGTGCAGCGCGCGGGCCATGACCTGCGGCTCTGGAGCCTGGGTTGCGACACCGGCGTGGCTGCCTTCCGCTGCGTAATAGCAGGCCGGGGCAGGGCCGGATTGCAGCCGACCGCGGGCTCGGGCTGTCATCCGCTGCGGCGGGTCGCGGCACTGCGCGCGATCCTCGAGGCCATCCAGGTGCATGCGACCCTGATCGCGGGTGCGCGCGACGATCTGGTGCAAGCGCATTATGATGATCCGGACGGGCACAAGCTCGAGATGATCTTCGACACGCTGAGCTTCGGCTGCGGCCCGCTCGCCTGGTCACAGACCCCCGACGTGCCGTGCGCCGATGCGACCCGGGCGCTCCGGGTGCTGCTCGCCGCGGCCGCTGCGAGGACCGCGCTTCCGCTTATCGCGATCGAGCACGACAGCGGAGTGCCGGGCCTCGCGGTCGTCAGAGTGGTTGCGCCGGGGCTCGCCGATCCCTCCCGCCTGCATGCGTCGACGACCATGCGGGCCACGACGCCGCCCGCCCGCGCGCGCGGGCGCACACCGGTGGTGTTCATCGGCCCCACGCTGGAGGACGCGGCGATACCCTCGGGCGTGCAGCGGCTGGCACCCGCCGTGGTTGGCGATCTCACCCGGCTGCTGATCGATCCGCCGGCCGCGGTCGGCCTGGTGGACGGGTGCTTCGGTACCGCCCCGAGCGTCTGGCATAAGGAGATACTTGCCCTGCTGGCGCGCGGCATCCCGGTTCTCGGCGCGGCCAGCCTCGGTGCGCTGCGAGCGGCGGAACTCGGCTCGTTCGGCATGGTCGGAATTGGCCGCGTCTTTGCAGCCTATCGCGATGGGCTGGTCGCGCGCGACGATGCGGTCATGCTCGTCCATGCGCCCGCAGAGCTGCACTGGCGTGCGCTGTCGCTGTCGCTGGTCGATGCGGAAGCCGCGCTGACGGCCATGCCGATGATCGAGCGCGATCGTCGCATGTTGCAGCGGATCGTGCGCACGACCCCGTTCGAGACGCGCAGCTGGGATCTCTGCTTCGACAGCTTTCGCAGGAGAACCGGCCGCACCCTGCCGGCCGAGATCGAGCGGTCGCTGCGGCGGCACCGATCGATCAAGCACGACGATGCGCTGGCCTTGCTCGAGATATTGAGCACGCGCCGCTGGTCCGCGCCACCGCGCATCGAGCCACCATCGCTGAGCAGCGGCTACGCGCGATTGCTCGCCGGGATCATGCCAGCGCCCGGCTGAAGTTCTCGCGCCAAAGCGCGCGATGCTCCGGACGGCGGAATACATAGGTCTGCTCCAGCCAGTCCAGGAGATCGGCCTCGCCGAACGCGGTTGGGCGCTGCCACGCCTCGCCGAACCGGCGGAGGAATTCGCGCCGGGTGACGTCCGCGTCGCGCGCGCCGCCCGGAAGCGCGGCGGCATTCACCATGCGCGCGGCGACATATTGCAGCCTCGTCTCTCCCGACGCTTCGAAATGCTCTTCGCTGGCCACATGATCGCCCTTCAGCGTCATCATGATCGCATAGTCGGCATGATAGTCTGCGGGCGGGAACGGGTTGAGGAGGAAAGCCCGCTGCATCATCTCGATGGCGAGATCGACTTCGCCGAGCTGGGCGAACCCCAACGCACATTCGTCGATCGCTTCGGCGTCGTAAGGCGAGGCGTCGCTCGCGTTGCGCAGCCGGCGTTCGGCGGCCGACCATTCGCCGCGTCGCAGATAGCACCAGGCCAGCTTGATCTGGATGCGGCTGTTGTCGGGATCGATCGACGCGGCTTCCTGGATCAGCGCCAGCGCTCGCTTCCGATACTCGGCAACATCATGCCCCGCGACCTGCTGCCACAGATCGGTATTGTACAGTTGCGCCAGGAGCAGGCGCGCGCCGATATGCCGGTCGTCGATCGCGAGCACGCGCTCCAGCAGCACCATGCCGTCCCTCACCGCGGCAAGCGTTCGCACCGTGCGAGCCTGGTAGCGCGCCTTCGCATATAGCGCGACGGCGTCGTCCTGTCCGGCGGTCGCTTCGCGCGCGCGAAGCGCATAGTCGCGGTCGATCGCCGGCGTGACCGCGCCGACCGCCTTCAGCACGATGCGATCGACTGCATCCTCGAGCGTGCCTTGCCCTAGCCGCAGATGCTCCGACCAGACGACGAGGCTGGAGCCGATGTTGCCGAGATGGAGGTTGGTCCGGATACCGTCGGCGTTGCGGCGCAGCTTGCCCGACAGGATATAGGCCGAGATCGCCGTCGAGCACACGCTCTCCACCCGCTCGAGGTCGAGTATGTCGAGCGAAATCACCCGCAGATCGGCATGGCGCGCCAACGCAGCCCGGATGTCGTCGGTCGCGGCCTCGGCAATCGCGGCGCTTTCGGCATCGCCATCGATCGCGACGATCGGGCTGACCAGGACCATGGGCGGCTGGCGTTCGCCCTCGTCCGCCCGGGTCTGGCCGTGATCCGCGCGGGGCGGCGAGGCGGGCAGGGCGAGCGCCGGTTCCGAGGTCAGGCGGTGGAACAACGCCCGGGTCTCCGCCGCGGGCGTGGCGCCGAACTCACGGTCGAGTTCCTCGCAGAGCGTGCGGTAGCGGCGGTGCAGCGACGCGCCGTCGCCCGCAGCGTGATCGGCCTGCATGCCCAGGCGCGCAACGACCTCGTTGAACGGATCGAGCCGATCGAGCGCGCGCACGATCGTCTGGGCGTTGGCGAGACCTTCCCCGCTCAGCATCGCGGGTGCCTGATCGAGGACTGCGCCGACGATCCTGCGGTGATTGCGCTGACGCTCGACGCGCAGCCATTCGTCGAACTCGGCAGCGAGGCCGTCATAGCCTGCCATGAACATGCCGCCGATCGATCCGAGCCGCCGGCCGATCCCGTCGATGTCGCCGCGCGCGCAGGCATCCAGGATGGCGTCGATGTCGGTCGTGCTACGGTTCGCGACCAGCGCCAGTTCGTCGCGGTTGATCGCGACGGCGCCATGCCGGCTGAGCGCGGAATTGCGGATTTCGCCGAGCGACTGGCGAAGGCTGCTGCGCGCCTGATGCTCCCCCCGGTCACCCCAGAACAGGTTGGCGAGTTCTTCGCGCCTGACGCATTTCGCGGCAGATACGGCGACGACTGCGAGCATCGCGCATGCCTTGCGCCCGCGCGGCCGCGCGTCGACATTGCCGACGGTTGCGACGAAGTCGCCGAGCAGCCTGATGGTCGCTTCCACTTCAGCGTGCATGTCAGGTCCATCGCCAAGGAAGGACACGGCTTGTGGCCTGAACCGCACGCACGTGCACCAACGATCACGGATGGATCCTTATTTGCCACTCCTGCACGCAGCGCAAGCAAGGGCGGTCTCGTGAGACCACCCTTGCTGCAGCATCGAAGCGTCACCGGCTCTCCAGCGTCGCAAGCTGGGTGCCGCTGTTGATCGCGGCGAGGCGGGTGTTGGCGAGCCGCGCCGACGCCAGCATGCGCGAGCGGTTCTGACGATAGGCGGCGTCGTTGGACTCACCGATGAGGAAGTTCAGAACGATGCGCTGGTCGGCGGAGAAGCCTTGCGGCATCGGCGGCAGCTTGCGAACCTGCCGGAGCGTTGCGACTGCGGCAGCCGCGATCGATGCGTTGCCACCCCGGATCGCGACCTCGGTCGGGCGGCCGTTCTCGCCACGGCGAAACGAGACCTGGGCCGTACCCGTTTCCCCACCGCGCGCTTCGATTGCGAACTGGTCCATCTGTTGGTTCACCTTCTCGACCCAGCGGGCGAGAGCGTGATCGGAGTTACGCGCTTCGGCGGAAGTCACCGGGTAGAGTGTCGCGCAAACGGTGAGCGCCGTGTTGATGATTGACTTGAACATCGGACAATCCCTCAGCTTGCCAGCGTCATTGCTGGTGCCGATGGGGTAGGCCGGGCAGCGTGAAGCCAGCCGAAGCGCCGCGTGAAACGATCGTTAAATCGGCGCGAAAGCGCTCAACGCTTGTTTCTGCTGGAGCGGGTGAAGGGAATCGAACCCTCGTCGTAAGCTTGGAAGGCTTCTGCTCTACCATTGAGCTACACCCGCGATACAAGGAGTTAGCTGCAATCCGGAACCGCGGTTTACACGGCGGTTTACAGGCCCTCGTTAGAAGGCCTTCTGGCACGTGCTCGAACGGTCCGTCAATGGCGGAAGGTCATGCAGGCTCTTTAGACCATTTTCTATCTCTTCCACCAAAACCAACGAGGGCACAGGGGCCATCATCGGTGGATAGCGGCCCGGCCGCTTTCGGGCGATGAACGCCATATGTAGCCGTTGGTTCAGGTCGAAGAGCGGGGGCTGATCGGCCACTTACTTGGTGGTTGGCGGCCGGTCCGTTTTCGCGCGGCGGTCGACTGAATTGGACATTCGTTCAGCTCGCCGACGAA
>DATLME010000042.1:0-12714 GCA_035537395.1 Sphingomonas sp. | reverse complement strand
CGTCGCGATCCCGACCGCCTTGGCCTCTTCGCTCAGCTCGCGGATCTCCTCCATCTGGTCGAACACCTGGTCCGAACCGGGATAGATCGTAAAGCCGATCGCCGCGCAGCCGAGCCGCAGCGCGTCCGACACGCTGGCGGTGACGGCCTGGTCGATCGAGGTCGCCCAGCTGTTCGAGCTGTTGACCTTCAGGATCGTCGGGATCTGCCCGGCGAACGTGTCCGCCCCGGCCTCGAGCATGCCGAGCGGCGCGGCGAACGCCGACAGCCCGGCGTCGATCGCGAGCTGGTAGTGGTAATGGGGGTCATAGGCGTCGGGGTTGATCCCGAACGACCGTGCCGGGCCATGTTCGAAGCCTTGGTCCACCGGGAGGATGATCAGCTTGCCGGTACCGCCGAGAGCGCCCTGCATCAGGATGCGGGCAAGGTTCGCCTTCACCGCCGGGCTGGTCGCTTCGTATTTGTCGAGAATGGCCTTTACCTGCGGCGTCATCGCTATTCCTTCTGCCCGTCCATCGTTGCGGGGCGTGTTAGCGACGGCGGGAGAGATCGGCAACGCCGTGGATCAACGGTAAGCCATCGAGCGAGCGCCAAAACCGTCTGCAGCGTCGTTCGCCTGACGAGCGAACAAGGCTCTTGTATCGCCGGGGCTAAGTCGCACACCGAGTGTCCGCGCGGCCCTCAAAATATTCAGCATATCCAGGCCTTAACGAAACAACGCCGCGACTCCCGGGAGCTCGCGTCCCTCCATCCACTCGAGGAACGCGCCGCCTGCGGTTGACACGAAGGTGAAATGCTCGGCCACCCCGGCCTGGTTGAGCGCCGCGACCGTGTCTCCGCCACCCGCGACCGACACGAGGCTGCCATCCTGGGTCAGTGCCGCGGCGGTGCGCGCGAGACTGACGGTGGCAATATCGAATGGCGGCGTTTCGAACGCGCCCATCGGTCCGTTCCACACCAGGGTGCGACAGTTCTTGAGCACATCGCCCAGCGACTCGACCGCAGCGGGACCGACGTCGAGGATCATCTCGTCCGCCGCGACTTCGTGGACGTTGACGGTGCGGACCGGCGGATTCGCCCTGAACTCCTTGGCGACGACTACGTCATAGGGCAGGTGAACCGTGCAATTGGCCCGGTCCGCAGCTGCCATGATCTCGTCGGCGACGCTCGCAAGATCATGTTCGCACAGGCTTTTGCCGACGTCGACGCCGCGCGCCGCAAGGAAGGTGTTGGCCATTCCGCCGCCGATGATCAGGTGATCGACCCGCCCGACCAGATGCTTCAATACGTCGAGCTTGGTCGACACCTTGGCGCCGCCGACCACCGCGGCGACCGGGTGCTCGGGATTGCCCAGCGCCTTTTCCAGCGCGACCAGCTCGGCCTCCATGGCCCGCCCCGCATAGGCCGGCAGCACGTGTGCCAGCCCTTCGGTCGAGGCATGCGCACGATGCGCGGCGGAGAAGGCGTCGTTGACGTAGAGCTCGCCAAGGCGGGCGATCTCCGCCGCCAATGCCGGGTCGTTCTTTTCCTCGCCCGCGTGGAACCGCGTGTTCTCGAGAATCGCGATGTCACCGGGCTGCAACGCCTGCACGGCAGCGAGCGCCGCTGCTCCAGCGCAATCGGCGACGAAGTGAACCGGCCGGCCAAGCACGTCGGCA
Source organism: Sphingomonas sp. (assembly GCA_035537395.1). Classification (GTDB taxonomy): domain Bacteria; phylum Pseudomonadota; class Alphaproteobacteria; order Sphingomonadales; family Sphingomonadaceae; genus Sphingomonas. The sequence goes on along the minus strand of DATLME010000042.1, from coordinate 11,057 downwards.
TAGCCGTCAACGATCATCCGCAGCGACATGCTCTCGTCGCGCTGGCCCTTCGGGCGCCCGAAATGCGCCAGCAGCAGGACGATCGCGCCACGGTCCGCGAGTTCGGTGACAGTCGGCAGCGTCGCGCGGAGCCGGGTGTCGTCGGTGATCCGGCCATCGGCCATAGGCACGTTGAGATCCTCGCGCACCAGCACGCGCTTGCCGGCGACGTCGCCAATATCATCGAGCGTCTTGAAGGGTTTGGTCATGGTTCCTCGATCCTGATCTGATCGCCGACGGCGATGACGCCGCCCATCTTCACCCGCGTACAGGCACCGCCCCGCCAGTCCGGCGTCAACGCCGCCTGCAACCCCGGTGCGATCGCATCCATCCGGAAGCAGGGATCGCACTCGGTCGTGATCGCGAGCACCACCGTGTCACCGATCCGCACCAGCGCGCCCGGAACCTGCGGAAGGTCGAACCCCTCGACCAGCAGATTGACCCGCCGCTCCTGCCACGGGATCGCGCGATCGATCTCGGCCAGCGCATCGGCCCAGTCGCCGGCTTCCATCAGCGTCACTTGCCGCCGACCCCGCCCGCCGGGTTTCACCCGCCCACGAAAGTCGCCGTCGAGCCCGCCCTCGATCGTGACGCCCGCCCGGTCGAGCACCTCCATCGGTGCCTTCGGGGCCGCATGGCGCGCGATGCCGATGACGGTGCCGACCCCGGCGCCGGCGCCTCTCGTCACACCGTTCAGAGAAACCTCGCCATCGCGGTGGCGGTGTCGACCATGCGGTTCGAGAATCCCCATTCATTGTCGTACCAGCTGACCACGCGGACCAGCTTGCCGTCGATCACCGTCGTTTCGAGGCTGTCGACGGTTGACGACGCCGGCGTGTGCATCAGGTCGATCGACACCAGTGGCTCGTCGGACCATTCCAGCACGCCAACCAGCGGGCCGCTCTCCGACGCCGCCTTCAAAATCGCATTGACCTCTTCACGCGTCGTGTCGCGCTTTGGGGTGAAGGTCAGGTCGACCAGGCTGACGTCGGGCACCGGGACGCGGATCGCGGAGCCGTCGAGCTTGCCCTTGAGTTCCGGGAGCACCTCGCCGACAGCGCGCGCCGCGCCGGTTGTGGTCGGGATCATCGACATGCCCGCCGCACGTGCGCGACGCAGGTCGGGGTGGATCTGGTCGAGAATCTTCTGGTCGTTGGTATAGGCATGGACCGTCGTCATCAGCCCGCGCTCGATCCCGATCGCGTCGTTCAGCACCTTGGCGACCGGCGCCAGGCAGTTGGTGGTGCACGACGCGTTCGACACGATCACATGCTCGGCGCTCAATTTCTCGTGGTTGACCCCGTAGACGACGGTGAGGTCGACGCCCTTGCCGGGTGCCGAGATCAGCACGCGCTTGGCGCCCGCCGCGAGATGCTTGCTGCACGATTCCTTGTCGGTGAAGAAACCCGTACACTCGAGCACGATGTCGACCCCGAGCTCGGCGTGCGGCAGGTTGGCCGGATCGCGCTCGGCAGTGACGCGGATCCGCGTACCGTCCACAACCAGATCGTTGCCCTCGGCCGACACCGCGCCGGGGTAGCGACCATGGACGCTGTCGCGGCTGAACAGCCATGCGTTCGACTTGGCGTCGGCGAGGTCGTTGATCGCGACCAGCTCGAGCTCGCCACCCTTTTCGAGGATCGCCCGGGCGACAAGGCGGCCGATCCGCCCAAAGCCATTGATCGCAACCTTCGTCATCTGAACATCTCCTCGACGCCCCGGTCCACCCGGTCGGCCGCGCAGAGTCTGCCACGGCGCAAGCGGCTCGCCTTTGCGGGGGCACGGCGCCCCGTGTCAACCGCGGCCATGCCGCAAAACCGGCTTGTCGCGGGACGCTTGCATGCTATCGCGGCGGCATGTCTTCGACTGCGAACACGACCGGTTCCACCCCCGACGCCACCGGCGACGCCGCCGCGCGGATCGATGCGGCGATCGCGCGGATCGAAACCGCGATCGACGCACGCGCCCGCAGCAGCGACGCGCTGGCGCAGCGCCACGCCGCCCTGAAGGCGCGCATGGCCGAGGCGGTTGCCGCGCTCGACGACGTCATCGCCCGCGGCAGTGCCGCCTGATGGCCGATGTCACGCTCTCGATCGGCGGCCGCGGCCATGTGATCTCGTGCCGCGACGGCGAGGAGTCGCGGGTCCGCATGCTTGGGCAGCTGCTCGACGAACGCTGGGCGGTCGCCAATCGCGCCGCGGGCGGGCTCAATAGCGAGCGCGCGATGCTGTTCATCGCGCTGATGCTCGCCGACGAATATGACGAAAGCCTGTCGCGCCCGCCGGTCGGCGCCGCGGTCAGCGAGGCCGCCCTCGCCCGGATCGCCGATCGCCTCGAATCGCTTGCCACGGCTCTTGAGAATGGCACCGACAACGCCTAGATATGGTCATGGCGGGTTCTGCCCGATACGAGCCTTTATTATCCCTGAGGCTATTCATCTTCCTAGGGGACTGTCCCTGCCCGGACCCTGGTCCGACGTATATGGTCCCCACCTGACGTACCGTGCGTCAGAGGATAACCCGGCAAACGGTCATGGCGGGCCCGCCACCCAGCCATCATGATCGATAAAGCACATCTGAGACAGTCGCTGCGCGCGGCGCGCGATCGGTTCGGCGCTGCAGAAATCCCGGTGCCCGCTGCCTTTTCGGCGCGGCTTGCGCGCGGCATGACGGTGGCCTCCTATGTTCCGATGGGCAGCGAGGCTGACCCCTCCCCGCTTGCCCGTGCCGCGGTCGAGGCCGGATGCGTCATCGCGCTGCCCCATATCGTCGATCGCAGCCGCCCGCTGCGCTTTCTCGCGTGGAGCACGGGGGCCGCACTGGTCGCAGGGCCGTTCGGCTTGAGCCAGCCCGCCGAAACTGCCGAGGAAGTCGAACCCGACATCGTTCTCACCCCGCTGGTCGGCTTCGATCGCCGCGGCAACCGGCTCGGCCAGGGCGCGGGCTATTACGATCGTGCCTTCGTCTGCCACCCCGGGGCGTGGCGAGTCGGCATCGCGCTCTCGGTGCAACAGGCCGACGCTCTGCCGATCGAGGCGTGGGACGTCCCGCTCCACGCCATCGCCACCGAACAGGAATGGATCACGCCATGACGCCAAGCTGGCGCAAACCCGCAGGAACGCTCGCGATCCTGCTCTTCATCATCATCTGGTGCGTGCTCGTCGTGACCCTGTCGGGCGGCGTTGGCCGCTGGCACTGGTCGCTTCAGGCGATGTTCTATCTGGTCGCAGGCATTGCCTGGATCGCGCCGCTCAAGCCTGCGCTGCTCTGGATGGAAACCGGCCGCTGGCGGTGAGGCATGCCGTCATAGGCTTCCTTCCGTCATTCCGGCGAACGCCGGCAACTGTGTCTCACGCAGGGTCGGACTGGGCCCACCTCCAGCGTCCGTCACCCCGGACCTGTTCCGGGGTCCACCCATGCCAGCCCTCGGCGGGTAGCCAGGCAAGGTGGATGCCGGAACAAGTCCGGCACCACGGAATGGGGTGGGAGATGCGCTCACCTCCACGTCGTCCCGGAATCGACCCGGGACCCAGAGTACCACGCAGCGCCCGCGACCCTGAATCCCGGGTCAGGGCTCTCCTGAGCGAAGTCGAAGGGCCCGGAATGACGGGACGGGATCGTATCTTCCCACGCGTGAGGAGGGGATGGACGACCGCGCCTGCATCCTGAAGCGAGATCAGGACGAGGTTCCGATAGGTGGAAACCACGCACTCCGAATAAGGGAGTGGCGCGAGTGACGGGGCTCGAACCCGCGACCTCCGGCGTGACAGGCCGGCGCTCTAACCAACTGAGCTACACCCGCTTGGAAAGCGTGAGGCGCGCCAACTATGGCACCGACCCCACCCTGTCAACAGCGCTCAGCCGACTTCTTCGGGTGGATCGCTCCGGCGGCGCCGCCGATCGCGTCGTTGTTGCACCAAGGTACCGTGTTCGAACAGGAATCCTGCGATGTCGGGCTTGCCCGCCGCGCCGATCACGGTTTGCAGGATGATGAGCAGCGGCACCGCGAGCAGCGCTCCGGCGGTACCCCAGACCCAGCCCCAGAAGCTCAGCGAGATGAGGATCAGGATCGGGTTGATCGTCAGGCGGTGCCCGACCACGAAGGGCGTGATCGCATTGGCCTCGACCAGGTGGAACCCGATCATGATCGCTGGCGGCAACAGCGCCATCCAGACGTCGGAAAAGGTCATCAACCCGCCCAGTGCCATCAGGAAGGCGGCGATGATCGGTCCGAAATAGGGAATGTAATTGAGCAACGCCGCAATGCCGCCCCACATCAATGGATAGGGCATGCCGACGAGGTAGAGCGCGCCGGCCACGACCAGCCCGAGCACGATGTTGATCGCGGTAATCGTGCCGAGATACGCCGACACGTCGTCGACCACGTCCTGGATGACCCGTGCGGTCGCCATCGCGCCATCGAAGCTGGTCCGGCCGGTAATGGTCTTGCGCCGCAGCCCGGTCCACCCCGACAGGAAGAAGAACACGATCAGCACGCCGAAGAAGAATTGCACGATCACGGTCGGCGCCGACGTCGCGGCAAGCTCAAGGATCGAGGTCGGCGGTGCGACCGCGGTCGCCTGCGGGCGCGGCGGCGGCGACGTCGCGATCTGCCGCAGCATCTTGTTGACCGATTTTTCCAGCGTCGAATACAGATCGAGCAGCGGGGACAGGTTCTCCTGGATGCGGCTGATCCGCGTCGGCAACAGGCGGAAGAAGTCGGTTGCCGGAACCACGATCGCCGCGATCGCGACGTTGGCGACCACCAGGAACACCAGCACGCAGAACAACGCCGCCAGCGGCGACGGCACGCGGTGGCGTTCGAGCCATTCGAGCACCGGCACCAGCGCGATCGCGATCACCAGCGCGGCGGTCAGCGGCAGGAAGAATTCGGCTCCCGATTTCAGCGCGAACGGCAAGCCGATTACGAGGCCGATCCCCGCGATCAGCGTCAGCGCCGCGAGCAGGCGATCGCGGCGTTGCGCGATCCGGATCGCATCATCGGCGTTCATCCCCACCGGCAACCCGAATGCGCCCTCGTTCTCGGGAAGCGTCGTCCTGGTGGTCGGTTCGAATGCGCCATCGTCTGCCATCGTGGGAGCGTAGGACCGATCGGCAGCGAGCGGAAGGCATGCGTTGCGCCTCCATGACCTTGCTACCGTCGGTCCTGAGTAGCCGTTGAGCGAAGTCGAAATGGGTATCGAAGGACAGGTGGTCGCGCTCAACCTGTCCTTCGATACGGTGCTTCGGCTTCGCTCAGCGCCTACTCGGGATCAACGGCAATGGGCGCACGGCCGCCGATATCCCAACTTGCGCCGGCACGCAGTGGCCGTCATCACCCCCTCATGGGAGAGCTTCTACTGGTCATCGACGAGGGCACGACCTCGACACGCGCGATGTTGTTCGCGCCCGACGGGCGTTGCATCGCGAGCGAGGCGACGCCGCTCGACCAGCATTATCCCCGGCCCGGCTGGGTCGAGCACGACGCCGCGGAAATCTGGCGCAAGACGCTGCGGGTGACCGCGGCGATGGTCGCGCAGGCCGGCGGCGCGGATCGGATCGCCGGGATCGGCATCACCAACCAGCGCGAAACTACCGTGTTCTGGGACAAGCGGACGGGGGAGCCGCTCGCCCCGGCGATCGTCTGGCAGGACCGCCGTACCGCGGAGGCATGTGCCGCCCTTCATGCGGCCGGGCACGAGCCGCTCGTCCAGTCGCGCACCGGGTTGCTGCTGGACCCGTATTTCTCGGGCTCGAAGATCGGCTGGGCGATGCGCGAATGGCCCGCGCTCGCGGCGGCGGGCGACGCGCTTGCGATCGGCACCGTCGACAGCTGGCTGATCTGGAAACTCACCGGCGGCGCCCACGTGACCGACGCGACCAACGCGAGCCGTACCGCGCTGATGGCGATCGGGGCGGGCGGTTGGGACGACGACATGCTCGCGCTGTTCGGCGCGCCGCGTGCCGCCCTGCCCGAGATCGTCGACTGTGCAGGCGTGTTCGGCACCACTTCGGCGTTCGGCGGGTCGATCCCGATCTGCGGTATCGCCGGCGACCAGCAAGCGGCGTCGATCGGCCAGGCCTGCACCGTGGCGGGCACGACCAAGGCGACCTTCGGCACCGGCGCGTTCATTCTTACCCATGCCGGCACGACGCAGCCGACCTCGGAGCACCGACTGCTCTCGACCATCGCCGCGCAACTCGGCGGCGAGCGGACCTATGCGCTCGAAGGCTCGGTGTTCGTCGCGGGCAGCCTGGTGCAATGGCTACGCGATTCGCTCGGCCTGATCGAGACCGCTGGGGAGACCGAGGATCTCGCGCGCAGCGTCGCGGACAATGGCGGGGTCTATCTCGTCCCCGCACTCAGCGGCCTCGGTGCGCCATGGTGGCAACCCGCGGCACGCGGCGCGATCTCGGGACTGAGCTTCGCCACCGGCAAAGCCCATGTCGCGCGTGCCGCGCTCGAAGCGATGGCGCACCAGGCCCATGATCTGAAGACCGCCTTTGCCGCCGACGGCCAGGATTGGGCGTTGCTGCGGATCGACGGCGGCATGGTGGCCAACGACTGGATGGCGCAGGACCTCGCCGACATGCTCGGGCTCACGGTGGAGCGTCCGGCCTTTGCCGAAACGACGGCGCTCGGCGCGGCGATGCTTGCCGGGGTCGGCGCCGGGCTGTTCGCGGATCTCGACGCGGCGGCCCACATGCGCGGCACCGTCGAGACCTTCCTCCCCGCACTTGGCGAGAACGACCGGACGACACGTCTTGCCGGCTGGGCAGCGGCGGTCGGAACCGTGGTAAACAGCGCCGCCGCGCCGAAGGGGCGCGCTAGCTCGTAGCCGGCGGGCCTTCGGGTGCGGGTACCGCCGGCTTGGCGCCGGGCACCAGCGGCGTCACCGGCACCAGCTCGTAGATGTCGAGGGCCGCTCCATTGCCGGCGCGCGTCAGCACGAGACGCCAGCGGAACGGCGCCACGCGTTCGACCACGCCCGCGACGTCGCGGGACGGATCGTTGCCATAAGCCGGCGCCGTGCCCTTGCCGGGCTGCTTGAACGATCCGAGGAACACCTGGCGATGATCGGTATCGGCGAAAAGCCAGCCGACCGGCAAGTTGGTCCCGGTCTGCTTGGTGAAGGCCAGGCTGTTCTTGTCGACCTCGACATAGCAGAAATCGGGGGCGTAGCTGGCGAAGCCGGCGCGACCACCGAACCGCACCAGCCGGCAGTGATAGGGCCCGGGGGGCAGCGTCGGAGCTTCCAGTGCGGCCGCCGGGTCGACCAATGCGCCTTCCTGCTGAAGCTTTGCGCGCAACCGCCGCGGCACCGCCGCGCGTGCCTGCGCCCACACCGCGGGCAAGGCTGCGATCCGGTCGCGATCGGCGACGGTCGCGGTGATGTTCCAGGCGGCTTCCTCGCTGCCGATCGTCACCGATGCCTGGGCCACGGGCGGCGGTACCGGTACCGTCGCACAGCCGGCGATCGGCAAGGCACACAAGGCGAGCAGGCACGCAGTGCGACGCATGGTCGGTCATCCTTGGCCAATAGGGTTCGTTGAGGGATTGCGAACAACCCGTTAACGAAATCTGACCGCGATTGGTTAACGAAACGTAAACGGCGCGGCGAAGCGCAGGCCACGGCAGTCGAGCCGAGCTCGGCGGCGGCAACAATGCGGTGCGCGCCGGCGAAGGAGACCTCCCGCCCGGCGACTAGGCCGCCACCCCGATGCGATCGTCGAACAGCGCCTTCAGATCCTTCTTCAGGATCTTGCCATTGGCATTGCGCGGCAGCGTTTCCGCCACGAAACGGATCGCCACCGGCGTCTTGAACACCGCCAGCCGCTCACGCACCCAGGCCTGCAGCTCCGCCTCGCTCGCTTCGCAGCCGGGGCAGAGATGCACCACCGCAGCAGGCTCCTCGCCCAGCGTCCGGTGCGGCAGGCCGATCAGCGCGCAGTCGGTCACCGCCGGATGCGCGTAGAGGACGTTCTCGACCTCGGTCGAATAGATGTTCTCGCCGCCACGGATCACCATGTCCTTGGCGCGATCCACCACGTAGCAGAATCCCTCCTCGTCGAGCCGGGCGAGGTCGCCGGTGCGCACCCAGCCATCGACGAAGGTTTCGGCACTCGCGTCGGGCTTGTTCCAATAGCCCTTCACGATCATCGGCCCGCGTGCCCATAGCTCGCCGACCTCGCCGACCGGCAGTTCGGTGACGCCGTCCTCGGCGACGATCTTGAGGTCGGCGACCGCGACCGGCGGTCCGGCGCTGGTCGGCCGGTTGAGATAATCCTCCGACGAATGCGACGTCACCGTCGCCATCGTCTCGGTCATCCCCCAGCCATTGCCGGGCAGCGCGCCGAATTCGGTATAGATCCGCTTGACCAGCTCGGGCGCGGACGGCGCGCCGCCATAGGCGATCGCCTCGAGGCTGGAGAGGTCGTATTTGTCGCGATCCGGATGCTCCAGCAGCTGCCATGCGATCGTCGGCACCCCGCCGGTGAGGTTCACCTTCTCGCGCTCGATGATCTCCATCGCGCGGATCGTGTCCCATTTGCGCATGAAGATCATCGTGCTGCCGGTCGCGATCGTCCCCATCATGCTCGCGCTGCACGCGGTGACGTGGAACAGCGGGATCACCGTGAGGCCGACCCGCGGGGTCGGCTCGGGCGGCGCCTCGCCGCGGCGCAGGAACGACCGTGCCCCCGCATAACCGCCCGACAGGATGTTGGTCATCAGGTTGCGATGGGTGCCGAGCGCGCCCTTCGGAGCGCCGGTGGTGCCGCTGGTGTAGAAGATCGTCGCGTCGTCGTCGGTCGCGATGTCGACCGTCGGCAACGTCGCGTCGGGCAGCGACGGCCAGTCGTGCGGCGTCCCGATCACGTCCTCGAGCCGGCTCGCAATCCCGTCGAGCGGCTCGGCCGCGCGCGACACCAGCACATGCTCGAGCACGGGTAGCCGCGCATATTGCTCGGCGAGCCGGGCATGCCGCTCGGCATCGACGATCAGCACCTTCGCGCCCGAATCCGCCAGACCATATTCGAGCTCGCCACCCGTCCACCACGCGTTGAGCGGCACCATGATCGCGCCGATCGCGGTCGCGGCGAAGAACGCCACCGGCCATTCGGGCAGGTTGCGCATCGCCAGCGCCACCCGGTCGCCCTTGGTGACACCCAGCGACACCAGCCGCGCCGCCAGCGCGACGACCGCGCGATAGGTCGCTTCGTAGCTGACACGCTCGTCCTCGTAGATCGTGAACAATCGATCGCCGTGCCCGCGGCTCGCCTCGATCAGAAAGCGCAGCGTCGGCGGCGCGTGCTTCCATACCCGCGTCGGCACGCCGCGGATCTCGATCGTCTCCATTTCGAACTTGGTGCCCGGCGCGGTCAGCAGCGCGTGCGCCTGCGCGATCGGCATGGCCGGCCAGTTCTCGGGAAGGGCGATGAGCGGTTCACTGGCCAAGATGCATCCTCACGCTGGTAAGATCGGGTTTGGCTTATTGCCGTTTTGAGATCAGGTTACTGTTGATTAGAGCGTCGCTCAAGGCAATAGGAACCATGGCGTTCGAATTGGGGGTATGGAAGTGACCGTGACGATAGCAGACCCGGCACGGCACGGCTTCGCGCCCGACCGACTCGCCGCGATCGACCGTTTCCTCGCCGAACGCTACGTCGCGTCGGGCAAGCTTCCCAATACCCAGCTGCTGGTCGCGCGCGACGGCGAGGTCGTCCATCTCTCCAGCAACGGCACCGCACGCGAAGGCGGCGCCGCGATCGACGAGACCTCGTTGTTCCGCATCGCCAGCATGACCAAGCCGATCACCTCGATCGCATTCATGATCCTGGTCGAGGAGGGCAAGGTCGCGGTCGACACTCCGGTCCACCACGTCCTGCCCGAGTTCAAGGGCATCGGCGTCTATGCGGGAGGCGGCGCCGGGGTGCCGTTCGCTACCAGGCCGACTGCCGAGCCGATGCGGATGGTCGACCTGCTCCGCCACACCTCCGGGCTCACCTACGGCTTCCAGAACCGCACCAATGTCGACGCCGCCTATCGCGAGTCGAAGATGGAAAACTGGCATGGCGGCCACGATCTGCAGGGCTTCGTCGCCGCGCTCGGCAAGCTGCCGCTGGAATTCACCCCGGGCGCCGAATGGAACTACTCGGTCTCCACCGACGTGCTCGGCGCGGTCGTCGAACGCGTCTCCGGTCAGACGCTGGACGTGTTCTTTCGCGATCGCATCTTCGCGCCGCTCAAGATGGACGACACCTTCTTCCAGGTTCCCGCCGACAAGCTCGACCGGCTGACCGATTGCTACACCTTCGTCGCGGGCAAGGGCCGGGTGATGTACGACCGCGGCGAGGCAAGCGCCTGGAGCCGCCCGCCCAGGCTGCTCAGCGGCGGTGGCGGGCTGGTCTCGACCGCGCTCGATTATCACCGTTTCACGTCGATGTGCCTCAACGGCGGCGAACTCGACGGCGCCCGGATCGTTGGCCGCAAGACGATCGAGCTGATGACCCGCAATCACTTGCCCGGCGGCAGCGACCTCTCGACCATGTCGCGCTCGCTGTTCAGCGAGGCCGCCAATGCCGGCACCGGCTTCGGGCTTGGCTTCGCGGTCACGATCGACGTCGCGCGATCGATGGTTCCCGGATCCGCCGGGGAATATTATTGGGGCGGGATGTTCTCGACCGCATTCTTCATCGATCCCGTCGAGCGCGTCTCGATGGTGTTCATGACGCAGATGAGCCCGTCGAGCGTCTACCCGATCCGCCGCGAACTGAAGACGATGATCTATTCCGCTTTGACCTGATCCGTCACCCCGGACGTGTTCCGGGGTCCACCCCACCACCGGCGCCACGCTGCTGGCCCGGTGGACCCCGGAACAAGCCCGGGGTGACGATAATGGAGACTATCATGACCAGCCCGATCCGCACCGAACGCCATGACGACGTCCTCGTCATCATCAGCGACAACCCGCCCGTCAACGCCCTCGGCGCCGCGGTCCGCCAGGGCCTCGAAGCCGG
>DATLME010000041.1:0-8049 GCA_035537395.1 Sphingomonas sp. | reverse complement strand
TGGCCGCCGCAGTCGGATCGCCCGCGGTGACGAAGGTGACGAGCGCGGGGTGCGGCTTGGCGAAGGCGGCGGCGAGGCGGGTCATGCGCTCACGCCGCCAGGGTGGCGATGCTGAAGTTTCGGCGACCCGTGCATCACATCGCTACTCCGAGCGCTTCCGCCACGGTGAAGATGTCCTTGTCGCCACGGCCGCAGAGATTCGCGAGAATGATCCGATCGTGTGGCATTTCGCGTGCCTTGCGCGCGACTGCTGCGATGGCGTGCGATGGTTCGAGTGCGGGGATGATGCCTTCGGTCCGGCAGAGCAGCTGAAACGCATCGAGCGCTTCGGAGTCGGTCGCGCTGTCATAGTCGACCCGGCCGATGTCGCGCAGCCAGGCGTGCTCGGGGCCGATGCCGGGGTAGTCGAGGCCGGCGGAGATCGAGTGTGCCTCGGTGATCTGCCCGTCGTCGTCCTGGAGCAGGTAGGTCTTGTTGCCGTGGAGGATGCCCGGAAAGCCGCCTGCGAGGCTCGCGGCGTGCTGCTTGTCGAGCCCGTGTCCGGCGGCTTCGACCCCGAGCATCGCGACGTCGGGATCGTCGAGGAACGGATGGAACAGGCCGATCGCGTTCGATCCGCCGCCGATCGCGGCGACGAGGAGGTCGGGAAGGCGGCCGGTGCGGGCCAGCATCTGTTCGCGCGCCTCGCGGCCGATCACCGACTGGAAGTCGCGGACCAGCTCGGGATAGGGATGCGGGCCCGCCGCGGTGCCGATGATGTAGAAGGTGTCGTGGACGTTCGCGACCCAGTCGCGCATGCCCTCGTTCATCGCATCCTTCAGCGTGTGCGCGCCGCTCGTCACCGGCCGGACCTCGGCGCCGAGCAGCTTCATCCGAAACACATTGGGCGCCTGCCGCTCGATGTCGCGGGCGCCCATGTAGATCACGCAGGGCAGGCCGAAACGGGCGCAGACCGTGGCGGTGGCGACGCCGTGCTGGCCGGCGCCGGTTTCGGCGATGATCCGGGTCTTGCCCATCCGCATCGCGAGCAGGATCTGGCCGATGCAGTTGTTGATCTTGTGCGCGCCGGTGTGATTGAGTTCGTCGCGCTTGAACCAGACCTGCGCACCCATGCCCTCGGGCGCCGAAGCGCGCAGCGTCTCCGTCAGGCGCTCGGCGAAATACAGCGGGCTCGGACGGCCGACATAATGTTCGAGCAGGTCGTCGAACTGGGCCTGGAACGCTGGATCCTGCTTGGCGGCGCGGTAGGCGGCGTCGAGCTCCAGCACCAGCGGCATCAGCGTCTCGGCGACGTAGCGGCCGCCGAACGCACCGAAATGACCGCGCTCGTCAGGCTGGGCGCGGAAGCTGTTGGGGGTCGGGGTAGAGGCGTTCATGCGCGGTGCCTTAGCACCTCGTGACGGGGCGCCAAGTCCTTGTGTCCCCGCGAAGGCGGGACCCGGTCCGGACTCCCGCCTCCGCGGGAGTGCGGACTAGCCAGCCGCAACCGCCGCCAGAAAGGCAGCGATCCTGGTCTCGTCCTTCATGCCAGGCGCCGATTCGACGCCCGACGACACGTCTACCAGCGGTGCGCGCGTCCTAGCGATCGCTTCGGCCACGTTGACCGGATCGAGCCCGCCCGACAGCGCCCAGGGCAGCGGGTGCCGAAAGCCGTCGAGGAGCGCCCAGTCGAACCGCTGACCCATGCCGCCGGGCAGGGCGGCGCCATCGGGAGTCTTGGCGTCGTAGAGGATCCGGTCCGCCGCTCCCGCATAGCCGCGCGCGCCGTCGAGGTCGGCGCGTGTCTTGACCGCGACGGCGGCCCAGGTCTCGCGGGCGAAGCGCGAGCGGATCGCGGCGGTGCGGGCGGGGCTCGTGCGGTGCAGCTGGAGCGCGTCCAAGGATCCCGCCTCGATCGCGCGGCCGAGCAGTTCGTCGTCGGGATCGACGAACACGCCGACCTTGCCGACCTGCGCCGGTACGCGAGCGGCGAGTTCGGCGGCACGGGCGAAACCGAGATGGCGGGGCGAGGCGGCGAAGAAGACGAAGCCGACATGGCTGGCCCGATGGCGCAGCGCGGCATCGAGGGTTTCGGGGGTCGACAGGCCGCAGATCTTGGCGCTGGTCATTCGGCGGTCATTCGGCATCTTCCGTCGCGCCCGACCTATTCGGGGGTCCATCGCGCCGCAATGGCGGCGGAGGCCGCTCATGCGGCAGGGTGGATGCCGGAACAAGTCCGGCGTGACGCCTGCGCTACAATGTTGCGCCGATCGCCCGGGCGGCCATGTCGGGATCTTCGGCCTGGGTGATCGGCCGACCGACGACGAGGATCGAGGCGCCGGCGTCGATCGCCTGACGCGGGGTGACGACGCGCTTCTGATCCCCGGTCTGCCCGTTCGCCGGGCGTACCCCCGGAACGACGAAGAAGCCCTTCGGCCACAGCGCCTTGGCGGCGGCGACCTCCGCGCCCGAGCAGACGATGCCGTCGACGCCGGCCTCCGCAGCAAGGGCGGTAAGCCGCTGAACCTGATCATGTGCGCTGCCGCTCACCCCGGTCGCCATCAGATCCGTCGAATCGAGGCTGGTGAGCATCGTCACCGCGACGATCCTGGTATTGACCGGTGCGGCCGCCTTCGCGTCCTCGAGCATCGCGCGGCCGCCGCTGGCATGCACGGTGAGTATCGAGGGCTCGAGCGTGGCGAGTGCCATCACGGCCTTGGCGACGGTATTCGGGATGTCGTGCAGCTTGAGATCGAGAAATACCGGAAGGCCGAGATCGGCCATCTCGCGAACGCCGGGCTGGCCGTGCGCGGCGAAGAATTCGAGCCCGAGCTTGATGCCGCCGATATGGTGCCGGGTCCGCGCGACGATCGACTTTGCGCGCGCGAGATCGGGCGTGTCGATCGCGAGGTAGATCCGCTTCGTCATACCAGCCGGCCCTCCGCGAGCGGATCGGCGATCGGCGCAGGCGGGGTCGTCGGGACGGCCGGCGCCGCGACCGGTGCGGCCGGAGGAACATAGGCGGGCGGCGGAACGGCGCGTGCCTCCGCCAGGGCGCGCTCGGTGGCCGCCAGCCGCTGCCGCAACCGCCAGCGGACCGCATGATAGTAGAGCCAGGTCGGAAGAAACCCGATCAGGAACGCGATCAACAGCAGGAAGGGCAGCTTCACGAGCGCTTCCATGCCGCTCCACAGCTGGATCGGCACCGACGTCCAATTGCCATAGGTGAACAGCGCCGCGACGAAGGCCAGCAGGCACCAAAAGAGGATCTTGAGGAACTGCATCGGTCTCTCCCTGAACCGTACGAGGCTAGCCGTTGCAGGCGGCGATGGCCAGCCTCAGCCGATTTCGGTCCGCAGCGTCGCGAACAGCGGCTGGATCGCGGTAAGTCGCGGTTCCTCCTCGTCGAGGATCGCGAGGAACGCCGCGCGCTTGATGGCAGCGACACGACCCGGACGCATCGTGACGCCCTCGGGCAGCGTCGAGACGGTAATGTCGATCATCCGCTCGGCGCCGTGCAGGCGGCCCCAGAGATAGTCATTCTCCCGGTAGCCGCGGCTGAAGAAGGCGCCGAACCGGCTGAACTGGATACCCTTCAGCGTCGCCTCGGCCCCGCCGCTGCGGATCGCGGTGGCGTCGTCGGGCGCGATGCGATCGACCTTGATCGAATCGAACTCGTCGAGATCCTCGCCCTGCAACAGCGGCAGCGTCGCGGTGTCGAAATAGGGAAAGCCGAGATAGGCGAGCAGCAACGTCCGCCGCGGCTCGCGATCGAGCGCGGCGAACGCCTGCGCCAGCCGGGCGTCGGTCTCGGCATCGAGCGTGGTGAGATCCAGCGCCGCCGCAAGCGCATCGAGCAACGGCCCGGCGTCGCCGCGGAGCGAGCGAACCTGTGTCCGCAACTGGGGATGGTCGTCGGCGCGCTGGCGCTGAAGATAGCTGGCGAGCGAGCCGTAGATCGCCTCGCGCATCGCGGTCAGATCGGTGCCATGCGATTCGATCTCGGCGAGCCGCCGCGCCATCAGGCGCAGGCGGCGGATCCGGAACCCGATATCGTAGGTGCGCAGGAAATCGATCGTCGCCGCACCTTCCTTGCCCACGAAGCTGGGCACGGCATCGTCGAACCCGCGCGCCCGGATCGCGTCCTCGATCGAGCGGCGGATCTTCCGCCAGCGGCTCTGCCTCGGCTCGCCGCCGACCTGGCACAGCAGCTGGATAACCGTCTCGATCACGTTGACGAGCTTCAGGTGGCCATAGGCCGCATAGGCGTATCCGGCCTTTTCCGCCGCTCCGTTCTGTGCGCGGCGGCGCCACGCGACCAGCCGCGACTCCGTCGGCCGGTCGAGAAACAGCGTGTGCCCGAACAGCCGCCCGATCTCGTTCTCCACCTCGGGGCGGAGGGCGGCGACGATCGTGCGCATCCGATCGATTCGCGCCGAGCGGGCGGCGATCGCCTCGAGATTGTCGCGGATGGGTTGCTGGCGCGGCAGATCGCTCAGCGCGCCGAGGATGGTCTGGAAGAAGCCGGGGCTGGCATCGCGCGCGCCGACATGGATGCGGTTTCCGGGTGCCGGATCGATATACACGAACCGGCGATCGACCTCGCGCCGCGCGGGGCGTTCCTTCAGCGCATCGATCGCAGGACGGAACGGCGCATTGGCGAGTACCGATCCGTCGATCAGCACCGCACCCTCGGCCTGGCCGACCGCGAAATGGCGCGGCATGATCCGCTTGAGGAACGCCAGCCGCGCCGGCCAGCCGATCTGCCGGCTCGCGAGCGCGGCGTCGAGTTCGCCGACGCGGAACGGGGGAAACGCGCCGGGAAAGCTCGACGTGGCGCGCGCGCTGAAGACGAGTTCGGGGATGGCCGCAAGCGTGTCGCACGGTTCGCCGTGATCGCTGAAGCCGATGATCAGCCGATGTTCGGTCTCGACGACCTCCGGGGGCGAATGCAGCCGCAGCCGTTCCGGATGCCCGGTGAAATCGGTCACGGTGACGAACAGGTCGAGCGGCTGGCCCGGCGGGAGCAGGCGCGGGCCACGCGGGCTTGCCGCCATGGCGTCGAACGCATCCAGCAGCAGGTTGGTGAAGGTGGTGCCGCCGAACGGCGGCTCGAACCAGCGCGAGCGGACGAAGTGCGACAATTTCCCGCGCACCTCGTCGCGGGTGGCCTCGTCGAGCTCCTCGACCTTGTCGGCGCTGCGACCCGCCGCCACCCAGGCGAGCGGCAGCGCCCAGACCTTGGAGAAGCGGGAGGCGGGGCCGGCACCGGGTTCGATCAGCGCTTCGACGTCAGCCGAATCGAGCCACAAGGCGGTGAGCGGATCGAGCGATTGCCCGGTCGCGATCGCCTGGCCAAGGAAGATCCCGTTGATCCCGCCCGCGCTCGCCCCCGCGACGATGTCGGCGAGAATGCGGACGCGAATGCCGGCCTGTTCCTCGATTTCGGCGAGCAGGCCGCGATATACCGCCATGCTGCCGTTACCGCTGGCCTCGCCGGCGTGGAACCCGCGGCTGGCGCATACCAGCCGCCAGATCTCCTTGGTGATGCCATGCATGTAGACCGCAAGGCTGATCCCGCCATAGCAGACGAGCGCCAGCCGGAGTTCCTTCTCGCGCATCAGGCGGGCACCAGTTCCGCCCAGATCGGTAGATGATCGGACGCCTTGCGGGCGGTCGCGCTCGCATGCACCCCGCAGGCGGTCACCCGCCAGTCGCGCGAGACCATGATCCGGTCAAGCCGGCCCACGGGGCGTCGCGCGTGAAAGCTGGGTCCGGTCGCGGCGAAGGCATAATCGCGCGCGAAATCGCGCAGGCAGCCCGATGCCGCGGTCCATTCGTTGAGGTCGCCCATCAGCACCGTCGGGTGGCGGACACTGCAACTTTCGACATGCGCCATGATCGCGGCGGCCTGGCGACGGCGCCACAGCCCCGAGAGATCGAGATGCATGCCGACGATCCGGACCATGCCCGCACCGGTGCGGACATCGACCATCACCGCGCCGCGAGGCTCGAGCGCGGGCAGGTGGATCGCCTCGCAATCGACGACCTGCGCCGACTTGCGGACCAGCAGCGCGTTGCCGTGCCAGCCCATGCTGGCGGCGCGGTGGCCGATCGAGACCGCCTTCCAGTCGCTGTGCTCGGCGAGCAGGTGATGGTTGAGCACGCTCGCGCGTGTGCCGAAACGCCGGTCGGCCTCCTGCAGCGCGACGACGTCGGCGTCGATCTCGCGCAGCACCTCGAGGATCCGCTCGGGGTTGCGACGGCGGTCGGTGCCGATCCCCTTGCGCATGTTGTAGCTGGCGACCTTCAGCATGGTTCGATCATTGCCGAGGCGTAACGTCGCAGCACGAAACAATATCCCGCATCGTCGAGGGACCCGGAGCGATCACAGGAAGGCGGGATTGTACATCAGGCAGTCGACTTCGTGCAGATCGGGGAAGTGCCCCGCATTGTTGGGGATCAGCCCCGACAGCCGGAAGCCGAGCTCACGATAATATAGCAGGGCGCTGTGATAGTCGGGCGCGTCGGCGTAGATTTGCGAGAGCGCGAGCTCGCTTTGCAGGCCGACGAACCGGTCGATCGACGCCACGGCACCCTTTACGACTTCGACGTCGTGACCCTGGGTGTCGAGCTTGAGGAATGGACGATCGAAGCCGTGGCTTTGCTGTAGCGACGCGAAGATGTCGTCGAGCCGGACGGTCTCGATCGATACCTTGCGGGTGATGCGGGTCTCGTCGACGAAGCTGCCGCCCGAGCGGTCCGCGGCAGTGCGCAGCGAACTGAACTGCGACGCGGCCATGACGTTGAACTCGGTTCGCCGCACCGACGAATCCAGCGCCACCTCGTTGACGATCCAGCGCGGATCGCGGCTCGCCCGTGCCCGGGCGATGGCCGCAACGGTGGGATTGGGTTCGAACGAGACGATCAGCCCGGCATAGCCGATCTCGCGGAGCATGGCCGCATATTGGCCTTCGTTGGCGCCGACATCGAACACGCAGTCGACCGCGAAATGCTTGAGGAAACGCTGCAACTGATCGGGCTCGATCAGGCGCCAGGAGCTACCCCTGCGCGCCACATGAAGGCCGAACATGCCCGCTACCCGGTTCGCCAGGCGATGTTTCCGACCCATGATCGTGTCTTTCTGTGAGTTCTCGGCAAGTCCGCGTCGTCAATGTCGCGCGCGGATCCGGTTCTTGATCGCGCGCGCCGGGATGAGCAGCTTGCTGAGCAGGGGGATGCGGTCGAGCCCGCGGCGTTGGTGGATGTCGGTCGGGGACGCGCGCTGGTGCGCGATCGCGGGGGTCGCGGCAAAGGCGAGGATCTCGGGGTGTGCCCGGCGGAACCACGAATAGGCGCCATCGACGTGCATCGGCCCGCCATCGGGGCTGCCCGCAGGGCGCGCGAGCAGCGCCTCGAGATACGGCACCAGCAGCTTGATCGTCGGGCCGGTGAACGCGATGAAATGCGCAAGCAGCACCGGTTCGTCCGCCGGCACCGCCGTCAACGGAGCCGCGGTTCGTGCGACCGGCGAGCCGCCATAGAAGATGCCCCATTCCGACCGGCTCAATGCGGCGATCGCATCGTTGGCGGCGGCGGCTTCGCTGGCCGAGAAGGCGACGTCGTCTTCGAGGATCAGCAGCGTTTCGACGGAGTCGCGATCGGCGGCCTGCAACACCGCCAGGTGGCTCAGAAAACAGCCGCGAGCGCCGATCGTGTCGAAGCCGCCGGGCGCATCGGGCCGGGTCGCCGGGTGAAAGGCGATCCGGTCGCCGTCGACCTGCTCGCCGAGCGCCGCCATCTCCTTCAAGCTCGCGCGCCGTCGGTCGGCACGTTTGGGAAGGTTGATGATTCGCACGCGATCGAATGCCGCAAGCGGACGGGTAAGCGCTGTGTCACTCATCGCGACAGCGTATGGCCTCGCGCCACGCGATCAACAACCTATTCGCAAGATGGTGCCGGTTGCAGGAATCGAACCCGCGACATCCAGTTTACAAAACTGGCGCTCTACCAACTGAGCTAAACCGGCCTTCGCCGCTCATGCGTCAGGTGACGCCGAAGGTCCAGCCT
>DATLME010000040.1:0-2862 GCA_035537395.1 Sphingomonas sp. | reverse complement strand
GCGATCCTCGTCTTCCTGTTCACCATCCAGAAGAGCGGTACCGCACGGGTTGGGCTGTTTTTCGGGCCGATCATGCTGGTCTATTTCGCCGTGATCGCGGTGCTCGGCGTCCTCAGCGTGATCCAGACGCCCGGCGTCCTGTGGGCTTTGTCGCCCTATTACGCGATGCAGTTCTTCATGATCGACCCGCTCAGCGCGTTTCTCGCGCTCGGATCGGTGGTGCTCGCCGTCACCGGCGCGGAGGCGCTCTACGCCGATATGGGGCATTTCGGGCGCAAGCCGATCGGGCTTTCTTGGCTGGTGTTCGTGCTGCCGGCGCTGATGTGCAACTATATGGGGCAGGGTGCGCTGCTGTTTCGCGAGGGCGCCGCGGCCTTGCGCAGCCCGTTCTACATGCTGGCGCCCGACGCACTGCAACTGCCGCTCGTGATCCTCGCGACGATGGCCGCGATCATCGCCAGTCAGGCAGTGATCTCCGGTGCCTTCTCGGTGACCCAGCAGGGCATCCAGCTCGGCTTCATCCCGCGGCTGCGGATCGAGCATACCAGCGCCGCCACCGCGGGGCAGATCTACATCCCGCTGATCAACTGGCTGCTGATGGCGATGGTCATCCTGCTGGTGCTGTTCTTCCGGACCTCGTCCAACCTCACCAGCGCCTATGGCATCGCGGTCACGGGTGCGATGCTGATCGACACCTGCCTGCTCGGGGTGGCGCTGATCCGGCTGTGGCACTGGCCGCGCTGGGCGGCATTCCCGCTGCTCGCGGTCTTCTTCCTGGTCGACGGCGCGTATTTCGCGGCGAACATGACCAAGGTTCCCGACGGTGGCTGGTTCCCGCTGCTCGTCGGTCTCATCGTCTTCACGCTGCTCACGACCTGGTCGAAGGGTCGCAAGCTGATGATCGACCGGATGCGCGAGGCGGCGATGCCGATCAAGGTCTTCATCAGCTCGGCGGCGACCTCGGCGTCGCGGGTGTCGGGCACCGCGGTGTTCATGACCTCCACCCCGGAGGGCGTGCCGCACGCGTTGCTCCATAATCTGAAGCACAATCGCGTGCTGCACGAACGCATCATCCTCCTTACCGTGAAGATCGTCGACCAGCCCTATTGGCCGGAGGAGGACCGCGCGGTTCGCGACAGCATGGGGGAGGGGTTCCACCGGCTCATCCTGCGCTACGGCTTCATGGAGGAGGTCGACGTCCCGGCCGCGCTCAAGCGCGTCCACGAATGCGGCGCCGAGTTCAAGATGATGGACACCAGCTTCTTCCTGTCGCGGCAGACGCTGCTGGCGTCCGACAAGCCCGGCATGATGATCTGGCGCGAGAAGCTGTTCGCGTGGATGCTGCGCAACGCAGAAAGCGCGATGGAATTCTTCCGGCTTCCCACCAACCGGGTGGTCGAACTCGGCAGCCAGGTCGAGATTTGACCGGGGCCGCGCCGGCGCCCGCGCCGATCATCGTCACCGCGCTGTTCGGCCGTCGCGACCAAGGCTGGTTCGACGCAATGCGCAGCGAGCATTTTCCGCCCGAACGCAATCAGTTGGACGCGCATCTTACCTTATTTCATCATCTCCCGCCATCGAGTGCGGCCGAGCTCAAGCAGCGCCTCAACGAGGAAACCCGGCTGGTGCCGGCGCCGACCGCGAGGATCGCCGGCTTGATGTCGCTCGGCCGGGGCGTCGCCTATCGGATCGATGCGCCCGCGCTGGTGGCGGTGCGGGCGCGGCTGGCGGACGCGTTCGCGGGCCTGCTGACCCCGCAGGACGCGGGCGGCTGGCGTGCGCATGTCACGATCCAGAACAAGGTGGCGCCGAATACGGCCAAGCTGCTCCTGGCGGCACTGTCGCGCGATTTCGCGCCGAGGGAAGTGGAAATCGCCGGGCTCGCGACCTGGTGGTATCGCGGCGGACCCTGGGAGCCGCTGTCGCGCCACATGTTCGCTTGACCGCTACCCGGCCCCTACCTATAGCCCGCGCCTCGCGAGTGAGAGCGCCCGATACGGGGCGGAGTAGCTCAGCTGGTTAGAGCACGGGAATCATAATCCTGGGGTCGGGGGTTCAAGTCCCTCCTCCGCTACCACTCGCGATTTTCTTGGCCGCGGCGCGGGAAACCGCCGCAACGCCGAACATGGTTCAAATCCCGCACGGGAACCCCTAGATCGGGGTCTACTCTCCGGGATTCGCTCAATGACCGTACATACCACGCGCATGCTCATCCTCGGCTCGGGGCCAGCCGGTCTGTCGGCCGCGATCTACGGCGCGCGCGCCGGCATGGCGCCGATCGTCGTCCAGGGCATCCAGCCGGGCGGCCAGCTGACCACCACCACCGATGTCGAGAACTACCCCGGCTTCAAGGACGTGATCCAGGGTCCGTGGCTCATGGAGCAGATGCAGGCACAGGCCGAGCATGTCGGCACGCGCATGATGTGGGACACGATCGTCGAGGTCGATCTGACGCGGCGGCCGTTCCGGCTGATCGGCGACGGTGGCGACGTCTATGAAGGCGAGGTGCTGGTGATCGCGACCGGTGCCCAGGCCAAATGGCTCGGAATCGACAGCGAGGAGCCGATGAAGGGCAAGGGCGTCAGCGCCTGCGCAACCTGCGACGGCTTCTTCTATCGCGGCAAGAAGGTCGCGGTGATCGGTGGCGGCAATACCGCGGTCGAGGAAGCCCTTTACCTCACCAATCACAGCCCGGACGTCACGCTGATCCACCGTCGCGATTCACTTCGTGCCGAGAAGATCCTCCAGGATCGCCTGTTCGCGCACAAGGGCATCACCGTCCTGTGGAACAAGGAGGTTCGCGCTTTCGTCGACGGTGGCGGCACCGCCGGGCTGGTCGCGCTCGATCTCGAGGATACCGTG
>DATLME010000039.1:0-2841 GCA_035537395.1 Sphingomonas sp. | reverse complement strand
ATCGGCGGATCGACCAATGCGCCGATCCACCTCAACGCGATCGCCCGCCATATCGGCGTGGAGCTGTCGCTCGACGATTGGGAACAGCACGGCGCCGACATCCCGCTGCTGGTCAACCTCCAGCCCGCGGGCAAGTATCTCGGCGAGGATTATTACCGCGCCGGTGGCGTCCCCGCGGTCATGGCGGAGCTGCTGCGCGCTGGCCTGCTCGACGGCTCCGCGGCGACGGTCAACGGCCGGACGATCGCGGACAACATCGCCGACGCGGTGATCGAGGATACCGACGTGATCCGCCCGCTCGCCGATCCGCTGATGCACAGCGCGGGGCTGTCGGTGCTGACCGGTAATCTGTTCGACGGCGCGGTAATGAAGCTGTCGGTGATCTCCGACGAGTTCCGCGAGCGTTATCTCAGCGACCCGAACCAGCCCGGCGTGTTCGAGGGCAAGGTCGTCGTGTTCGACGGACCCGAGGATTACCACCACGGCATCGACGATCCGGCACTCGGCATCGACGAGAACACCATTCTCGTCATGCGCGGTGCTGGGCCGGTCGGCTATCCGGGCGGTGCCGAGGTGGTCAACATGCGGCCACCCGCCGCGCTGATCCGGGCCGGCGTGCACGCGCTGCCGTGCCTCGGCGACGGCCGGCAATCGGGCACCAGCGGCAGCCCCTCGATCCTCAACGCTTCGCCCGAGGCCGCGGTTGGCGGCGGGCTCGCGCTGCTGCGCTCGGGCGACCGGCTGCGGATCGATCTCAACCGACGGACCGCCGACGTGCTGCTCGACGACGCCGAGCTTGCGCAGCGTCGCGCCGATCTGGCCGCGGACGACAGCGAACGCTTTCCCGCCTCGCAGACCCCCTGGCAGGAGATCCAGCGCGCCATGGTCGGCCAGTTCGACACCGGCGCGGTGCTCGAGCCCGCGATCAAATATCAGCGTATCGCGCAGTTGCGCGGGCTGCCCCGCGACAGCCATTGATGGCGCTGGTCCGCACCGTCGAGCGCGCGCGCTGCGACCGGCTCGGCGAAGGGCTGCTCTGGTCGGCGCGCGAGGATGCGGTCTACTGGGTCGACATTCTCGGAAAGCGGCTCAATCGCGTTTCGCTCGCCGATGACCGCGTCGACGATTGGGCCATGCCCGACGTGCTCGGCTGGGTGATCGAGCGCGAGAACGCGCCGGGCTTCGTCGCCGGGCTTGGACGGCGCTTCGTCGCGCTGACGCTCGATCCGGTTGCCGTCGAGACGATCGCCGCGCCCGAGGACGAGCGCGACGGCAATCGCTTCAACGACGCGAAAGCGGATCCGCAAGGCCGGATCTGGGCGGGTTCGATGCCGTTCGGCTGCGACCGGCCGAGTGGCAGCGTCTACCGGCTCGACACCGACGGCACCGCAACGCGGGTGGCGGACGATTACACGATCCCCAACGGCCCGGCGATCGGCCCCGCGGGCGACTTCATGCTCCACACCGACACTGCCGAGCGGACGATCTATCGCTACACGATCCGCGACGACGGCACGCTCGCGGATCGGGCGCCGTTCATCGTGTTCGAGACCGGCTGGGGCGACCCCGATGGCATGACCTTCGATGCCGAAGGCGGCTTGTGGGTGGCGTGCTGGGGCGGCGCCTGCGTGCGGCGATTCACGCCCGATGGGCGGTTCGAGCGCCAGATCGACTTGCCCGCGACCCAGATCACCAATTGCGCCTTCGCAGGTGCCGGGCTGGACCGGATGTTCGTCACCTCGGCCGCCGACGGCGTGGAGGAGGTCGATGGCGGCGCGCTGTTCGAGGTCGATCCGGGGTGCCGAGGCCTCGCGCCCTACCGTTTCCAAGGCTGAAGATAATAAAAAGGGAGAGCACATGACTCGCGCAACGATGATGGCAGCGGCACTTGCCGTTAGTGCCGGGCTGACCGGGGCGACTCCCGCGATCGGCGCCGACGCCAAGCGATCGACCTTCGGTCGCATGCCCGACGGGCGTACGGTGGCCGCGGTGACGCTGACCAACAGGCGCGGGGTTTCCGCCACGGTGATCGCACTCGGCGCGTCGCTGCAGGCGCTGATGATGCCCGACAAGCGAGGGAAGCGCGAGGACGTGCAGCTCGGCTACGACACGCTCGACGGCTATCTGATCAAGCCCGAATATTTCGGCGCGACGGTCGGCCGCGTCGCCAATCGCATCGCCAAGGGTCGCTTTACCCTCGACGGGCGCGACTACAGGACTCCGGTCAACGACGGCCCCAATTCGCTCCATGGCGGGACCAAGGGCTTCGACAAGGTCGTTTGGGAAGTGACCGAGGTGAAGAGCGGCCCGCAGGCGTCGGTGACGCTGCGCTACGTCAGCCCCGATGGCGACATGGGCTATCCGGGCACGCT
The DNA here is from genome assembly GCA_035537395.1 of Sphingomonas sp. Taxonomy (GTDB): domain Bacteria; phylum Pseudomonadota; class Alphaproteobacteria; order Sphingomonadales; family Sphingomonadaceae; genus Sphingomonas. Next base: position 469 of record DATLME010000039.1, on the reverse strand, counting down.
GACCACGTACGCGACCTATTCGCTCGACGAACAGAACCAGCTGACGATCGACTATCGCGCGACGACCGACCGCGCGACCGTCGTCAACATCTCCAACCACGCCTATTGGAACCTCGCGGGCGTCGGCTCGCCACGCGGCGCGATGGGGCATGTCGTGACGATCCCGGCGGCGCGCTACACGCCGGTCGACGCGACCTTGATCCCGACCGGGCGCCACGCCAGCGTCGCGGGCACGGCGCTCGATTTCCGCAAGCCGACTGCGATCAGCGACCGCGTCCGTGACGCCCGCGATCCGCAGATCGCCTATGGACGCGGCTATGATCACAATTGGGTGATCGGCGACGCGGTGACGCCCTCCCAGCATCTGATGGCGCGCGTCGTCGAGCCGGTGTCGGGGCGCGGCTACGAGCTCTGGTCGAACCAGCCGGGGCTGCAATTCTACTCGGGCAACTTCTTCGACGGCACGATC
>DATLME010000038.1:0-17508 GCA_035537395.1 Sphingomonas sp. | reverse complement strand
CAGCCCCGCGCGCTTGTCGACGGTTTTTTCGAGCGAGGCCGCGGTAGCGCCCTCTTGCCGGAGCAGGTGGAGGATCACCCCGGGGTCGATGTCCCCCGTCCGCGTTCCCATGATCACCCCGCCGGTCGGGGTCAGCCCCATGCTCGTGTCGATCGAGCGACCGTTGCGGATCGCGGTGACGCTGGCGCCGTTGCCGAGATGCGCGACGACGAGCCGCTCGGGGCACCGCTCGCCGAGCCTATGCACGATCGACTCGCAGGACCGCCCGTGGAAGCCATAGCGGTGCAGCCCGGCGTCGCGCAGCGCTCGCGGGATCGGCAAGGTGCGGGCGATATCGGGCATGCCGGCGTGGAACGCGGTGTCGAAGCACGCGACCTGTACCGCCGCCGGGTACCGCGCGGTCGCGGCCCGGATTAACGCGAGCGCGGCAGGTACGTGCAGCGGCGCGAACGGCTCGGCCGCCTCGAGGTCGCGGATCACCGTGGCGTCGATCCGGCAATGGCGTAGCAGCCGGGGGCCGCCATGGACGACGCGGTGGCCGATCGCGACCGGCTCGGCAGCGTCGGCATCCGCGAGCGCGGCGCCGATCGCCTCGAACGCGGAAGCGTCTTTCGCGTCCACCTCACCCCCGACGATCCGGGCGCACGCCTCGTCGTCCAGATCGAACGCCGCGAACTTCAGCGACGACGATCCGCTGTTGAGCACCAGACCGACCCGGCGGTCGGTCGTCATCCCGCGGACCATTGCCAGTCGAGGATCTCGGGCATGTCGTCGCCATGCTCGGCGATCCACAGCTTGTGGCGTTCCATCGTCGTCCAGTAGCGCGCGGTCTCGCGCGGGAGCAGGTCGGCGAAGCGCGGGATGCGCTCGATCGCGTCGAGCGCGAGCCGGTAGCGATCGAGATCGTTGAGCACGACCATGTCGAACGGCGTCGTCGTCGTGCCGCGCTCCTTGTAGCCGCGGACATGGATGTTGGCGTGGTTCGCACGGCGATAGGTGAGCTTGTGGATCATCGCCGCATAGCCGTGGAACGCGAAGATCACGGGCTTGTCGGTGGTGAACAGGGCGTCGAACTCGCGGTCGTCGAGCCCGTGCGGGTGCTCCGACTGGGGTTGCAGCACCATCAGGTCGACGACGTTGACGACGCGGAGGCGGATGTCGGGCACATAGTCGCGCAGCAACGTCACCGCGGCGAGCGCCTCGAGCGTCGGCACGTCCCCCGCGCAGGCGATGACCACGTCGGGATCCTCGTCATTCCCCGCCCATTGCCAGATCCCCGCGCCCGCGGTGCAGTGGCGCACCGCGTCGTCGATCCCGAGCCATTGCCATTCGGGCTGCTTGCCCGCGACGATCACGTTCACATAGCCGCGGCTGCGCAGGCAGTGATCGGCGACCGACAAGAGGCAGTTCGCGTCGGGCGGCAGGTAGATCCGCGCGACGTCCGCGGTCTTGTTCGCGACGTGATCGATGAACCCGGGATCCTGATGCGACAGGCCATTATGGTCCTGCCGCCAGACGTGCGACGTCAGCAGATAGTTGAGCGACGCGATCGGCCGGCGCCACGGAATGCCGTTGGTCACCTTCAGCCACTTGGCGTGCTGGTTGACCATCGAATCGACGATGTGGATGAACGCCTCGTAGCACGAGAATAACCCGTGCCGCCCGGTCCGCAGATAGCCCTCGAGCCAGCCCTGGCAGAGATGCTCGCTGAGCACCTCCATCACCCGGCCATCGACCCCCAGATGCTCGTCGACCTCGTCGATCCCCGCCATCCAGACCTTGCCCGACACGTCATAGACATCGGCGAGGCGGTTGGACGCGGTCTCGTCGGGGCCGAACACGCGGAAGTTCGCGGCGTCCATGTTGAGCTTCATCACGTCGCGCAGATAGCGGCCGAGTACGCGGGTCGCCTCGGCCTTGGTCTCGCCATGCCCGGCGACGGGGATCGCGAAATCGTGGAAGTCGGGGCGCGCGAGCGGCACGAGCAGTTCGCCGCCATTGGCATGCGGGTTCGATCCCATCCGCCGGTGTCCGGTCGGCGCCAGTGACGCGAACTCGTCGAGGAACTTGCCGTCGGCGTCGAACAATTCCTCGGGGCAATAGCTGCGCAGCCATGCCTCGAGCTGGCGAAGATGCTCGGGGTCCTTGAAGTCCGCGATCGGCACCTGGTGCGAACGCCACGTCCCCTCCACCGGCTTGCCGTCGACGGTCTTCGGGCCGGTCCAGCCCTTCGGCGTGCAGAAGATGATCATCGGCCAGCGCGGCCGCGCCACCGTCGCGCCTTCGATGCGGGCGGCCGACTGGATCGCGCGGATCGTCGCCATCGCGCCGTCGAGCGCGGCGGCGAGTTGCTGGTGGACCTCGGCCGGGTCCAAGCCCGCGACGACGACCGGGTCATAGCCATAGCCGCGGAACAGCGAGTCGAGTTCGTCGTCGTCGATCCGCGCGAGGATCGTCGGGTTCGCGATCTTGAACCCGTTGAGGTGGAGGATCGGCAGTACCGCGCCGTCGCGCGCCGGGTTCAGGAACTTGTTCGAATGCCAGCTGGCCGCGAGCGCGCCGGTCTCGGCCTCGCCGTCGCCGACGACGCAGGCGACGACGAGTTCAGGATTGTCGAACGCGGCGCCATAGGCATGCGCGAGCGAATAGCCGAGTTCGCCACCCTCGTGGATCGAACCGGGGGTTTCGGGCGCGACATGGCTGGGGATGCCGCCGGGCCAGGAGAATTGCCGGAACAGCCGGTGCATGCCGCTGCGACTGCGCTCGATCGCTGGATAACGCTCGGTGTACGAGCCTTCGAGATAGGTGTGCGCGACGAGCCCGGGGCCGCCATGGCCGGGGCCGATGATGTTGATCATGTCGACGTCCTGCTCGACGATCAGCCGGTTGAGATGGACGTAGAGGAAGTTCAGTCCCGGCGTTGTCCCCCAATGACCGAGCAGCCGCGGCTTGACGTCCGCGATCGTCAGCGGCCGATCGAGCAACGCGTTGTCGCGCAGGTAGATCTGGCCGACCGACAGGTAGTTGGCGGCACGCCAATAGGCATCCATGCGGCGCAGGAGATCGGGCGCCAGCGGGGCGGCGGGTGTCGGACCGCGGACGGGCGCGAGTGGCGAATGTTGGTTCATGGCGCGGTGCTCCGGGCTGCAGCGATCGGACAGGTTCGAGCCGCTCGACCAGGCTGCGCAGAATGGCGCGGGCGGCGCGCGAGGGGGCAGGTTCCGTCGCCGTGTCGGGTCATTTTGGGGCTACCATTCCAGTCGAGCCGAAGCGTTGTACCCGGCGAGTCGATCGATGCGGGTTTCTAGCGATGCCCCATGGTGTTGCTTACCCTCGGAAAATACGCACCTGGGCATTGAGTTGCGGCTCGAGCGGGGACCCTCGGTTACTACGCATTTCGTTAGGTCGCCTATCGGTGCAAAAGGCAGTTCATCGAACCACCCGAGCGTACCGGCGAGGGCGTATCATCGAATGCGGCGTGCGGCGCACCGGGCGAACGACCGGGACATCGATAGCGAAGCCGAAGACGGAGCTGCAGCATGCAACCCAGTGCAAACCCGTCCCATCTTCCGGAAGGCCTCTGCGCCTATAAGCGGACGGCCGAATTCACGCAGGCTACCATTCCTGCGGGCCTTACAAAGGATCATTGCACCAAGGCGGGCGTGTGGGGGATCATCCACGTTACCGCAGGCAGATTGCGATACCGGATAGCGGATCCGCGTCGGTTGGCCAGCGACGCCGTATTGGCGGCGGGAGGCGTACCCGGCGTCGTCGAGCCGACCATCGTTCATCGCGTGGATCTGCTGGATGGCGCGCGCTTCTTCGTCGAGTTCTGGCGCGCGGACGCGAAGTAGCGAAGCGTTCGTCCCGGATCTCGGCACTCATCATCCGGCAACGGACCCGACCAATCGCGAAAAGGACATCACCATGACAGAGCGTCTCGTGGACGTACTAGGCGCCAACGGCCTCGTCATTCACACCTACCCCGTCGAGCTCGACGACGCTGCAACCGAGGAAGACTTCCGAGCCAGGGCGCTGGAGGCTGCCGCGCACGGCCAGTTGGTTCCAAATACCGATCTCGCGAGCCTGACCACGCGGATGCACATCAGCCGGGGTGGTCGAATGGAGCCGGTCGACGACGCAATAAGCAGTATGTCGGAGACGCGTCGGGGGCTGGAGCAGATGGTTCGGGAACGCGCCTATGCGCTGTGGGAGGAGGAGGGACGGCCCGAGGGCCGCGCCGACGAGCATTGGCACCGGGCGCTCGACCAGCATCTTCGCGAGCGGGCCTATGTGTCCTGGGAGCAGCAGGGTCGCCCCGACGGCGGTGCCGACGGCGACTGGCACCGGCTGAAGGCGTTCCAGTCGCAATGACAAGGTTTCAAGGCCTCGATTGCATCCGCAAAGGTGACCGCGACCAACACATCGCCGCGATGTCGTTGATCGTGTGAAACAGTAGCGGGCGATTACGGCGCAGTGCGCCGCTCTGAGGGCTTGTTCCGTCACCGCCGACATGGTCGCGACAAGCGCGGCGGCGGCGGTGACCGGACGCAGCAGCCGGGATGGAATCCTGTCGCCTACCCGGGCATCGGCCTGTATCAGCCACCTCCGCCCGAAGCAGCGACAGCCGGCATAACCGACGCGGAGAATGGTGGACCTTGAGCTTTTCATGCCTCCCATAATCGAGCTGGTCCATTCCGCGACGGTGGCGCTGCTCGCGATGCTGGGATGCGCCGCGCTGCTCGCCTTGACGTTGCCGCGGGTGCTGGAGCTGAGCGGCCGGCGCCGCGAGCTTTTGCTCGGCGCGATGTTCGGCGCGATGGCGGCAGCCTGCATGCTGGCGTCGTTCCCGATCGTGCCGGGCATCCCCGGGGACCTGCGAAACGTGGTCGTGGCGACCGCCGCACTGTTCGCCGGTCCGCTCGGCGGACTTGTGGCGGCAGCGATCGCCGCACTGGCGCGTGCTTGGTTCGGCACCTTCGTCTGGGGCGGAGTGCTCGGCATCGCGATCGCCTGTGCCCTCGGCCTCGGCGCGCGGCGCCTCTGGGGCGCGCCACAGGCGATGAACTCAATTCCACGGACCATCGCGATCGCGGTCGTGCTGGCGTTGGCGAATTCGGTGCTGCCGTTGCTCGGCCCCTGGAACGCGCGGGCGTGGTACATCGCGCAGGCGATCCTGGCGGGCGCGCTGATCACCTATATCCCCGCGATGATCGTGCTGTGCCGGTTCGTGGACCTGTCCGTCCGCCGGATCGAGGATCGGCGCGAGCTGCGGCGCTACGCCGACCACCAGACGGTGCTCACCGCCGAACTGTCTCACCGCGTCAAGAACGTGCTTGCGATCGTCCAGTCGCTCGCGATCGCCAGCGTATCGCGGGCCAGCAGCCTGGCGGATTTCCGCGCCTCGTTCGAGGGCAGGCTCGCGGCGCTGGCCGATGCGCACGGTTTGCTGTTGCGGACCGACTGGCAGGGCGTGACGCTTGCCGAGCTGGTGGAGGGCGCGCTCGCCCCCTATGCGTTCGAAGCGGCAGAACGCGTGACGGTGAGCGGCCCCAGGGTCGAGCTCGGGCCGCGACAGGGCGTGTCGCTTGCGCTCGTCTTCCACGAACTCGCCACCAATGCCGCCAAATATGGCGGGCTCGCGGGCGGACAAGGCAGCGTCGAGGTACGCTGGACCGCGAACGACGACCGCGTTGCATTATCGTGGCGCGAGGAGTGTGCTGGAAGCCCGCCGGCGATGGCTGCCGACGGGTTCGGCACGCGGCTCGTCAAGCGATCGGTCGCCAACGACCTTCGTGGCAGCGCGGAACGCGACATGGGGCCGCGCGGCGTCAGCTGGTCGCTCGCATTCGAAATCCATGAAGCCGCGGCCATTCTGCCGCAGCGTGAGGAACGGAGGCCTGCAAGTGCCTGATCGCAAGTCCTGCCTGCCGTCGCTCCGCGTCGGGGTGGTGGAGGACGAGACCATGATCGCGCTGGTGATCGAGGACATGCTGACCGACGCGGGCTGCGCGGTCGTCGGGCATGCCGGCACGGTCGCGGACGCCATCGCGATGATCGAGCGCGAGCGGCCCGACGCGGTGACGCTGGACGGCAATCTGGCTGGCGAACTGAGCGGGCCGGTGGCGCGACGCTGCCGCGAACTCAGCGTCCGCTTCCTCGTGGTCACCGGCTACCAGGACAAGCTGCTGACCGACCCCGACCTCGAGAGTGCGCCGAGGCTGCTGAAGCCGTTCACCGCCGAAAGGCTGCTGGCGGAAGCCGCGCGCCACCTTTGCTAGCGTCCGGGCCCGGTCAGCCGGCCCGCGTCGCTCGCCCGGGCGCGATTGTGAGCGACGGACGCCGCCGACGATAGCGCAAGGCGCCGGCGACCACGGCGAAGCCGGACAGCATCAGCAGCCAGCTGGCTGGTTCCGGCACCACCGCAAGCGTCGCGTTGTCCGGGGCGAAATCCGAGATCTGGTTGTTGTTGCCGGTGGCGACACGGGGCCAGAGATTGAAGCCGTAGCGTTCGGCGACAAAGCCGGTGCTGGGCAGCAGCGACAGCGGGATCAGCGCGGACAGCGTATTGCCCGAAATCGTGATGGTGCCCGGCGCCAGCGCGGTGGCCCCGATATTGCCGGTGCCGTCCTTGCGGACGACGATCGCCTGGTTGAAGATGACGTTGGGCTGTCCGAGCGACGCGAACGGCGCGAGCGTCCCGGTGCCGGTGTTCACGCCGATCACGTAAAAGCCGGGTACCGACGGATCGATCGCGCCCGCGAAAGACGCGCCCAAGATGAAGGTCGAGGTCGCGCTGTTGTAGCCGACCGAGAAGCTGGTGACGTCGAGATCGGGACTGTTCGGGCCGATGAAGCCCGGGACGAAATCGCCGACCGCGTCGGACACGGTCGCCCCGTGCGCGGGAGTAGTTGCCAGCGCGAGGGTCGAGAGTAGCGCAATGAGGAGCCGGTTCCTGGTCATCGGATGATCCCTTGTTGGATGCAGCGTTGGTGCGACCAAGGGCGAAAGGCGCCGACGACGATGCGGCTCGGGCCGATCCCGGCGCGGGTCGGCCGCGGCCATGCGCTGTCCGTCCGACGATCTTCATAGCGCACCGGGGCCACCGCGGGTGCGACTAATCGGGACTAATCATTTCGAGACATGCAGCGGCGCGTCAGGCCGGCCGAGGCTCAATCCCGATCCGGTGCGCCCAGCGGGAAGTACGAACGATACCGCCGCCCCTCCTCTACCGCCCTCGCGAAGGAGGGGCGTGCCAGGAGCCGGGAACGATACGCACGCAGGCGCGGATAGGCCTTGTCGATCGGATGCACCCAGTCGCCGTAGAACAACGACGGCGCCGCAGCGCAGTCCGCGAGCGAGAAACCCTCGCCTGCCGCCCATTCGCGTCCGTCGAGCCGCTGCTCGAGCAGGCCATAGGCGACCTCGAGCGCTGCCGCGGCACTCCGCCTCGCCTCGTTCAACCGATCGGGCGTCCTGCGCAGCGACTCGTTCACCGCGACTTGCGCCGCGTTCATGACATATTGATCGAAGAACCGATCGAGCAGCCGCACCTCGAGCGCGGCGGCGGGTTCGTCGGGCAGGAACCGGACGTTGCCCGGGCGATGGAGATCGAGATATTCGATGATGATGCTGGTTTCGACGATGGTGCGATCCCCGTCGACCAGCACCGGGAACTTGCCGATCGGCCAAAGCACCGCCAGCTCCTCCCCCGCTCCGGGCTCCTCCAGATGGCGATAGGCGAACGGCGTGTCGTTCTCCCACAAGGCGATCAGTACCTTCTGGCAATAGGAGGAGAATGGGTGAGCATAGAGCGCCAGCGACATCGTCGATCTCCATTCACGTGGCGGCAGCTATCGCCCGTCGCGCGCATCGCGACCGATCCGATACGGCCCTGCCCTCGCTTCGAGTTTCCGTCCTTTCCAGCTGAGCCGGACGATTCCGTCGGCCACCAGCAGATCGACCGCGGCATGAACCGCCGGCACCATCTCGCGCCAAGCAGCGGTCGGCGCTGCCGGGCTAGCAGCAGCCGCCAATACCCGTGCGACCTCGCTCGGGCAGATCGTCGCCTCGGCTGCGCGCGCGGCGAGCAGCGCGAGCGTCGCTTCGCGCGCGTCCGTGACCATTGCCGCCAGCCCCTTCTATCGCTGCCGCATCGCGGCCTGGTCCGCGGCGGCCGCCCGCATCAAGGCGATGAACGCGGCCGGATCGACCATCTCCCCCTCGACGAGATCGATCGCGCGCATCGCGTTGCCGTCGAGGCTCGCGTTGAAGATCTTGTCGGGATCCTCGAGCATCGCACCGCGACCGAAGGTGAGCTTGACCTTGTCCTTGAAGGCATCGCCCGTGCACAGGATGCCGCCGCCCGCGCGTTCCCACACGGGGACGCCTGCCGGGTTGGACGGCTTCTTCCACTTCATCGTTTCGACGACGTCGGGAAGCGCCTCGCGGATCAATGCCCGCAGTCGCGCCAAGGTCTCGCCGCGCCAGCCGCCAACCGCGGCGATGCGCGCGTCGATCGCCGCGACGTCGGCCGGGTTCGATCGCTCCGCCATGTTTTCCGTCCTCCAGCCGCGCGGGGTTCGCTGCCCGGTCCGGACGAGATGCCCGACATCGTCGCCGAGCACCACCGCCCGAGGGTGTCGCCGCTCCACGCACCCCGCGGTCGATCGCCATCATGAATCCGGATCGCCGAACGTGCGCGCGTCCGGCGTGCGGAACCGGAGGCGCGCGCACGCTTTGGAAGTCGGCGGGCGGAGACATCGCAGTCGGCGCCTTGCAACAACAGGAGGTAGAGAATGTCCAAAAAGCATCTCGCGATCACCGCGGCCGGGCTGATCCTTGCTGCGACCGGCGGAACCGCCAACGCGCAGGGGCCCACCCCGACCGCCGACGCGCCGACCAGCGTCGACCGTGACGAGGACGGCGACGGCGACCACGAGAAATGGGGCCTGCTCGGCCTGCTTGGCCTTGCCGGATTGCTGGGTCTCAAGCGTCGCGACCACGACCATATGAACCATCGCCCCTGACTCTCTCGCACCGACCCGCCTGTCGGCTGGCAGGCGGGTCGCCCGTGCCCTTCGCGTTCAGGCGATGACGGTGAGCCGACCCGCCCGCTCCCTGCGCCGCAGCGTCAGCGCCACCAGCCCGAACCCGGCGAGCATCAGCGCCCAGGTCGATGGCTCGGGAACGACCGCGATCCGCAGGACCTGGCCGGGCCCGCCGGCGCTGAAGTTGGTCACGTAAAAGGCGCCGTCGCCGCCGATCGTCAGGCCGGTCGGCGTGACCAGTCCCTGATTGTAGATCGTCTCGTGCGAACCGTCGGCGTTGATCCGGAGGATGGCACCGCTGCCACCCGGGTTCAGCAGTCCATTGTCGTCGAGCTCGAGCGCATACAGCGATCCGTCCGCGCCGAAGGCGAGATCGGTGATGTTGGTGAGCCCGGTAGCGAAAACCGTCGGGATCGAGCCCCCGGGCGCCAGACGGTAGATATTGGCCGCTCCCGGTGTGAACGGGAAGCCGGTAAGCTGCGCGATATAGACGGTGCCGTCTGCCGCCACCGCGACGCCGGTCGGTACCGCATCGCTGGGGAAGCCGCCGCCGATGTCCCGCCCGGGGAAGACCGAAACCAGCGAGGTCCCGCCCTCCGGCGTGACGCGCAACAGGGTATTGGCACCGGCGTCGGTAACGAACAGCCGGTTGCCGTTCACCGCGATGTGGAACGGATTGGAATCCAGCGGACCGCCGGCCGGATTGTTCGCCGCCTCGTAGGCGCTGATGTCGGCAAGCCTCGTCACGCCGCCGCCGCCGATGTTGAAGCTGAACAGGCCGCCGAGGTTCGCCGCGTTCGGATAAGCTCCGAAGTCCCCCGATCGCACCCCGGGATCCGCGCCGAGCCCGGTGACGAGATAGCCGGTGCCGTCGCTGCCGAAGGCGATGTCCTGCGGTCCGCCCCCGCCCTCGCCGGTCGAGACCAAGGCGGCGAGGCCGGTGATGATCCGCGTCTGACTGCCCTCGAAATAGCGCGTGATCGAGCCGGTGTTGCTCAGATAAGCGGGCGCGCCGCGGATCACGGTGGCGGGCCCGGCGGGATCGAGCGTGCCGGCTTCGGCAATGTAGAGCGCGCCGTCCGGCCCGAAGGCTAATCCGCGCGGCGCGTTCAGCCCCGTCGCGATGACCGTCGCGGCGTATTCGGCAGCCTGCACGGGCGCAGCGGCAAGAAGCAATGCAGCAAAACCGAACTTGCAAATGTTGCTCATTCAAGCCTCCTTTTCGAAATGCGCTCGTCCAAGAGGGCAAAGGTTCCGTCCATTGAAGTAGCAACCACGTCCAGCATGCGCGTAAGGCGCGCGATCATGCATCCGCAACATAGTTGCCGGATCGACATGAAGGTTCTGCGTCGTTCGTCGGCCCGCAGTATAGTTTAGTTTGCTTAACCCAAAGCAAGCTAGTCGGGATTACCTCTTTGGGAGGGCACCAACATCGATCGCGATGGGGTCGCCATTCGGCGGGCGGGTTTCAGAGATAGGTATCCCAGTAGCGATAGGCGGGTTCCTGCGAGCGCCGCGGCCGATCGGAACCGTCCAGCGTCATGTACGGCGCTTCCTCGATGTCGGCCCGGAGCAGATCCAGGCCATAGCCCCGCGCCGACGGATCGTAGCTCAGCATCGACCAGGGCAGCGGGTAAGCACGGGAACCGAAGCCCAGGATCCCGCCAAAGGTGAGCACGGCATGCTCGACCTGCCCGGTCTGCTTGTCGATCATCAGCGCGTGAACCGATCCGATCTTCGCGCCGCGGCGGTCGAAAACCGGCGTGCCCTCGATCCGCGTGGACGAGATCAGGCGGTGCCCGTCGTCCGAATGTTCTTCGTTGACGCCAGTCGCGATAGAGCTCTCAATCATGGCAAGCCTCCTAAAGGCCCCCCGACATCTTCCGGCCCCGCAAGCCGTCGCCGCGCGTCGCGCGTCGCATTGTTATGCCTCGAAACGTCCGATTCGGCTAGTGTGGAAGCAGGTCAGAGGATCGCCGGAAGATCGAGCCCGCGCGCGCGGGCGCAATCGAGTGCGATGTCGTAGCCGGCATCGGCATGACGCATCACGCCGGTCGCCGGGTCGTTCCACAATACCCGTTCCAGCCGCTTCGCCGCCTCGTGCGTGCCGTCGGCGACGATGACCATGCCGCTATGCTGCGAATAGCCCATGCCGACCCCGCCGCCGTGATGCAGCGATACCCAGGTCGCGCCGCTGGCGGTGTTCAGCAGCGCGTTCAGCAGCGGCCAGTCGCTGACCGCGTCGCTGCCGTCGCGCATCGCCTCGGTCTCGCGATTGGGGCTGGCGACCGAGCCGCTGTCGAGATGATCGCGGCCGATCACGACCGGCGCCTTCAGCTCGCCCGCCGCGACCATCTCGTTGAACGCGAGTCCGAGCCGGTGACGGTCCCCGAGGCCGAGCCAGCAGATCCGCGCGGGAAGCCCCTGGAAGCGGATCCGCTCGCGCGCCATGTCGAGCCAGCGGTGCAGATTGGCATCGTCGGGGAGCAGCTCCTTCACCTTGGCGTCGGTCCGGTAGATGTCCTCCGGGTCGCCCGACAGCGCGACCCAGCGAAACGGGCCGATGCCGCGGCAGAAGAGCGGGCGGATATAGGCGGGGACGAAGCCGGGAAAGGCGAACGCGTCCGTAACGCCTTCGTCTCTCGCGACCTGACGGATGTTGTTGCCGTAATCGACCGTGGGAACCCCCGCTGCCTGGAAGTCGAGCATCGCGCGCACGTGCCGCGCCATGGATGCCTTGGCGGCCATGGCGACGCCGGCGGGGTCCTGCTCGCGACTGGCGAGCCAGCGCTCGACGCTCCAACCCGCGGGCAGATACCCATTGACCGGATCGTGCGCGCTGGTCTGGTCGGTCAGGAGATCGGGCAAGACCCCGCGCGCGAGGATCTCCGGCAGGAGCTCGGCGGCATTGCCGAGCAGCCCGACCGAGATCGGCGCGCTCGCGTTCGTTACCAGCGCGAGCGCCTCGTCGAGATCATCGGTGGCGCGATCGAGGTAACCAGTGCGCAGCCGCATATCGATCCGCGACTGCTGGCATTCGATTGCGAGGCACGACGCGCCCGCCATGACCGCCGCGAGCGGCTGCGCGCCGCCCATCCCGCCCAGTCCTGCAGTCAGCAGCCACTTGCCCGACAGGTCGCCGCCATGATGCTGCCGGCCCATCTCGACGAACGTCTCGTAGGTGCCCTGCACGATGCCTTGCGTACCGATATAGATCCACGAGCCCGCGGTCATCTGCCCGTACATCGCCAGCCCCTTGCGATCGAGCTCGTCGAAATGCTCCCAGGTCGCCCATTTCGGCACGAGGTTCGAATTGGCGATTAGCACCCGCGGCGCATCTTCATGGGTGCGAAACACGCCGACCGGCTTGCCCGATTGCACCAGCAGGGTCTGGTCGCCGTCGAGGCGGCGCAACGTCTCGACGATGCGATCGTAGCTGTCCCAGTCGCGTGCGGCGCGGCCGATGCCGCCATAGACGACGAGTTCGTGCGGATTTTCGGCAACCTCCGGATCGAGATTGTTCATCAGCATCCGCAGTGGCGCCTCGGTCAGCCAGTTCTTCGCGCTGAGCGTGGTACCGGTGGCGGCGCGAACGACGCGGGTCGGGTCGAGGCGGTTCATCGGGCAAAATCCAGACAGGTGGCGAGAATGGCCGCAAGCGTTGCGCGCAGCGGTGCCGCGAAGGCGGCGTCATAGGCGGGCGGCCAATTGGCCGGGCCGACGTCGCCGATCGGCTCGCGCAGATAGCCGCGGATCGCGATCTCCATCTGGATCGCGTGAATGCGCCGATCGGGGCGGCCGTGATGCCGGGTCGTCCAGCCACCACGAAAGCGGCCGTCGACGACATGGCTGCGTCCCGATCCGCCCGCGACCGCCGCTACCGCGTCGCGCAGCTCCGGCGCGCAGCTGGCGCCGCCATTGGTGCCGATGTTGAGTTCGGGCAGCTCGCCGTCGAACAAGCGCGGTACCCGGCTGCGGATCGAGTGGCAGTCATAGACGACCACGCGATCGTGCCGCGCCCGCAACCGCGCCACCTCGGCGGACAGCGCGGCGTGATAGGGATCGAAATAGCGGGCGCGGCGGTGCGCGATCTCCGCCGCGTCGGGCGGCGCGCCGTCGTAGAGCGGATCGCCGTCGAAGCTGGTGGTGGGACACAGCGCGGTGGTCGCCTGGCCGGGATAGAGCGACGCACCCGAAGGATCGCGGTTCACATCGATGATGCTGCGCGAGATGTCCGTCGCGACGATGGTGGCGTCGGCGAGCCCTGCATAGAGATCGCCGATATGCCAGTCGGTGTCGCGACGCGCCCACCAGTCGGAGCGGAATCCGCCGATCGGCAGCAGCGTGCCGCCATGTGGCATCGCGAGGATCAGCGGCGTGTCCGCGCGGGTGACGTGCAGCCAGTCCGGAGTCATCCCGCCAGCCCGGGGAGCGTGCCGACGGTGGCGACCAGCGACCCGTCCGCGACCAGCGCGGTCGCTGCCGCGATGTCGGTTGCCATGTAGCGGTCGTCGGCAAGGGTCGGCACCCGCGCGCGCAGCAATGAACGAGCCCGCTCGACCGGCTCGCTCGAGGCCAGCGGCGCATGGAAGTCGCAGCCCTGGACCGCTGCCAGCAACTCGATGCCGAGGATCGCGTCGACATTGGCGGCCATCGCGATCAGCCGGCGTGCGCCATGCGCTGCCATCGAGACGTGATCCTCCTGGTTGGCGGAGGTCGGGATCGAATCGACGCTGGCGGGATAGGCGCGCTGCTTGTTCTCGCTGACCAGCGCCGCGGCGGTGACTTGCGGGATCATGAAACCCGAATTGAGCCCCGGGCGGGGCGTGAGGAACGCCGGCAGCCCCGACAGCGCGGGATCGACCAGCATCGCGACGCGGCGTTCGGACAGGCTGCCGATCTCGCACAGCGCCATCGCGATCATGTCGGCGGCGAACGCGACCGGCTCCGCGTGGAAATTGCCACCAGACAGGGCCTCGTCGGTGGCGGGGAAGATCAGCGGATTGTCGCTGACCCCGTCGGCCTCGGTGATCAGGGTGGTTGCGGCCTGCCGCAGCAGATCGAGGATCGCGCCCATCACCTGCGGCTGGCAGCGCAGGCAATAGGGATCCTGCACGCGACCGTCGTCGTCGCGGTGCGAGGCGCGGATCGCGGAGCCGGCCATCATCGCGCGCAACGCATCCGCGGTGTCGATCTGGCCACGATGTCCGCGCAGCGCGTGGATGCGCGGGTCGAACGGCGCGTCCGATCCCTTCGCCGCCTCCGTCGAGACGATCCCGGTGACCAGCGCCGACCGATAGAGGCGTTCGGCCTCGAACAGTCCGGCAAGCGCGTAGGCACAGGAGAACTGGGTGCCGTTGAGCAGCGCCAGCCCTTCCTTCGGCCCGAGTTCGAGCGGCGCGAGCCCGGCCTGCGCCAGCGCCTGAGCGGCGGGCATCGCCACGCCGTTGACGACGATGTCGCCGACCCCGAGCATCGCGGCAGTCATGTGCGCAAGGGGGGCAAGGTCGCCGCTTGCCCCGACCGAACCCTGCGCGGGCACCACCGGCGTCAGCCCGCGTTCGAGCAGCGCTTCCAGCATCGCGATCGTCGCGGGGCGTACCCCCGACGCGCCCTGGGCAAGGCTGGCGAGCTTCAGTGCCATCATCAGCCGGGCGATCGGGACGGGCATCGCCTCGCCCACCCCCGCGCAGTGGCTCAGCACGATGTTGCGCTGGAGCGTGGCGAGATCGACGGTATCGATGCGGACGCTCGCCAGCTTTCCGAAACCGGTGTTGATGCCGTAGACCGGTGCGCCCCGCGCGACGATCCGCGCGACAGCGGCGGCGCTTGCCTCGATCGCTTCCGCACAGGCGGGGTCGAGACGCGGGGTCGCGCCGCGATAGATCGCCAGCCACTGCTCGTAGGTGACGGCACGGGGGCTGAGGATCATCGGCCGTTCCTGACGCGTGAATGGAGGGGATTGAAGCCGATGCGGTAGACCAGCTCGGCAAGGTCGCCGACGTCCCAGATCGCCAGATCGCACGCCTTGCCCGCTGCCAGCGTGCCGATCTCGGCGTCGAGAGCGAGCGCACGCGCGGCGTTGACCGTGACGCCGCGCAACGCTTCCTCCACGGTCAGCCGGAACAAGGTTGCGGCCATGTTGAGCACCAGCAACGGCGACGTCAGCGGCGAGGTGCCCGGGTTGCAATCGGTCGCCAGCGCAATCGGGACACCGTAAGCGCGAAATGCGGCGATCGGCGGCAGCATCGTCTCGCGCATGAAGTAGTAGGCGCCGGGCAGCAGCACCGCCACGGTCCCCGCCGACGCCATGACGGCGACGTCGGCATCGGTCGCATGCTCGAGATGGTCAGCGGACAACGCGCCGTACCGGGCCGCGAGCGAGGCCCCACCGAGCGCCGATAGTTGTTCGGCATGCAGCTTGACCGGAAGGCCGGCTGCCCGCGCCGCGGCGAAGACCCGGTCGACCTGCGCGGTCGTGAACCCGATCCCCTCGCAGAATGCGTCGACCGCGTCGGCGAGACCTGCGGAGGCAAGCGCCGGAATCTGCGTGCAGACCTCGTCGATATAGCCGTCGGGATCGCCGCCAAATTCGGGCGGCAACGCGTGCGCGCCGAGATAGGTGGTGACGACGCGCACGTCGCGAGCGTCGGGCAGGCGCCGGGCCGCGCGCAGCATCTTCGCTTCGTCGTTGGCATTGAGCCCATAGCCCGATTTCACCTCGACGGTAGTCACGCCCTCGGCGATCAGGGCGTCGAGCCGCGGCAGCGTCTGCGCGATCAGCGTGTCTTCGCTGGCGTCCCGGGTCGCGCGCATCGTCGATACGATACCGCCCCCTGCGCGGGCGATCTCTTCGTAGCTTGCGCCCGCAAGCCGCTGCGCGAATTCACCCGCGCGATTACCGGCATGGACCAGATGGGTGTGGCAATCGATCAGCCCAGGGGTGATCCAGCGCCTGCCGCAATCCTCCTCGGTATCAGCTGTGAAAACGGGCGCCGCGCCGGCCGCGCCGGCATAGACGATCCGGCCGTCTCGGGCAGCGACCAGGCCGTCCTCGACAAGCCCGAGCCCCGCGCCCACCATCGTCGCCAATCGTGCGTTCCGCCAAACCCTGTCGCAGCGCATGTCGGCTCCTGCCATTTGTATATACAACAGCACGGGCGCCGCTTAGTGTCCAGTACCGATGGAGCAGCGAATGACGTCGATCTGGTTCGAGCAGGCGCTGCTTCCCCAAGGCTGGGCGGGACAGGTGCGGATCGGGATCGCGGACGGCCTGATCGCGTCGGTCGAGCCAGGCGTCGAGCCGCTTCCCGGCGATGTCCGCCACGCTACCGCGATACCCGGCCTGCCGAACCTCCACAGCCACAGCTTCCAGCGGCTCATGGCCGGGCTGGCAGAGGCACCAAGCGGCCCCGCGCACGATGATTTCTGGACCTGGCGCGACCTGATGTACCGGCTGGTCGGCGGCCTGACGCCGGACGACGTCGCCGCGATCGCCGCGATGGCGTTCGTCGAGATGCTGGAGGCCGGCTTCACCCGGGTCGGCGAGTTCCACTATCTCCATCATCAGCCGGACGGCACGCGCTATGCCGATCCCGCGGAGATGGCGGCGGCGATCGCTCGCGCGGCTGCCGAAACCGGCATAGCGCTGACCTTGCTGCCCGTGTTCTACGCCCATTCCGGGTTCGGCGGAGCGCCGCCCAGCGAAGCACAGCGCCGCTTCGTCAACGACCTCGACGGCTTCGCCCGGCTGCTCGATGCGAGCCGCGGCGCCGTGGCGGGCCTGCCCGGCGCGCTGGTGGGGGTCGCGCCGCATTCGCTACGCGCCGTCACCCCCGACGAGCTGCTCGCACTGGAGACCATGGCGTTAGCGACTCCGATCCACCTCCACGTCGCCGAACAACTCAACGAAGTCACGGACTGCATCGCATGGTCGGGACAGCGGCCGGTGGCCTGGCTGCTGGATCACGCTCCGGTTGACCAGCGCTGGTGCCTCGTCCACGCGACGCACGTCGACGCCGACGAACTCGCGGCGGTGGCGACGAGTGGTGCGGTAGTCGGGCTCTGCCCGATCACCGAAGCCAATCTGGGCGACGGGATCTTCCCCGCCGACGCCTATCGCGGGGCGTTCGGCATCGGCAGCGACTCCAACGTCCGAATCGACGCAGCCGAGGAGCTGCGGATGCTGGAATATGGCCAGCGCCTGGCGCTGCGGCGACGTACCGTGCTGGCCGCGACCGACGTTCCGACCGGTCGCACGCTGATCGGGGCGGCGGTGGCGGGTGGCGGGCAGGCGCTCGGCTGTGATAGCGGGCTCGCGATCGGTGCCCCGGCCGACTTTGTCGCCCTGTCCGACGATCCGCTCGGCAAGGGCGACCGGGTGCTCGATCGCTGGATCTTCGCGGGCGGGGGCCCGAGGGTCGACGCAGTCTGGCGGGCGGGCCGGCAAGTCGTCCAC
>DATLME010000037.1:0-10283 GCA_035537395.1 Sphingomonas sp. | reverse complement strand
CTTGTCAGCCGCGGCGCCGTGTTGGTCCGCAATGATCGCAGCAGCAGCCCGGGCGGCTGCATCGGCCGCGACGGCACGAACTTCGGCAATCGCCCCGCGCTCGGCGGCGGCGATCTTGTCTTCCGCCATCTTCTGGCGACGGGCGACGAGCTCGGTCGAATCGGACTCGGCTTTGGCGAGCATCGCCACGGCCTCAGCCTCGGCATGCGCCACGATCGCGGCCGCGTCGCCCGCACTCGCCGCGTTGCGCGCGGTCGCCTCCGCGAGCATCGCCTCGGCCTCGGCGCGCAGCTTGCTCGCCTCGTCGAGATCGGTTCGGATCGTCGCGATGCGCTCGTCGAGCACCCGTCCGACCAGCGCCGGCACCTTCTTCCAGATCAGGATCGCGATGACGACCAGCATCGACAGCGCCACCCAACCAGGCGCGGAGATGCCGAGTGCGGTTGGCGTGTGGTGCAGTTCGGCGGTGCCCACCGCCGTGCTCAACGCGTTGGAGTGGCCCTCAACCATGTGCCAGTTCCGCCTTCACTCTCTGTTCGACCAGCGCGCGATCGGGCGTGACGCCCGATAGCTTGGCGACGATCGCCTCGACCGCCTCGACGGTAGCCGCCTCGATCTCGACCAGCGCCTGCCCCTTGGAGGTCGCGATGCTGGCGGTCGCCGCGTCGAGGCGCGCTGCCGCCGCCGCGTCGCCCGCCTTCATCTTGGTCTCGGCAGCCGCGGTTGCACGGGCCTTGGCCGCGCCTACGGTCTGCGTCGCCTGTGAACGGGCTGTATCGAGCCCGCTCTGATAGGCTTGTTCGGACGCGTGCGCCGCGTCCCGCGCCGCCGCTGCCGAGGCGAGGTCCCCGGTGATGCGGGCGTTACGATCGTCGATCGTACGCTCGATCTTGGGGACCATCGCCTTGCCGATCCCGAAATAGATCAGCCCGAATACGATCGCGAGCCAGAACAGCTGCGATGCGTAGATGGCGCCGATTTGGGAAAGCTGAGGCATCGACGGTCCTCGGTCTTACTTGACGACGAAGAGGATGAGGATCGCGACGACGAATGCGATCAGGCCGAGCAGCTCCGATGCTGCGAAGCCGATGAACAGGCGACCCTGCTGGCCGTCAGCGGCACCCGGGTTGCGCAGCGCGCCTTCGAGGAACGAGCCGAAAACGTTGCCGACGCCGAGCGCGGCAAGGCCGACGCCGATCGCCGCGAGGCCGGCACCGATGTACATTGCACCAAGATCAGTCATGAAAAACTCCATTCAAAAAACATGCGAAACGAAAAACTTGCCGCGACCTAGTGCAGGTGCACCGCGTCGTGGAGGTAGAGCGAGGTGAGCAGCGCAAAGACATAGGCCTGGATCGCGCAGACGAGCAGCTCGAGTGCGCTCACCCCGACGATCATCACGAAGCTGAGCGCGCTGACGACCACGCCGAGCGGGCCGCCCGCGTTGAGACCCTGGACGACGAAGCTGCCGAACACCTCGAGCAGGATGTGCCCCGCGGTCATCGCGACGAAGAGCCGCAGGCCGAGCGAGAACGGGCGGACCATGAATGACACGAATTCGACCGGGATGATGACCGGCATCAGCCACGCCGGCGCGCCGTGCGGCACGAACAGCGAGAAGAACTTCAGGCCGTGCGTGGCGAAGCCGACCGCGAGGACGATCCCGAACGACACGAACGCCAGCACCGCGGTAACCGTGATGTGGCTGGTCACCGCGAAGGTGTGGAAGCCGGGCAGGATCGCGAGCGGCATGACGCCGACGAGGTTCGCGAACAGGATGAACATGAAGAGCGAGAAGATGTAGGGCGCGAACTTCTTGCCGCCCGCACCGATACTCACGTTGACCATGTTGTCGATGAACCCGATCACCGATTCGGCGGCGACCTGCCACCGGCCGGGGATCAGCTGGCGCTTCATCCCGCCCGCCATGAACAGCGCGAGCAGCACGAACACGACGACCATGAACAGCGCCGAGTTGGTGAAGGAAACGTCGTACCCGCCGATCGTCAGGTGACGGCCGAGCACGGGCTCGACCATGAACTGCTCCATCGGGTCTATTCTGCCGGCGCTCACTCTGCGCGCTCCTTCGAAATCTTGAAGATGTTGCGGAACGCCGCGACGATCGCGAGCGCCAGGAAGATCAGCAACAGCCACGGGCTGGTACCGAACCAGCGGTCCAGCGCCCAGCCGATGATGCCGCCGCCGATCGGTGCGCCGATCAGCTCAGCGAGGACTCGCGACCCCTGCGAATAGCCCTTGGCGGGCTTGACCGGTGCCGCGCCGTCGACGCGCGACGCCTGCGCCCGCGCAAGGCGGGCGTCGAGCTCGGCGGGATCGGATCGGCGGTCGTCGGCCAATTTTGGGGTCCTGATAAAGAAACGCCGCCGGAGATGAGCCGGCGACGACAAGGGCAAGCACGGGCTGACCCGCAGTCGCAACCGGGCGTTTATAAAGCGGGGGTAGCGAAGTCAACCGCGTGGCGGGCGCAGCAGCCTCACGCGCAGCGCGGATCTCGCTGCGGCGGGCCGGCGCGCTTCTCCCAGGCCCCCGCGGGAGTCTTGTACATCTCGCCCGCCTTGGTCTGTGCGATCAGGTTGCAGCCGCTGGTGAAAGCGAACTGCTCCACCGTAGCGCCACTGGCTTGCGCACTTTGTGTATAGGCGGCCTTGCGGCGGATGTTGATGTCGGCGACCAGCGCCCGCACCTCCGCCGAGCCGCCGCCGACGACCCCGAGATAGCCGTCGGGCTGTTCGCCCACCTGCCCTGCCGCCCGCGCCGCGGCATAGGCCGGATCGCGCGTCTGCGCATAGGCGACCGCGGCAACGCCGGTGAACGCGATCGCCGCGGCGATCAACAGGCCCTTGTGCGTGGAACGGAGCGTCATGGTCTAGAATATCCCCGGGTTCTGCTTGATCAGCGATTTCGCCTCGCCATCGAGACGATACACTACTTCCTGCGTGACGTTGATGTTGAGATTGATCTCGATCGGCTTGTCGGGTGCGGTGACGTTGATACACCCGGCGGTACCGACGATCAGGCCGATCGCGATCGGCAGGGTCATCCTCTCCAGCGTGGTCTTTACGAAAAAGATCATGGCAGGGTCTCGCTTTCGGTGGGCTGAATAGGTGGCGGCGGCGGATCGCCACGATTCTGGCGTTCGAGCAGCTGGGGCAAGTTGCGTTCGATGAGCCGGCGGGGATCGTAGAAGGACGCTGCCGAATCGATCAGGCCGCGAAACGGCGCCTTGATGCGGATGTTGAACACGAACGGCAGTCGCTGGAGCTTGCGGACGAGGAAGTTCGATTTCGCGCCCGCGCCCTGGCTGATGCCGGCAAAGCGGACTTCGGTGATCATCTCGCCGGCAAGCGGCCCGTTCATGACGATGCCGAGATCGCGGTAGCGCAGTGATTTCAGCGCCTGGAACGCCAGATTGCCCCAGATGCCGAGATCCTTTTGGGTAAGCTCGCCGACATAGGCGAGGCTGCCGCCGCCAGCGCGCACGGTGAGGCGGCCGCCCTCGATCCGCCCGCCGCGTTCGTCGAAGATCATCGGCAGCACGCCGTCGAAGGTTCCGGTCGCGTCGAGGTTCTTGAACTCGAACTGCTGGAGAAACTGATCTGCGGCGGCCCCGTCGATCCGGAAGGTCAGCCGCCGGGCTTGCGGGGCGGAGAAATCGAGCAGCGTCGGATCGAGCGTCAGCGTGCCGCCCGCGAACGGCCAGCGCGCGCCGTTCACGAGGACGCGGCTGCCGCGATAGGTCTGGTAGGTGATGCGGCCGTCGGTCACCGGAATGCCGGGATTGATGGTGGCGACGGTGGCGACCTGCGCGGGTGCGCTTTCGAGCGCCAACAGGTCGGTGAAATGGATGCTGCCGCGCAGGCCGGTAACCGGGCCGAAGGCGGCGGCTAGATCTGTTCCCGCAGTTGCGAAATCGCCGGTCGAGGTAACCCCTGCTGGCGACCAGGCGATCGCGCCGCTCCCGGTGATGGTTCCACGAACTTCGGCGATGACGCCGAACGTCAGCCGGGTGAGCAGCTCCGGCTGGAACGCTTCGTCGAAGCTGATCGCGGGCACCGTGATCCGCGCGCCGCCGCGCCCACTCGACAGGACATGCGTGATCGCGACCTCGGCGACCGCCACGTCGCGGGTCGGCTCGTAAAGCGTCGCCGATGCTGCGATCCGCCCGTCGGCGAGCCGTAACGCCACCGCACGCGCGGCAAGCGGCTGGAACCGCGGCGAGCCCGCGCTGTCGGTGACCGTCATCGCGCCGCCGAGCGCGAGCGTTCCCGCCGAATAGGTCCACTTACCCGCGGCACCGCCGAGCAGCAGCGGCACATTCGCGATCTGGCCTGCTGCACCCGCGAATTGCCCGGCAAGCGCGCCGTTCCTTCCCAGCGTGCCGCTGAGGGTGTCGGCGTTGACGCGGGTGAGCCGCGCCGGCGGGCCGAGCCGGGCGCCAACCCCACGCAGGACGAAGCCGCGGTCGGCGAGCCGTACCTCGGCGCCCGCCGCCGCGATCGCCAGCGGGGTTGCGCCGAGCCGGCCGGCAAGACGAACGCCGCCTAGCCGCGCTCCGCCGCTGACTCCGCCATCGTGGACCACGACCAGCGCCGCGCCCAGCGGGCAGAGATCGAGCCGCCCCGGATCGATGACGAGCCCGGAGGCCGCGACCCGCTGCCACGCGACCGGCGCGCAACCGGGATTGATCGTCAGCCGCCCGCGCGCCCAGCGCGCATCTATTGGGACCGTCAGCGCATCGACGCGACCATCGCCGAGCGGGCCCGACAAAGTGGCCGTCGTGGCGACGTGGCTGGAGCCGCGACCGGCGGAAAAGACGATTGGCGCAAGCGCAAGGCGGGCACTTTCCGCTTTATAGGACGCGATCGTGGCGGTGCCGGCGATCACGCCGGCCCTGCCGCGGACCCGCGCGGCAATGGTCGGCAAATCACCGCCGGCAACCCGCACCGTCCCGTCGATCGTCGCGCCCTCCTCAGGGTTCCACGCGAGCGCGGACCCGCTGGCGAGCGTCACGCGCGCGCCGCTGGAACTCGTCAGCGTCATGCCTCCTACGGCAACGCGATCGGGCGCGGCATCGACCGTCGCGGTTGCGTCGAAACGCGTTGCCGCCCGCTCGACGCCCCGCACGAACCGCTGCTCCAGCGGCGCCAGCGGCGTGCCCGCACCGAGCGTCGAATGCGAAACCGGCACCAGCGCCGATGCGTTCGCCTCCCCCAGCGCAACCGTGCCGCGAAACCGCGGCGTGCGGGCGGCGATATCGACCCGTCCGTCGACCCCCGCACGACCGGCCCGAACGCCGAACCCGCGCAGGTCCCGGGCGACGAGCGCGACTCGGCCGGTCGCGCCGCCGCTCGTGTCGCCGAGCGTCGCCGTGCCGGCAAGTGACGCTGCGACCAACCCGCCATGCCGCAGCCCCGCCACCGCCAGCCGCGACTGCAACGACCAGCCCAGCCGATCCGCGGTGACGATGCGCGCCATCAGACCGCTGCGCACCGCGCCGGTCCGTACGCCGGCGCACGCGATCCTATCCGACCGGACGGGACCGTCGAGCCGGACCACGCCGCCGCGCGCGGTGCGGACCTGCAAAGCCGCGGCAACCTGGTCGGCGCGACAGCCGGGAAGCGCCAGACTGGCACTGACGACCGCGATGCGCCCGACAAAGCCGCGGTCGAGCCGCCCCCGTCCGGTCAGCGCGATGCCCGCCACGCCCCAGGGCGTTTCCAGCCGCATCCGTCCGTCCTCGACGTCGAGCGCGAGCGCAGGCAACGCGAACGGCTTGCCCGAGGAGGCGGGCAGCAGCCGATCGATCGCACCCAGCGAGACACGCCCGTCCACAAGCCGCCCGCGGACACGCAACCGCCCGGCACGCACCCCCGACAAGGTGGCGCCCGACAAGCCGATCGCGGTCTCGGTCTCGATCCAGTCGGCGACGAGATCGGGGGCGTCGGGGCTGCCGATCACCACGTCGACGAGGCGCTGCCGGCCGAAACCGAGGTCGGCAATGCCATAGCGCACCGGAACCCCGCTGCCGGCAAGCGCTCGATCGATGAAATGTTCGGCGATCGGCTTACGCACGAGCCAAAGGGCGACCAGCGCGAGCACCATGACGATCGCGATGCCGGTGGCGACCCGCCGGCGACGGGCGGTCGGCGCAGGAGCGCTATCGTCGGTCACGCTCGCACTGCACACCACATCGCCCGACCATAAGCAGGTGCAGGGTTTTCACGCAATTGCGGGCGCCGTCGGCCGCCACTAGCGTCGTCGCGATGGCCGACACCGAAAGCGACCAGCGCGCGGGGCACCGTGGACGGCTACGCCAGCGGTTGCTCGGCGGCGGCGCGGGGGCATTGCTCGATCACGAACTGGTCGAATATCTGCTCGCGCTCGCCATCCCGCGCCGCGACACCAAGCCGCTCGCGAAGGCGCTGTTGCGCGAATTTGGCGGGATCGGCGGCGTGCTGACGGCCGACGCGGTCGCGCTGGGGCGGGTCGACGGCATGGGCGAGACATCGATCGCCGCGATAAAGATCGCGCATGCGGCCGCCATCCGCCTGCTTCAGGCGGAGGTCGCCGATCGCCCGGTGCTCGCCAACTGGCAGGCGCTACTCGATTACCTGCGCGCCGACATGGCGCACCACACGATCGAGCGGTTTCGCGTGCTCCACCTCAACACCCGTAACATGCTGATCCGCGACGAAGTGATGAGCCAGGGGTCGATCGATCAGGCCGCGGTGCATGTCCGCGAGGTGATCCGGCGGGCAATCGATCTTGGATCGGCCGCGATCATCCTGGTCCACAACCACCCGTCCGGCGACCCTTCGCCGAGCCGCGCCGACATCGAGATCACGCGTGCGATCGTGGAGGCCGGCAAGCGGCTGGGCATTGCGGTGCACGATCATATCGTGATGGGGGCCAGTGGGCATGTCAGCCTGCGCGCGCAGGGCTTGCTGTAGCCATCTCCGCCATGTCGGGAACGGCGCTTCCCCATGCGCTAAACCAGGTGCATCGACCCCGAATTGGCTGCTAGGGCGCCGAAGAACTTCACGGAGCCCCCACATGATCCCCCGCTATTCGAGGCCCGAGATGGTCGCGATCTGGACGCCCGAGGCGCGCTTCCGGATCTGGTTCGAGATCGAGGCGCATGCCACCGATGCGCTCGCCGAACTGGGCGTGGTGCCCAGGGAAGCCGCAAAGGCGATCTGGGAGAAGGGCGCATTCGAGGTCGACCGCATCGACGAGATCGAGCGCGAGACCAAGCATGACGTGATCGCCTTCCTGACCAACGTCGCCGAGCATGTCGGCCCCGAGGCGCGCTTCATGCACCAGGGGATGACCTCGTCCGATGTGCTCGATACCTGCCTCGCGGTGCAGCTGGCGCGGGCGAGCGACCTGCTGCTCGCCGATCTCGACGAGCTCCTCGTGGTGCTCGAACGCCGCGCACGCGAACACAAGATGACGCCCACGATCGGGCGCAGCCACGGCATCCATGCCGAGCCAGTGACCTTCGGACTGAAAATGGCGCAGGCGCATGCCGAGTTTGCGCGGTGCCGGGCACGGCTGGTCGCGGCACGCGCGGACGTCGCGACCTGCGCGATCTCGGGTGCGGTCGGGACATTCGCCAACATCGACCCGTTCGTCGAGGAGCATGTCGCCGCCAAGCTGGGTCTGACCGTCGAGCCGGTGTCGACCCAGGTGATCCCGCGCGACCGCCATGCGATGTTCTTCGCAACCTTGGGCGTGATCGCGGGATCGATCGAGCGGCTCGCAACCGAGGTCCGGCATCTCCAGCGCACCGAAGTGCTCGAGGCGGAGGAGTATTTCTCGCCCGGACAAAAGGGCTCGTCGGCGATGCCGCACAAGCGCAATCCGGTGCTGACCGAGAACCTCACCGGGCTCGCGCGGATGGTCCGCGGGTACGTCACGCCGGCGCTCGAGAACGTCGCGCTGTGGCACGAGCGCGATATCAGCCATTCGTCGGTCGAGCGCTATATCGGCCCCGACGCGACGATCACGCTAGACTTCGCGCTGGCGCGGCTGACCGGAGTGATGGACAAGCTGGTCGTCTACCCCGAGCGCATGATGAAGAATTTGGACAAGATGGGCGGGCTCGTTCACTCGCAGCGGGTGCTGCTGGCGCTTACCCAGGCGGGGGTGTCACGCGAGGATGCCTATCGGCTAGTCCAGCGCAACGCGATGAAAGTGTGGGACTCGGACGGTGCGCTGTCGCTGATGGCGTTGCTGCAGGATGACCCGGAGGTAACGGCGGCGCTGTCGCGCGAGGAAATCGCGGACAAGTTCGACCTTGGCTATCATCTGAAGCATGTCGACACGATCTTCGCGCGGGTCTTCGGAACGGCTTGAGCCTGGACCGTCATCCCGGACTTGTCTTCGGGTTCACGGGACCGCCGCCGCGATTGCGTCACATGCAATCGCGATTGATTGTTACAAAATTGCGTCGAAGCGATACTAACGCCATATCGCGCTTACCGGTTATTTCACCGGTTCGGAGACTAACCATGCGCATGCTCGAGACCGTGACCAGCAGCTTGCTGGCGATCGCGGCCCAGGCGCTGGTGGTCGGGGTGGTCGTAACCATCCTCTGATCCATCGGCCCCCGCCCTCTCTGACGAGGGGGCGGCCAGGGCCTTTCGATCAGGCGGCGATCATCGCTTCGGCGAGCCTTGCAATCGGTGCCTGCGCCATATCGCTGTTGTTGAAGACGACGATCGTGCGATCGCTATCGAGCTGGTGTGCGATCAGGGCGCGGTAGCCGTCGATCTTGCCGGTCTCCCAAGCCCAGCGATGGCCAGCGACATCGCGCACCCGCCCGCCGAGTGCGTAATCCTCCGGCGCCCAGACCACCGTCGTCAGCGCGGCGAGCGAACCGCGCGACAGTAGCGACCCCGCGAAGATGCCGTGCGCGGCGCGGATAGCGTCGTCCACCGACGCGAAGACGTTGCCGCTCGCCGCGCCGAACGGCGGCACGCCCGCCATCTTGCGTACCGGCGGGACCAGCGTCGCATAGGCGCACGCAGTATCCGCACGGCGTCCGCCGAGCGTGTCGACCAGCCCCGCCCCACGCATGCCGAGCGGCGCAAACACCAGCCGATCGAGCGCGGCCGCAAACGGCAGCCCGCTGACGCGTTCGAGGATGGCGTTAACGATAATCCAGTTGAGGAACGAATATTCCCAGGCCGTTCCGGGCGTAAAAGCGAGATTGTCGCCGGCATAGCGTGCGAGGATCGGTGCGGTGCCTTCGGTCGAAGCGCGGATCGATGGATCGCGCTTGACCGCCGCACTCACCGCATCGGCGAGACCGCTGGTGTTCGACAACAGCCCGCGCAACGTCAGCCGCGCGCCGGTGTCGGCCCGGAAGGCGGGCAGGTAGGTGGTTATCGGGCGATCGAGATCGAGCCGGCGCTGCTCGACGAGCCGAAGGATCGCGACCGAGGTCAGCCATTTGGAGGCGGAGCCAAACGCGAAGCGGGTGGCGGCTGTGATCGGCGTGCGCGCCTCGACATCGGCGTGGCCGAATGTGGCGAGGTAGTCGCGGCGACCATTGTACGCGTGAGCGACGATGCCGTTGAAGGCGTGCTCGCGCGCAACCGCGTCGACGATGGTGGCGAAGCGTGACGGCGGGCCGGCTGCGGCCGCATGGGCGGCGAGCAGCGCGGCGGCGCCGCCGACGAAGTGGCGTCGATCGATCATGGTTGTCCCCCGGTTTGCTGGCGGCGATACCGGGTCGACGCTGGGCGGGCAAGCAGTGGCCCGCTCCTCATTTCTCCCCGGCACGGGAAGGTGGCGCGGCAAAGCCGTGACGGAGGGGCAGCCACGCAGGCGTTTGCAGCTGCCCCTCCACCACGCCTCGCGGCGGTCGCCCTCCCCGCGCTGGGAAGGAATGTAGCGTCGCCTGCTCTCCGTCATCCTGACGAAAGTCAGGACCCAGAGTTGCAAGGTGCGGCGCGGGTGGCTGCGAGACCCGGGTCAAGCCCGGGACGACGCGAAACTCCGCCCCGCGATCCAATCACTCCCCCGCGAAAACCCCCTTCAGCTTCGCGAAAAAGCCTTGGCTCGCGGGACACTCGTCGCCCGTCTCGGTTTCGCGGAACATTTCCAGCAATTCCTTCTGTCGCATCGACAATTTGGTCGGTGTCTCGACTTCGATTTGGATGACGAGGTCGCCATGACCGCGCCCCTGGAGGACGGGCATGCCCGCGCCGCGCTGGCGGAGTTGCTTGCCCGACTGGATCCCGGCCGGGATCTTG